>CAYWSR010000504.1:0-1502 GCA_964460385.1 uncultured Occallatibacter sp. | reverse complement strand
GCTGTTGCTGCCGTTGGAGCCGCCGGGGGCGAGGTCTTCGTAGTTAGTGGTGATGATGGTGGTGCGCTTGTCGTTGTAGCGAGTGTTGAGGATGAGGGCGACGGTGTCCCAGACCCAGTCGGTGGGCTTGGAGGCGCCGAGCTCATCGAGGACGAGAACCTCGGCGTCGAAGACGGGGTGGAGGATTTCCATCTCCGTAGTGGCGACCTGGGGGTTGTAGGAGTGCTGGATTTCCTTGAGCAGCTCGCGGTAATCGCAGAAAAGACCGTGGACGCCTTTTTCGCCGATGAGCGCGTGCAGAATGCCGACGGCCAGATGGGTTTTGCCCACGCCGATGGAACCGGTGAGGAGCAGGCCTCGTCCTTGTGTCGTCACGGGGTATTCGTCGACAAACCTGCTCGCCATGAGATGGGCCACCCCCAGCGATGGGTGCGCACCGTAATACCTGCCCTCGAAGCTTTCAAGGGTGCAGTGCTCGTAGCGGGCCGGGATCGAAGCGCGCGTGAGCAGGCGGGCGACGCGTTGCTCGGTCTGGCAGATGCAGGTTTCGATTGTGGTACCGCCGCCTGGGGAGGAAATCACCTTCACTCCCATCCCGCCGCACCTGATGCAAACACTGTTCATAGAAGGTCCAGTATCGCAGGTCGGGTGAGGTGGAAAAGGGGGCGGGAGTGTGGAGTAGTGGACGAAGCCAGCTGGTTACGACGCCAGCAGCTTGCGGAGGCCGCGGTAGGTCGCATAGAGAGACGCAATGAAGGGCACGTACCCCATGCAGATGTGGGTGGTGAGCAGGGCAAGATAACCGGAGCCGAAGCAGAAACGGCTGGAGAAGGCTTCAATGCAGCGCCAGCGGTCATGGAAAACCCACGCGGAAAGAGCTATGCCGGCGGCGACGGACAGGAGGATGGTTGCATCGGGGTTGTGCGCAGCCTTTGTGTGCCTGAGGAGTTCGTAAATCGTCGCGGAAAGGGAACAGATTTCGAAAACGAAGGCCACGACGACATACGCCCATGCGCGGTGTTTGCCGCGCCGGATGAAACGGTACTCGCCGGCCGCGTCGCCGATGCGCACTTCATCGAAGGGCGGTGGGGTCAGCGACGCAACGCTGGTGCGTATCGGCCGCTGCGTGGTTTCAATGGGCATGGGATTCGATTCTATGGGGGCGCCTGTGGGCCGGCAAGGTTCTTCGTTGTCCTCGACGGCGGGATGGCAGGTTGTGGGTTAGCTCAGATTCCACGGGAAGTCGATTGCCTGCGCGGGCCCGGATGCAGCGATAAAATTCCCATCGGAGGTAGACAGGCGGCGACATTCACCCGTCAAGCCTTCAACTTTCGCGGTGGGCTATGAACGACCTTCGACGCGCGACTCGGCTCCCGGCTGTGGCTATTGCCATGCTTCCGATTGCATGCGGCAGCGGGGCGAACATGTCGCCTCGCCAGCTTCAGTCCATCACGATCGCTCCCGCAACTGCTGACGCACAGGGGCAACAGGTGCAGTTCACC
>CAYWSR010000503.1:0-1513 GCA_964460385.1 uncultured Occallatibacter sp. | reverse complement strand
CGAAAACGCACTTCATGCACGCCGCGGACAATCTCTCCGCCTACGGCCTTTTCTCCCACCGGCACACTGGCGAATTACTGGAGCAGCTGGGTCTGAACGAGGAGCAAATCGTCTTTACGCCCCATCTGCTGCCCATTCCGCGCGGAATTCTCGCAACCATATATATATGGTTGAAAAACGCCAGGCAGCCTGACGACGTGGAGGCTCTCTTTCGCAGCTTTTTTGCGGAGAGTCCGCTGGTGCGGGTCTTCCCTGCCGGCCAGCTCCCGCAGATTCAATACTCAGTCAACACCAATTACTGCGACATCGGATTCCATCTTGCCGATGACGGCAGGCGATGCGTGATCGTCTCCTGCCTCGACAACCTGCTCAAAGGCGCCGCCGGACAGGCGGTACAGAACATGAACCTGATGTGCGGGTTTCAGGAAGCGGAAGGTCTGAAATGAGATATGTTGTCAAACTCGGTGGCGCGACACTGGAAAACCCCGAGCTGCTGCATGAGTGCGCCAAAGCCATCGCCGAACTGGTCAAAGACGGCAATCAGGTCGCCATCGTGCACGGCGGCGGACCGCAGCTCACGCGCACCTTGAAGCAGCTTGGCAAGCAGAGCGAATTCGTCTCCGGCCTGCGTATCACCGATGCCGAAACGCGCGACACCGCCCTCATGGTCCTCGGCGGCGGCGTCAACAAGGCCCTCGTCGCGTCCCTTGGCTCGCACGGCCAGCCCGCAGTCGGACTTTCCGGCGGCGACGGACTCGTCTTCCGCGCGCGCAAAAAGCGCACCGCTCACGATCTCGGCTACGTCGGCGAAATCGTCGCGGCCGATCCGCGCTGGCTCGAAGCCATCTGGCAGATGGGCGCCGTTCCCGTCATCTCCTCCATCGCTCTCGGGTTCGACGGCGAGTATTACAACATCAACGCCGACGAGATGGCCGCTGCCTGTGCCAGCGCCTGCAAAGCCGACGCGCTCGTCTTCCTCACCGACGTCCCTGGCGTCCTTGGCGCCGACGGCAGCGTCATGCGCTGGCTCTCCATCGACCAGATCGCTGAGCTCACCCGTGACGAAATCATCACCGGAGGCATGCTGCCCAAGCTCAGCGCCTGCCGCGAGGCTCTGCTCAACGGCGTCAAGCGCGTGCGCATCCTGCCTGCCGCTGTCGCTGCATCGCTGCCCGACCTTTGCAGCAGCCGCATCAGCCACGGCACGGAGGTGATGGTCGCATGACAAACTCCAGGGTGCAGAGCTCAGAGCTCAGAGCTCAGGATCCGGCGACCAGCACGCTGGTTGAAGCCCTTTCCAGCGGAGCGAGCGCCAGATCATACCGCAACCTGAAGGCATGGCAACGTTCCATTGAGTTGTCAGTCTCCGTCTACCGACTGACGGGCGGCTTTCCCCGCGAAGAGATCTATGGGCTCGCTTCGCAGTTGCGCCGCTGTTCCGTTTCGGTCGCCAGCAATCTTGCTGAAGGTTACGGGAGAGCCTCTAAAGGAGAATTCCGGCAATTTGTGGGCA
>CAYWSR010000502.1:0-1534 GCA_964460385.1 uncultured Occallatibacter sp. | reverse complement strand
AAGACAACCCCCTACACCTCACCTTCCCTCTCCCTTTGCCGATAGACGCTCTGAGCAGAGCGCCTGGCAGCCCGTGGCGAAAGTCCGTCTTGAAGGGGCCTTGTCCATGACGTAAGTGAAGAAAATGATTGGTCCTTATCCCCGGAGGTCTACCGGGACCGATGAAAGCCAGCCAGGCCGGCCACGCAGATTCGTTTTGCTCCCGCTGATCGGCCCGGGGAGTCAAAGTGATTCTGAACGTCAGCAACGGGGACCGCATCAAAAGCGCAGGAAGGCAAGAAATTTGCACCCATTTGATTTCTTCGTGATCAAATGGTAAGAAAGTTGATAAAGGAACACTCAATGCCAAATAAATCGCCGCTCCCGAACCCTGCCCTCGGACCTGGCCCGAACCAGGAGTCGCACATCGTCCCTATCCTCCCTGTCCGGGATACGGTTCTCTTCCCCCATCAGGTCCTTCCGCTGACGGTAGGGCGCGAGAGCTCGATTCAGCTCATCGAATCTCTCGGCGAAGAGCGGAAGATTGTCGTCGTGGCCCAGAAAGAGCCTCGGCTCGACACTCCGCAGCCCTCTGACCTTCACGCCGTGGGCACGCTGGCCACGGTGCACAAGATCGTGCGCATGCCCAATCAGAGCCGTTTCGTCTTTACAGAGGGCGTCTCGCGCGTGCGGCTTGTACGCTACACGCAGACCGAACCGTTCATGATCGCCGAGATCGAGCCTTTGGCCGACGTCGAACCGGCTGCGAGTCCGGAGTTTGAGGCCCTGGTCCGCAACGTTGTCTCCCAGTTCCAGCGGATCGTCTCCGAGTCGCCCACCCTCTCTGACGAGCTGAGCACCATCGCCGCCAACATCGATGAGCCCAGCCGCCTGATCGACTTTACTGCTTCCTCGCTGCCGTTTCTTACCACTGCTGACAGGCAGTTTCTTCTTGAAACGCCGGGCACGGTCGAGCGGCTGGAATATCTGAACAACATCCTGGCCAAGGAGCTTGAGGTGCAGCAACTGCGCGCCAAGATCCAGTCCCAGGTGCAGGACCAGGTGCAGCAGACGCAGCGCGATTACTATCTGCGCGAGCAGCTCAAGGCCATCCAGAAGGAGCTCGGGGAGCAGGATGAAGGCCAGCGCGAGATCGAGGAGCTGCGCCAGAAGATCGATGCCGCCGGCATGCCTGAGGAAGTGAAGAAAGAGGCGATCAAGGAGCTCAACCGCCTCGGCCGCATGTCGCCCATGGCCGCCGACTACTCGCTCACCCGCAACTACATCGAGTGGCTGGCCGTTCTGCCCTGGTCCAAAAGCACGGGAACGCGCATCGACATCGCCAAGGCTCGGGAGATTCTTGACGAGGACCACTACGAGCTTCGCAAGGTGAAAGACCGCATTCTGGACTACCTCAGCGTGCTGGAGCTGAAGCCGGACATGAAGGGCCCCATTCTCTGCTTTGTGGGCCCTCCCGGCGTTGGCAAGACCTCGCTCGGCCGCTCCATCGCCCGCGCCCTGGGACGCAAATTCCAGCGCGTCTCGCTGGGCGGCA
>CAYWSR010000501.1:0-1534 GCA_964460385.1 uncultured Occallatibacter sp. | reverse complement strand
CGCTGACACTCACCCGGCCAGGGACGAGAGGCTCAGGAAAGCCGTCGATAAGGCGTAATTAACCGGCCAATCGCCTTTGATCGCGGCGCGAAGGCCGCAGATAAGAGGCTATATTTTCTTTCAGTTGGTTTTCTTCAGGAGGCGGGGCTCCGCCTCGGCTTCAGATCCTGGCAGGTCAACGCCGTGACGGAGTCCCTCTGAGGCTACGGTCCTCTTTATCCCAGTTTCCGTCGCGCCGGACAAGATTGCAACCGATTGGGCGGAGCACTGCGACGAGACCATCATACGCCGATGCCCTTTCTGTGAACACGATTCGATCATTGGTCACGGCCGGCGCCGCAAGCAGGCCCACGACGAGTATCACGACTGGATTGGGATCCGGCGCGGTCGCTGCGCCGATTGCGGGATGACCTTTACCTTCCTTCCGGTGTTCTCTCTCCCTTACACGCATTACAGCCTGCTGGCGCGCTGCCAGGCATTGTGGTTGCGCTTTGCGGAGCACTGTCCGTGGGAAAAAGCGCTGCCGAAGCTCAAGGATCCAGATCGTCTGCCAGATCCCACCACCGTCCAACGCTGGGCCGGCGGCCTGGACTCTTCCCAACCGACGCTCTCCTTTTTCAGTCAGACCGTCACCCGTATAGCTCATTGGCTGGATCGCAGCCGTCAGACGCTTGACGAGACTGGGCCATTGTCCTGGATAACTCCGGTTTTGCAAAACCTCTGGCCCTTGCGTCTCTGAAAAAGACCTTTCGCCCACCATCCTTGCCTTGGATTGCCGGCGACCTGCTCCTACGCTGGGCTCCGGAGGCGAAAAAAACGTTGTGGGCGAAGACGTCGAGACACTCAAGCGGCGATTGTCGCTGCTGGACTATCTGCGGCAACATAACTGGGCCTCCCGGCCAGCGGGCCGATCGGAGTTCGTCGGACTTTGCCCGTTGCACGACGAGACCCGGCCGTCGTTCTATGTGAACACGCGCAAGGATGTTTTCTATTGCCACGGCTGCGGACAGGGCGGGGACCTGATTCGCTTTATTCAGTTATCCCGCCATCTATCCTTCCGCCAGAGCCTTGCCTGCCTTGATTCGCAGACCATTCCTGCAGTCGACTCCGCCACCGTGCTCGAACAGACTGCCACTTTCTATCAGCAGCAACTCGATCACTACCCCGAGGCTCTGAGCTATCTCAACCGGCGCGGGCTGCATAATCCCGCACTGATCAAGGAACTCGATATCGGTTACTCTCCCGGCGGGAGTCTGCGCCGTTATCTCATGGCGCAGGGTTATTCCTTCGATTTGCTGCGGCAAGTTGGCCTGCTCAACATGAACGGCTCCGATGCTTTCTATCAGCGCATCATCTTCCCGCTGCGCCAGAGAGGACACCTCATTAACCTCTACGGCCGCAGCATCGGCGCCGCCTTCTCACATCGCTTCCTGCCCGGCACCAAGGGTGGCTTGTATGCATGGGAGAAGGTCCGGCACCGCCCCGAGGTCATTGTTGTCGAGGGCCTGTTCGACTATGCCGCGTTACGGCAGGC
>CAYWSR010000500.1:0-1538 GCA_964460385.1 uncultured Occallatibacter sp. | reverse complement strand
AACAGCTTGAGTTCCGGCTTGAAGAACTGGAGACTGCTCAAGCTGCCGAAGAAGCCGCACAGGCTTCAGCCGAAGCGGCGCAGCCTCCCGCGACTCCGACAGTTCCGAAGCGTCGTTCCCGCCCTCAACGCAAGCCTCTTCCAGAAGATCTTCCGCGGGAAGTCGTCACCCATCTTCCCCCGCACAACTGCTGCCCCGATTGCGGTGGTGCGCTGCGCCAGTTCGGCGAAGATGTCTCTGAACAGCTGGAGCGCATTCCCGCAAGCTTCAAGGTGATTCGTCATGTGCGCCCTAAGTTCGCTTGCGCAGGTTGCGAGAGCGTCGTCGAGGCACCTGCTCCTGCCAGGCCCATCGACCGCGGATTGCCTGGCCCAGGCCTGCTTGCCCAGGTGCTGGTTTCTAAGTACGCTGACCACCAGCCGCTGTATCGTCAGTCTCAGATTTATGCTCGCGAAGGTGTTGATCTTGATCGTTCAACGCTGGCCGGCTGGGTGGGCGCTGCCAGTGAGTTGCTTGCTCCGCTGGTCGATGAGATCAGCAAGCATGTTCTTCGAGCATCGAAGATCCACGCCGACGATACACCGGTTCCCGTACTTGCTCCCGGCAACGGCAAGACGAAGACCGGCAGGCTCTGGACCTATGTGCGCGATGATCGCCCCGCGGGACTCGGAACCGCACCAGCCGTCTGGTTTGCTTACTCGCAGGACCGCAAGGGCGAACATCCGCGACGACATCTGAAGGATTTCAAGGGCGCGCTCCAGGCAGACGCGTATTCAGGGTTCCACCATCTTTATGGCGACGGCACCATCTATGAAGTCGCATGCTGGGCTCACACGAGGCGTAAATTTCACGATGTCCATGTGGTTCACGCGTCGCCCACCACAACCGAGGCACTCGACCGCATCGGTGCGCTGTACGCAATCGAGGAGCAGATTCGCGGCAAGCCCGCCGAACTTCGTTGCTCGGTCCGTCAGGCTCGCGCCAGGCCGCTGCTCGACGAGTTGCGTCTGTGGATGGAGAAGATGCTTCGCTCGCTCTCGACCAAAAGCGAAACCGCCGGCGCTATCCGGTACGCCCTCTCCCACTGGCGAGCCCTCACGCGCTACGTGGATGACGGACAACTCGAGATCGACAACAACGCCGCGGAGCGAGCACTACGTGCCGTGGCCATCGGCCGTAAGAACTATCTCTTCATGGGTGCCGATTCCGGTGGCCACCGAGCCGCGTCGCTCTATTCGCTCATTGGAACGGCTAAGTTGAACGGCCTCGATCCTGCCTTTTACCTGCGAACGGTTCTGGCAACGATCACAGAACATCCGATCAACCGCATCGAAGAACTGCTGCCCTGGAACGTCGCCGCCTCTCTCCAGACCGACTCATCCCAAGCCGCTTAAACCCACTCAACAAGTGTCCACTTAAAAATAAGTGGACACTACCCCCTTAGACGCTCCCGCTACGTCAAGAGGGGACCGTCGGACGCTTACTTTGATCGGGAGAGCTCGAGACGATCGCCTGTTTTGACTCCTGAACCTCGTAGC
>CAYWSR010000499.1:0-1541 GCA_964460385.1 uncultured Occallatibacter sp. | reverse complement strand
TTGACCTGAAAAGAGTCAACTTCGATGAGCGACGATGGCCTCCACTACGCTCAATCAAGATGAACCTTCCCAGCTCAGAGCGGGTCTCAGGGATCAGGTTCGGTGAGTCTTGACACTTGCGACCAACATTGCAAGCCTCGCTGCTAGCCCGACGGTTCTCGCCCTTCCGCTTCATTACGGGCCGCGTCGAGCTGCGGACGGTCAGGCCTCGGCGAAGGCTACCGGTCGGAGGTACTGAAGATCGCCTTGAGGAACGTGCCGGTAGCCCAACGACTCGTTGAGGGCGATCATTGCATCATTAGCGGCATGATTGTGGGTAACCAGGCGCACGGCGCCCGCTTCACTGGCCACGGCGAAGCCGGCAACCTTGAGTGCCCGGGCGACACCGTGGCGACGTGCTTCGGGCACCACGCCTACGTACCAGTTGTACCAAGACCCGGGCACGCTCGGGGCAATGGAGGCGATGCCTACCGGGACCTCTCCATCGCGGGCAAGTAGGACTTCGGCCACCGGCGGGAACAAGTAGTCCACCTCTGCCAATGTGGCGCCCGGCGGCGTGTCATTGGGCAGGCCGAGCTTCGTCCGTTCGTACAGTTGCCGCAGCTCCTCGCGCTTATCGGGGCTGGTCGGCGCCCAGCGTTCAACGTAGGTCCCCACATTGGTTGCCGCTGCCAACGCTCTGTGTTGGTACTCAGCGGTACTCGCGGCGAGGATGGCTTCCCGGCGCTGGTTCACCTGGCCATGCCTGTCGTAACCCCGGCGTTGCGCCCACTCGAGGCTGGAGTCATCTCCGACGAGCACCGCCGTTCTCACCGGGCCCGCTCCGGCCACATGTTCCAGCAGCTGGCCGCCCACGCCGCGGCCACTGCGAATCGTCGCCGTGCGAGCGATCCCCACGATGGGCTTGAGCTCGGGCCGCGCACAAAACAAAGGCTCGGTGGTGTACCCGTAGCCATGCCGCTGCGGGACGAGCACTTCGAGAGCGTTGCACAGGGTGGGGGTGTCGATGCTCTGCAATTCGACTATCAGGCTTGCAGTCAGCTCGGACATTTCGCTTCCTGGTGGTCAAGGATTTCGCATAGAAAGACACCTGCGACTGTGCTCGGTTGCTTTTCCTACGCGCGAAGAATAGAAAATATGCCAAACAAAATTCAAAAACACAGATAAAACTTTACCACACGCAAGATCGCGTAGTCAATGTGGCTAAAATGCAGCGAGAGATCGGCAGAAGGTGGTCCCCGACACCGAAGGGGAGCTTACGCACACGCTCGCTACACTGGAGGAAGTGCTCCTCCTCCAGCCCGTGGACGGGAGCGAAGTCGCCCTCTCCAACGGCCTAGACGAGCGGGACTGATGCTCCACTGCCAGTTCGGTCCGTGGACCTTCATGCACGTGGGAACGATCGATCCCGCTCGGACCCTCGAAGGCATGGTCTTGGAGTCCATGCCGCAGGCTCGAGACGCCAAGGCCAACACAACAGCATTGAATAACGGCCCTGAGCCCCTGGCGGTGGTTCGCGTGGGCATAGCCATGGGCTGTGA
>CAYWSR010000498.1:0-1541 GCA_964460385.1 uncultured Occallatibacter sp. | reverse complement strand
GAGCGTAAAAGATCGTTGGCCCAGCCCGCTGGGCGAACAACCCTTCCAAAACCAGCCATCGTCTCGCTAAACTCCTGTTGCACCGCAGGAATAATCCTAACGCAGGAGGAAACGAGACGATGGAATACCAAGGTACATCATTGCTGGGCGGCAAGGAAATAGGGATCACGTTTACGGACAAGCCCGTGACGCCGTGGGGCGGACTGGTCCTGTTCAGCGGATTGGCGCGAAAAATTGGTCTTGCGGAGGCCTTGCGGAGCGCTTTGCCGTTTCAATTGACCTCACCGAACGCAACGGATCCCGTGGAAATCGTGCTGGCGTTCATGGCGGGTGTCCTGGCCGGCTCAAGGCGGCTGGCGCATATCGAACGCCTCCGCTGGGATAAGGGCGTCAAAGGCATCCTCGGACTGGAACGTTTCGTTTCCAGCTCAACGCTGGCGAGATTCTTTAGGCGGTTCACCGTTGGCAAGGTGACGGAGGTCTTCGAAAGCCTGCTGCGCTGGCAACTTGGGCTGATCGCGCTCAATGAAGAGATACTGGACCTCGACAGTTCGATCATGGCACGCTACGGCAAGCAGGAAGGGGCCTACCTTGGTTATAACCCGAAGAAGCATCGCAGGCCAAGCCACCATCCACTGATTGCGACCCTGGGACGCCGGCCCTGGGTGGTCCATGCCTGGCTGAGGTCGGGAAACACGACCAGCGCCCGTGGTGCGGATCAATTCCTGGAAGAAGCCTTGGCGCTGCTGCCGTCAACGACAGCGATCCGGTATCTGCGAGCGGATTCGGGCTTCGGGATCGAGTCGTTCTTGAGCCGCGTGGAAGAAAAGAAGCTGATCTATACCGTGGTGGCGCGGTTCACGCGCGGGCTCAAGAACCTGACCGCTGGGGTCACGGATTGGCGTGAGCTGGAGCCGGGGATTGCGGTCAGCGAGGTCATGTTCCAGGCCTACGGCTGGACGCGGGCGCGGCGAGTGGTGTTGATCCGGCAGCGTGCCAAGGACCGCGATTTTGTTCGCGGGCGGGAGTTGTTCGATGACCCCGCCTACCTGTATCAAGCCATCCTGACCAATCGGACAGATGCGCCAGAGGAGGTCTGGCGGTTCTACCGGGGCCATGCAGAGATCGAGACCAAGATCCGCGAGCTGAAATGGGATTATGGGATCGATGGGTTTACCCAAAAGAGGTTTTATGCCACCGAAGCGGCATTCCGGTTGGTCTGTGTGACCTGCAACCTGATGAGTCTGTTACAGGAAAAGATTGGCCAACATAAATATCAGACCCTGGGCACGCTGCGTTTTCGCTTGCTGGCCTGTGGGGCAGTGCTGGGCCGAGATGGGAAACGGACCATCCTGCGGTTATCTCTGGCGGGGCCGTGGCGGGAGCGATTCGAGCGGGCGCTTGGCGCATTCTTCCAGACGACGAAATCCAACTGCGCCGCAGTTGGGATCGGGTAAAAGTAACGCGGGGAGGAGGTGCTCAGCGCCGGGGAAAAGCAGCCCAAAATCCGCGGATAAAATTATCCGACCGCTTCCGACGGC
>CAYWSR010000497.1:0-1545 GCA_964460385.1 uncultured Occallatibacter sp. | reverse complement strand
TCGGCTGGTGAAGCGGAGGCGAGCTCTGCTGGAGAGCAACTCGCCAAGGAATAACCAGCTGCGACTCATCGAGACGGTGAGGGTCTGTGCGGAACGGCATTCGTTCCGCACAGACGTGCCCCCACCGGACGATAGATCGCTCATGCCTCGGAAAACTCATGGAACTTCGTGCCTCTTGCGGCTGAGTTGAGCTACGGCAGTTGTCTGTCCTACCCTATGCCGCGCGCCGGTACTCCTGTTCGCGTGCGATCAGCGACCAGATGACGCGGGCGTTCTTGTTGGCTACCGCGACGCAGGCCTTGGTGGTACCGAGTCGCTGCTGCTTGTCGACGATCCAGAGGCTTCGCTTGTCGCTCTTGGCCTTGGCTCGATAAACGACGGACCTGGCACCGTGAATCAGCAGCGTTCTGAGGTAGGGATCCCCGCGCTTGCTGATACCCAGAAGCCGGCTCTTGCCACCGCTGGAGTTTTGCCGTGGGACAAGTCCCAGCCAGGCGGAAAACTGACGCCCATTCTCAAATGCGTGTCCGTTGCTGATGGCGGCAACAACCGCTGTCGCAATCAGCGGCCCTACCCCCTCGACCGCGGCGATACGCTGGCAGTTCGGCGTGTTCTGGAATGCGACCTGAATCCGGTTGTCGGCCGCTGCGATCTTCTCGTCCAGCTCGGCCAACTCCTCGTAGAGGCTCCGGAACAACTCCCGGCCCGCGCCTGTCAGTTGGTTCTCGGCATCCTCCAACACTGTCGGCAATCCTCGGCGAACCTGCCCAGGGTGTTGCGGCAGCACGATCCCGTACTCGGCCAACAGCCCGCGGATCTGGTTGATGAGCTGCGTGCGGCAGGCGACCAGTCGGCTGCGGACACGATGAAGGCACTGAAGGTCCTGCTGCTCGACCGACTTCTGCGGAACGAAACGCATCTGGGGTCGGGTCACCGCCTCGCAGATCGCCTCCGCATCGTTAGCGTCGTTCTTCTGCGACTTCACATATGGCTTGACGAACTGCGGCGCCATCAGCCGGACCGTGTGCCCCAAGCCGCCGAGTACTCGCGCCCAATAATGCGCGCTTCCACTGGCCTCGATTCCGACCAGGCATGGTGGAATCTCGGAAAAGAAACGAGCGACCTCGCTGCGCCTCAGCTTGCGTTTCAGCACCGGCCGTCCCGATTTGTCCGCTCCATGTACCTGAAAAACTTGCTTCGCGATGTCCAGCCCAATAGTTGCAACGATCTTCATGACCTCTCCTCCTCGTGGCGAGCTTACCAACTCGCTTCAACGAGGCGGGTCCATCCCATTAGGTCAAAAGCGTCGCCAGCAACTGAGACTGAGCAAACTGGCCGCTTGCTGAATTTGGTTCGCTGTAAGGTCAGCACTGCTGCGTCGACTTCCAGCAACAGCCTTGCAAACTGGACCAGACCGATCTCTTGTATAGTCCTCGGCAAAGGCCCCATAGCGACCGCACCTTAGCCCGGTTTTACCTTGCCACACCCGTTACCCTATAAAGGCTACCGACTGATTCAACTGCAATGGGAAGAGACTCTTGGTTG
>CAYWSR010000496.1:0-1549 GCA_964460385.1 uncultured Occallatibacter sp. | reverse complement strand
CCCAACCGCGAATTCATGGCCGATCTGCGCGAGGCCTGGGAGATGCCCAACGGTCTGCCCGCCCCCGCGCCGCTCCTGGCCATCGGCATGTTTTTCCTGCGCACAGAGCCCGAGCTGGTCCTCAAAAGCCGCCGCGTCGTTCCCGGCCGTCTCCTTGACGCCGGCTTCGAATTCGAGTTTCCCGATTGGCCCGAAGCTGCCGCCGACCTCGTCCGCCAATGGCGCGCCCGCGACGCGTAACGCCGGGATTCGCCCGGCTGTCGTGCGGGCACCCTCGCCTGCGCAATCTCTCAAAAGGTCGATCTCTGATCTCTGTTCTCTGATCTCTGCTACTTCGGCGTCACATCCGTGACCGGCAAATCCCAGTGCCCGAGTAGAATCTCGAATCTTCGCTGCTCTTCTTTCTTGTACGTGTCCTGATCCGGCCACAGCTCCTTGATAAACGCTGCTTCATCCGGATTCGAGCTCGTCGCGACCGTTGAGTTCTTGTAGACAATCGTTACGCGATAGTCCCAGCGCCCGTCCTCCGTGGTGTGATAGGCCGGCGACTCGATCTTCAATCCAATAATCCGCCCGGTGGACTTGATCTTCTGGAGCAGCGGGTAATGGTTCTTGAGGAAGAGGTCGAGAAACTCCTGCTGATGGCCCCATTGGCACTTGTAGTAGTACTCCACGGTGTAAGGCTGGTCGGCCCCGCCCTGCGGCGGAGCGCCCTGCGCCATGAGCGGCATGGCAGCCGAAGCTGCAAAGACAAATGCGAGTACGCCGAGAAGAATCCTGCGCATAAAACCTCCATAAAGTTTCTAACTGCAATCTTACCGCTGAGGGTCGTTCTTCCCTGATCCCTATTCCCAACTTCCTGATCCCTGCCCTTACACTGTCGCCTTCGTAGCTCCGGTAGAAATGCCCCCGTCCACAAGCAGCGTCTGTCCGGTTACGTAGCGGCTTGACTCCGACGCCAGAAACACCACGGCGCCATCCAGATCGTCAGGCTGACCGGGCCGCTTCACCGGAATGCGGTCGGTCAGATATTCAACCCATTCGGGGTTCTCATACATCACCTTGTTCTGGTTGGTCTTGAACCAGCCCGGCGCCAGGCAATTCACCGTCACTCCATGCTTGCCCCAGTCGTCGGCCAGGCTCATGGTCAGTTGCCGCGTTCCTCCGCGGCTCGCGCCATAAGGCGCCAAGCCCGCGTAACCGGCCACGCTGGTGACGCTTCCGATATTGATGATGCGGCCGTAACCGCGCTTGATCATGCCGCGCGCCACCGCCTGGGCCACAAAGAAAGTGCCGCGCAGGTTGGTTTCGAGAATGGTGTTCCAGTCTTCCCAACTCACGTCGAGAGCGAGCTTGCGAATGTTGCACCCGGCATTGTTCACCAGGATGTCGATCTTGCCAAAGTGCCCTTCGATGGCGGCCACGGCGCTCTGGATGCTGTCGTAGTCGCGCACATCAAGTTCAGTGGAAAAAGCTTTGCGGCCCAGCGCTTCAACTTCAGCGGCAAAGTCCGCCAGCTTACTTTTGTCGCGGCTGGTCATAGCAATGT
>CAYWSR010000495.1:0-1555 GCA_964460385.1 uncultured Occallatibacter sp. | reverse complement strand
GGAAAATGTGCAGATCGCGCGGGATTTCACGCCCTATAACGATCAGCAGATGGCGGCGCTGGCGGCGAAGGCGGAGCCGGTGGCTAAGCCGTCGCTGTTTTTCCGGTTCTACGATCACGACAATGCGTGAGGCAGCCTGTGGCCTGTAGCAGGTAGCCTGTAGCTGAGGAGAGGCCGGGGCATTCGCTACAGGCTACCGTCTACTGGCTTGCCTCAACTGATGTATTCGCGGATGAAGGGGTCGTTGGAGTGGACGAGTTCGGCGGTGGTTCCGTCGAAGACGAGGCGTCCCTGGTGAAGCATGAGGAAGCTGGTGTTGGGATCGGTCTGGTGCGGAGGCAACGCCTCCATCTGATTGCTGGCGAGGTCGAAGCGGTGCATCGCGAGGACGAAGGCGTCCTGGAGGCGGTGCGTGACCACGATGGAGCTGGTGTGGGAGATGTCGCGCTGCTTCATGACCAGCTCGATGATCGTGGTTGAAGTGATGGGGTCAAGGCCGCCGGTGGGCGAGTCGTAGAGGATCAGTTTGGGATTGGTGACGATGGCGCGGGCGATGGCGACGCGGCGGCGCATGCCTCCGGAGAGCTCGGAGGGGAATTTGTTGAGGGTTCCGTCGAGCTCGACGAAGCGCAGCGCCTCAGTGGCGCGGGCGGTGATCTCGTCGTCGGGGATATGTTCTTCGAGCAGGCGATAACCGACGTTATCGCGGACGGTGAGGGAGTCAAAGAGCGCGCCCTCCTGAAAGACCATGCCGATGCGGGTGCGAAGGGGGAAGAGCTGTTCCTCGGGCATGTTGGAGATTTCTTCTCCGAAGAGCTGGATGCTTCCCTTGTCAGGGCGGATGAGCCCGTTGGCGAGCTTGAGAAGCACGCTTTTGCCGACGCCGGCGGGTCCGAGCAGGACACGGGTTTCGCCGGGGGCAACAGAGAAGGAGATGTTCTTGAGGACGGGCGGTCCGTCGAAAGCGAGGGTGACGTAGTTGAAGGCGAGGACTGGAGAGGCATGAGGAACGGCGACCGGGCCGAGTGAGGCGACGGAGCCGGGCGGATCGGGGAAGGCGTTTTGGGGCAGGTTGGGAGGGAGGCTCATGTTGGAAAAATGGCCAGCAGGATCTGGGTGAGGAAGAAGTCAGCAACGATGATGAAGACCGAGGACCAGACGACAGCCTGAATGGTGGCGCGGCCGACGCCCTGCGTTCCGCCAGTGGTTCTGAGGCCGTAGAAGCAGCCGATGGAGGCGATGATGTATCCGGAAAAGAGCGGCTTGACGAGTCCCTGGAGGATGTCGGGATAGCGGAGCGACTCCCATGCCATGGAGAAGTACTGGAGTCCGTCCTGATGGTTCATAAAGACGGTGACAAAGGCGCCGCCCATGATTCCGAAGGCATCGGCCACGATGGTGAGAAAGAAAAGCATTGAGATGCAGGCGAAGATGCGCGGGGTGACCAGCTTGCGAATTGGATCGACGCCGAGGGCGCGCATGGCGTCAATCTGCTCGGTGACGACCATGGAGCCGAGTTCGCTGGCCATGGAGGAGGCGTTGCGCCCGGAGACCA
>CAYWSR010000494.1:0-1557 GCA_964460385.1 uncultured Occallatibacter sp. | reverse complement strand
ACCGGGATCAGTTTATCGGATGGACGGCCGAGCAACGGCAACAGCACTTGGCGTGGGTGGCCAACAACTCGCGGTTTCTGATTTTGCCGGGCGTCCAAGTGCGGCATTTAGGCAGTTGGATCCTGGGCCAGGTGGCGGGTCGAATCGCGCGGGACTGGCAAGCCAAGTATGGGCATCCGGTGGTGCTCCTGGAAACCTTTGTGGAACGGGAGCGTTTCCGGGGCACGGTGTATCGTGCGGCCAACTGGCAGCGGGCGGGAGTGACGGCGGGGCGGACGCGTCAGGATCGCCACACCGCGCTGCACGTACCGGTCAAAGACATTTATCTTTATCCGTTGGGGCGGAGTTTTCGGGAAGTGCTCCGCGCATGAAGAGTCGGGAGGAATTACTCCACGAATCGGCGTGCAATCCCCAGGGGATGGCGGAATATGCCTTCCAACTCCAAGAGCAATTGCGGAGCAGCCACCAGGCGTTAAGCGAGAAGGACCAATTGCTGGCTCAGGCCCAAGCCATCATCGCCGATCTCAAGCGGGAACTCTTCGGTGCCAAGGCGGATAAACTCACTGCCGAGCAGGAGGAACAACTGCGGCAGTTAGTGGGCGATGTGCAGGAACAAACGCAACAGCCTGCGCCCCTGAGCCAGGAAGTCTTGGCCGAGGCCCTGGCTCAAGAGGGCTTGGAGCAACGCCAGCGTGCCAAGGAGCGACCCCGCCGCCAGTTGCCTCCGGTCCAACTGGAAAGGCAGCAAGTGATCCTGGAGCCGGAGGACCGGCTCTGCCCGCACAGCGGAAGGGAAAGAAAGCGGATCGGCCAGGAAGTGACCACCGAGTACGATTACCTGCCCGCCAAATTGATTATCCGCGAGCTCGTGCGGCCCAAGTATGGCAGCTGTGGCCAACCCTGCTGCCCGGGGGTGGCCATTGCTCCGTTGCCTCCGCGGCTGCTACCGCAAAGCAAGTTGGGGCTGGGGTTGGCAGTCCATCTGCTATTGAGCCGTTTTGACGACCACCTGAGTTACTACAATTTAGAACGGAATTTTCGGGAGCGTTTTGGCGCGGTGATTCCGCGGCAGCAAATGGTCCAGTGGGTCGAAAAAGTGGCGCATTTGCTCTTGGCCATCTACTGGCTCATCGGGGAGGAACTCACCACCGGCAGTTACCTGCAAATCGACGAGTCGCCCGTCAAGGTGCTCGACCCGGAGGTTAAAGGCAAAGCCGCCCGGGGCTTTCTCTGGTTCTACTCGCGGCCGGGGAGCTACGTCTTTCTGGAGTTTCACCCAAGTCGCGGGCGCGACGCTCCGCGCGAACGGCTTCGCGATTTTCGCGGCACGATGCAAACCGATGGTTACGAGCTTTATGATGCGCTCCGCCGGGAACAACCCCGGAAGCTTCAGCGGATCGGCTGCACCAGCCATGCGCGCCGGCGCTTTTACAAAGCGCTCTTGGAATCCTGCTCCGAAAGCCTGTGGTTCATCGGCCAGCTGCGGCAACTCTATCAGTTGGAGCGGCAACTCAAGGACTGCAGTCCCCAAGAGCGGCGCCGGGGCCGGTTGGCGAA
>CAYWSR010000493.1:0-1568 GCA_964460385.1 uncultured Occallatibacter sp. | reverse complement strand
ATGTTGATGGGAATGTGGCTGGGATTGTTGGGCGGCGTACCGCCATCGAGGGGGAGTTGCGGATTCTGATCGTCTGCCATAGGGATTCTGGGGGCCCGCGAAGGTGGGTCTGAAGGATGCGGGCCGGATGCCGCGGGCTAAAGGACTATTTTACCCTTTTAGAGTGGTTCGCGACAAGGCAAGCTGTGGGAAATAAGTCTTTATCCTGCATCTGTTTAAAGGTAGGCGCGGCGAGCAAGCGAAGCAGGTCCTTGTGGATTGGCAACGCGACACGATTTTGGCGAAAAAAGGAGGCAAAAACTGAGCAGTTTTGAACTGACTTTCTACTACGGCAGTGAGCCCGGAGAGAGAGGCTATTTCGGTTCAGAGCAATCCGGGCAAGCTGAGCACACAGAAGACGACTTGCAGCACCACGATGGCCCCGGCGGCGGCAACAGCGAGACGGCGGCGTGGACTCTCATAAGCGTCGGCAAAAACGCCGCCGATGAAGGTAAGGAGAAAAGGCAACGCCCACAGCCACGGAGCGCCCGGTACGCCCGTCGTGACGAGAGGGATCAGGGCCAAAGCGCAGAGAAGCGGCGCCGTGTCGCCGAAGTAGCGTGAGCGGTGCACGCCGAGATACAGCAGAGCCGAGGATGCTGCAGCAACCGTAATGCCTGCGTTGCTGAGCGTCGAGAAGAAGCGCCGCGCAGGGTCGAAAGAGAGCCAGAGGACGCCCGCAGCGGAGCGGAACACATAACTGAAGGCATCGGGCGAGAACCCATAGCAGGCGAAGACGAAAATGAGCGCGCCGGCGGAGGCGATAAGAACAATTGGTAGAACCTGACTGCGCCGGCCCTCGGCCACCCAGAGCATGAGGATGAGGCCGAAGAGTGCCGCAACCGGCAACGCCGCAATGTGCGAAGCGGCAGCGATGCCTAGCACTGCGGTGAGAAGCACGATGCGGGGCCTCCACTTGCGGCGCGGGCCTTGCATGGCGTGGGCAACACCGATGCAGGTGTAAACCGCGCCATAGACGCCAAGCGCGGCGAGAATCTCCGGCGCAGGCGAAACGCACGCTTTAAGAATGGGCGGGGAAAAGCAATAGAGACTAAGCGCTGTGTAGCCGCCCAGATTTCCATAGAGACGCCGCGTGACCCACCACAAACCGGCGCCGAGCACACAGCCGGCCATCAGAAACGGCACACGCAGGAGGAGCAGTATATGCGTAAGCTGATGACGCAGTTCCCATGGAGTAAGTTCTCCGGCTGACTGCACAACACGGTCCTCAGGCTTGCGGAAAGTATCGAGTACCCGCTCGACGACGAGGTTGATGGTAAGCGGCAGACCGGCCAGCCGGTAGGCAAGGATGCCATCTCGGATGTTGCCGCAGGTAGTGAAGTAGCCGGCGAGAGGGGATGGTTTCTCCCACGTCTCGCGCCCGCAGCGAGCGTATTGGTAGTCACGATCCGAGAGAGTCTGGCGGCTGGTGATCCACAGTCCTTGTGCCAGAAAGAGCAGAAGCAGTCCGGCTGCGATACGCTGCGGCAGATTGAAGCGGAAGCGTCGAATCAGACGAAAAGGGCGGG
>CAYWSR010000492.1:0-1569 GCA_964460385.1 uncultured Occallatibacter sp. | reverse complement strand
GGATGGCAGCCAATCCACCAGGGGAGACCTCGCGTCCACGCATCAGGTCGCTCAGCAAGTGGAACGCAGGCCAGACCACGGACAGTCTGATCAAACTGCCCACCGCCGTCGATCCGCGGTGCTGGACGGAGGCTTCATTCGCGCGCTGGAGATCGTCGGCCGAGATCGTGCGCGCGGGAGAAAGCTTGGGCTCACGGTAAGGGACAACTTCCGCGTCTGGCATGATCGGGGGCAGAGGAAGATTAGCCGCGCGCGGAGCCGGAGCCGAGTCAACGACACCTGGGAGGGGCAGATTAGCCCCGGCCGGAACCGGGACAGCCTTGGGTGCAGGAATAGCTGTGGCTGACTTCCGAGCAGGGACTTCGACCTTAGCCCCTGCCGTGCGCTGAAGGTCTTGTGCCAAGTTAGCGAGGCTGGGGCTGTACTTACCGAGGTCAGCCACACCGCGATCAGCGGAGGGTCCTGTGAATTTGTTTGCGGCGACCAGAGGATCTTTGGCAAGTAGAGCCTGAGCGACGGGAGATCCCGAGGAAGACGGACCTGTGGGCTCATGAAAGGTGTTCATGTAGTCGCGATAAAATGCGCGCGCGGCGCGATGCTGTGGGCCAACTCCTTGTGCGTCAGCCAATTGCTGCATCTGATCGCCGACAAATTGATGAACTTGCTGGATCGCCTTGTAAATATCTCCCTTGCCGGGCTGTGGGCCGTCGGCGATTTTAGCCCCTGTCTCCTCATAAAATCCCTGAAGGTCATTCCAAGAGATTGGGCGGGTCCCCTGGCCAATCGCCGCATCCCACACATCGGGCGGAAGAGCCCGTGAAAGAGTCGAACGGATAGCGGGGTTAGAGATCGCCGTGCGAAAGTCTTTGTAGCCCATGTTCTGCGCTGTCTGATCCGCGAGCACAAGCTCGGGACCGGGCTGGCCGGGGGACATCATCGCGTTGAACTCTGCTACTTTTGCGGGCGACCCACGTATCCATTCAGTTTGCGCAGCCTTGACTCCATCAGCCAAGGTATCTGAGGGGAGAGATGCCCCTGCCATCTTCTCACGAACGGCTCCATAGAGATCGTTAGCCTTCGCACGGAGAGTCTTGTCGAGCTGGCGCAGGCCATAGATCAGTTGTGACCCGCCAACTTGGAGACGTGCAGCCTGGTCGGATTTGGCGCGCTCGGCTGCGGTGGCCCCACGGTTATGCTGCGCGGTCTCTCCAATCTTCTGGTTGTACGCACGCTGAGCTTCCGCATTGGCTTTCTGTGCCGCAACGCGCTCCGTTTGAAACTTCTCTGTCTGATCGCGCACAGCCTGATCGTACTTTTGCTTGGCCGCGAGCTGTTTGGACTGGTAGGAGGCTCGATCGGCATCAGTGCCAGTGCGTGCTTTCTCTGCCGCCGCGCGCGTGTCCTGCGCGTACTTCTGGCGCAGACGAAGAAGTTCCGCTTGATGATCGGTATTAGCTTTGGCCTGCTTCTCTTGCCAGGTCTGCTGCGCATCAGCTACGCGATCAGCATTGTGCAGGCCAATCTTGCGGTTGTCTTCGGCGACCTCGCGGACGAGATTGCGAGCTACGC
>CAYWSR010000491.1:0-1571 GCA_964460385.1 uncultured Occallatibacter sp. | reverse complement strand
GCTGAAAACTACCTGCTGCAGGCGATCCGTCAGAATGGAGTCAACCAGCAGCAGTACGTGATCCAGAATCCCAGCTTCTACCAGAATGCTCCATCGGCTACGCAGCTTGCCTCCATCAGCGATGCCGCGCCCACAACCTATGAAGTTGCGCCGAATCTGAAGGCCGCCGTCAACATGCAATCAGCCATCGGGGTGGAACACCAGTTTGGCAAAGTTGCGACCCTGGCCGCTACCTACATCAACTCGCATGGTGTGCATCAATATCTGAGCGACAACATCAACGCCTACCTGCCCGCAACCTACAATGCAACCACGGACACGGGCACGCGGCCGAACGGCGTGAACGAGAACATCTACCAGTTTCAGTCCGGCGGCATTTACAACCAAAATCAGGTGATGCTCAACTACACGGTGCGGGCAAAACGCCTCTCCCTGTTCGGGTTTTACATGATGAACTTTGCGAACGCGGACACATCGGGCGCAGGCTATTTCCCCTCCAACCAGTCGGTTCCACGCGCCGATTACGGGCGCGCCAATTTCGACGTGCGCAACCGCTTCCTGCTGGGCGGAAACCTGCAGGCTCCCTATGGAATTTCGTTCAGTCCGATGCTGGTCACCAATTCCGGGCAGCCCTTCAACATTACCATCGGGCAGGATCTGAACGGCGACAACCAGTTCAACGACCGGCCGGCATTTGCAACCGCCGCCAGCACGAAAACACTGCAAACCAGCTATGGAACATTCGATCTGGACCCGGCGTGGAACCAGAGCCGCATCCCCTATAACTACGGGACCGGGCCAGGCCAATTCAGCATGAATCTCCGGATCGGGAAGTCGATCGGCATTGGGCCTAAACTCACCGGTCCAGCTGGCGGCGACTCAGGTGGCCCCGGTGGAGGGGGACCGCCCCCGGGCGGCGGACCCGGTGGCGGAGGTGCAGGTGGCCCCGGCGGTGGAGGCGGACTCGGGCCCGGCGGATTGAGCAGGAGCGGAGGGCCACCGAGGTTCGATCAACCGGCCGCGCGCCGGTATTCGCTGAGCTTTACGGCAATGGGACGAAACATTCTGAACAACGTCAGTCTCGCGCAGCCTGTCGGTGTGCTCGAATCCCCGCTGTTTGGCAAGTCCACTTCTCTCTCCGGTGGATTCTTCTCGTCTCCCGCATCCAATCGAAGCATCGATCTGCAGGTCTCATTCAATTTTTAGTGCGGGAATGACCTGTGACGTCAAAGGCAGTTAGGTGCCAATTGCCATGAGTCGAAAGGTTGCCGTTCAGATCCAGAGGAGCGACTCTCCTCGGCTATTTCGCTGATTGTCGCTTACCTGGATCACCAGCAACATGGATGCAATCCATTTCGATATGGACGTGAGAAAAAACCGCTGCCGCGCGGGCGGGGGTTTGCAGGAGCGAAGACGGGGAGCGATGTGCCGAAGGGGTATGCGCATCCGTATTACTGGGCGCCGTTTGTGTTGATGGGAACTTGAGATAGGGACCGAGCCAGCTTATCCGGCGCTCATTGCACACTTTGCACATTTGATTTAAAGCTGGGTATGTCAGCTGATGCACAATC
>CAYWSR010000490.1:0-1581 GCA_964460385.1 uncultured Occallatibacter sp. | reverse complement strand
GTGAGCCACGGCGGCACGGACGATATCTTCCAGAGCGTGCTCATTGACCTCGTCTCCCTCGAAGAAATCGATGGCTCTCCACTTGTTGCCCTCGAGCATGGAGTTGAACAGCTTCTCAGGGTCCGGAAGGCTCGCACCTTCGTAGAACGTCAACTTCACCTTATCCTTGAAGGGTTTGAACAGACAGACCAAGCCATCGTGGGAGAAGACAGGGGTGCCCTTCCATTTCAACTCCTCGACGATGTCCGGGTCGGCATCATGGATGATCTTGCGGAGCTTGGCGAGCGTCCCGCCTCGCCAGTCGGTCAGGGCTGCAATCTGCTTATCGATGATAACGGACGGGCTCGACCGCATCGACCCGTTGGAAGGTCCGGAGGTTCTTAAGCCTAGTCTTCATGAAGGCTCTGCCGAGCCGGCTCTTGGGACTGAGGGCACCCACACCTGACCAACCGAAGACTGCCCCGCGCCACTGCGAGTCCGGTCCTTAGCTCACCGCTTTCCTCACGAGCGCGGCGATCCTTGCTTCTTCTACGTCTGTCAACCCCTTCAGCGCGAAGGCCGTCGGCCACATGGGGCCCTCGTCGAGGTTCGCCTCGTCGCTGAACCCCAGCGTCGCGTACCTGGTCTTGAACTTCTCCGCCGGTTGGAAGAACAAGACCACGTTGCCGTCCTTGGAGTACGCTGGCATCCCATACCAGAGTCTCGGCGTGAGGCCCGGCGCGCTGGCTTTGAAGACTGCGTGGAGCCGCTTGGCCATGGAGCGATCCGGTTCCGACATCCCGGCGATCTTCGCGAGCACGGCGCTTTCCCC
Organism: uncultured Occallatibacter sp.; assembly: GCA_964460385.1. Taxonomy (GTDB): domain Bacteria; phylum Acidobacteriota; class Terriglobia; order Terriglobales; family Acidobacteriaceae; genus Telmatobacter. Next base: position 770 of record CAYWSR010000490.1, on the reverse strand, counting down.
GTCCACCTTCTCCTTCTCCGCCTTTATCTCCTGGGCGCGCTCCTTCAGCGCGGCCCTCTCCTCGTCAGTCCACCCTCTCTTGCTGGTCGCGGTGGCGTTCTTGGTTGCCTTCTGCGCGGGAGCCATGGGATTCTATCCACTCAAGAGCTAAGGTGCCTTCAGGGACCCCTCTGGGAGAGCTTGTTGATGGAGAAGCGGTTCCCGTCGGGGTCTGTGAACGTGGCGGACACCCCCCAGGGGTACTCCTGCGGCTCCGCCTTGAACTGAACCCCATGGGCCTTGAGCTCCGCGGCGGTCTTGCGGACGTCATCGACGAACATCACTATCGGAGGAGACATCCCAGCCTTCAGCTGGCCTGAAGAGGCACCCGGGTCTGGCGTCCCCTCCTGCCAGAGGGTCAGTTCCAGGTCCTGCCCCTTGGGGCCCACCGTCACGTACCTGTATCCGCCATTGGTGTAGTCCGTCTTCTTCTCGAACCCCACCTTCTCGGTGTAGAACCCAAGGGCCTCCGCCTTGTCCTTCACGATAAGGGCGATTGAGCTGATTCTCGCGTCCATGCCTGCGTGTATGCATCGCGGCAATTTGAACCGTTGCCTAAACGATCTGGGCAAAAGTGAAGCGATGGATAAATAGGAAACTCCGAGTAGACGACGTGAAGGGATTCGATGGACGCTCTCGATGTGAAGATCCTCAGGGCCCTCATGTCCGAGGGCGCCGTGGCTCCATCGGAGACGCAGGTGAACTCCTCTCTGAGGTCGATCGCTGCCCGT
>CAYWSR010000489.1:0-1585 GCA_964460385.1 uncultured Occallatibacter sp. | reverse complement strand
TCGGCGGAACTCAGGGATGTCGGTCAACTCCTGCGCAATGGAGAACTGCAGGTGGTGGCCGGGAACGCCCTCGTGATACGCGATGGCTTCGACGTTGAGCAGTAGGCGGTGCGTTGGGTCGTACTCATTCACGTTGATGTAGCCTGGGCGGCTGCCGTCGGCGGCGCCGGGCGAGTAGTCGGCAGGCGGAGCGGAAGGCGCGCGGAACGCCTCCATCGGAATGACCTCGAGCTTTGTTGTTGGGAGATGGCCGAAGAGCTGCGGCAGCTTGCCTTGCATCTGGTCGGCGTAGTGCTTGTAGAGGTCGAAAATCTGCTGGCCCGATTTGCCGTAGTGATCGGGATCGTGGCGGATGTGGTCGTTGAAGCTGGCCAGATCGCGATAGCCGAGCGACTGAGCGAGCTTGAGCATGTCGGCTTCAATTTCGGCGACCTGCTTCACGCCCATCGCATGAATTTCGTCCGGGGTCAGGTCGGTGGTGGTTTGCTCGCGCACCGCGAAGCGATAGCGTTCAGCGCCGTCGGGCAGCGCCCACACTCCTGGATCGGTGCGGCCCTGCGGAGCGTACTCGTTCTTCACAAAGGCGGCGAACCTGGCATAGGCCGGATCGACTTCGTCGTGGATCGCGTCCTCGATGGCGTGCGTGAGCCGCGCCCGATCGGCTGCGGAGAAGCCTGATGGAAATTTCTGCAGCGGTTCGCCGAAGGGGCTGGTGGTCAGGGGTTTGGTGGCGATGTCCTCGGATTGCGCGGCGACCTTATCGAGGAGGTAGCGCGGCGGCATCAGGTGGTCGGCCATGCCGAGGCGCATGTCGGCGGTGACCTGATCGAGAACGTGGGGGATGCCGTGCAGGCGCGCCACGTAGTTCTCGTAGTCCTTCACAGTTTTCAGCGGCATCTGCGTCATCAGGCCGGGAATGCCGAGCTGGATGCCGTTCATCTGATCCACCGGCATCTCCCAGCCTTTGAAGCGGGCGGCCTCGACGGCTTCGCGCAGCTGGCGGAGCATCAGGGTTTTGTCGAGAACTTCCTGCTCGGGGAAGCGGGTCGTGTCGATCGCTTCGAAGACACGAATCTCCGCGCGCGCATGCTCGGTTTGGCGTTCCTGTTCGGCAGCAGAGTAGTCGGACCAGCGGTCGTTGTAGCGGGGATCGCCAATCGACGTCGCCAGCTCCGGGCTTGTGCGCAGCGTGTACTGCCATTCCTGGTCGAGAGCGTCGTGGAGTTGCGCGCGGCGCGCGGCGAGATCTTTCGGCTGCGCGAGGCCAATGACTGCGAAGGCAGGAATCAGGAGTAGAGCAAGCGGCAGCGTGCGGCGAAGGTTGAGCATCGGGCGTGACTCCGGAAGGAAGATGGAATATTCGCGCTTCAGAATGCAACAGCCATAGTACAGAAGCGCAAGCCGCGCACAGACGGCGTGGCGTTGAGCGCAGGATGTTATTTGGTACATTGTTGTGGGTTCGTGCGAATAGCGATTGCTGGAGAACTGCCGTGTTTCTGGGAATGGATGTGGGCACGGGCGGAACACGCGCCGTGCTGGTGGATGAAAAGGGGCAGCTGATCGGCTCGGCTTCGAGCGAGCACGA
>CAYWSR010000488.1:0-1590 GCA_964460385.1 uncultured Occallatibacter sp. | reverse complement strand
TCGCGGTCGAGCATCCGGAGCAGTATCCAATCGCAACATCGACCGAATACCAGGCGCCGTCGCAATTGGCCGTGACCGGCACCGTATTTCCCGACATCGCGCGAACCGTTCCGGTGATTTCGCTTGCCTCCGGCCGCATTGTGGACATTCGCGCTCGCCTCGGCGACGCAGTCAAGAAGGGCCAGCTCTTGCTGCGTGTTCGCAGCGACGACATTTCAGGAGGCTTCGACGCTTATCGCAAGGCCATCTCCGATGAGCTGCTTGCGCGCAAGCAATTGGATCGAGCGAAGATTCTGTACGAGCACGGGGCCATCGCGCTGGGAGACCTGGAGGTCGCGCAAGACGCCGAGGACGACGCCAAGACCACCCTCGATACTGCGACGGAGCATCTTCACCTGCTGGGCAGCGATCCGGATAATCCGAAGGGAATTGTCGATATCGTCGCCCCGACTTCCGGCGTGATCACCGATCAGGAGGTGACGAACGGGGCCGCAGTGCAGGCCTACTCTACGCCGAACCCATTCACCATATCGGACCTAACCACCGTGTGGATCGTCTGTGACGTTTACGAAAACGACATGGCCAACGTGCGCGTCGGGGAACCCGCCGAGATCAAGCTGAACGCCTATCCGGGCAAAGTTCTCAAGGGCACGATCAGCAACATCGGGTCGATTCTCGATCCGAATATCCGTACCGCGAAGGTGCGTATTGAAGTGGCTAATCCGGGCGAGATGATGCGGCCCGGCATGTTCGCCTCTGTCACCTTGTTCGGCAAGGGGAAGCAGAACTATGCGGCTGTCCAGGCGTCCGCGATCGTGCATCTGCACGACCGCGATTGGGTCTACGTCCCCGTGGACGGGAAGTTTAAGCGGCTTGAAGTCGTCAGTGGCGAGCAGTTGCCGAACAATATGCAGGTGATTCTATCCGGGTTGCAGCCTGGCCAGCAGGTGGTGACCAACGCGATCAATCTCCAAAATGTTATCGACAATGAATAACGCTCGACTCTGGAACTCGAGGAAGAAAGCATGATTCGCAATCTCGTAGATTTTTCTCTCAATAACCGGTACGTGGTGCTGGCGGTTGGGGTGCTGTTGCTTTTATGGGGGGCGGTGTCGTTTCACAACATGCCCGTCGAGGTCTATCCGGACATCGCCGATAACTACGTGAACATCATCAGCCAGTGGCCCGGGCACTCCGCAGAAGAAATGGAACAGCAAGTTTCGGTTCCCGTCGAAATTCAGGTGTTTGGGATCCCTCATCTCACGACGGTGCGGTCGGAGTCGATTTTTGGCCTTTCCCTGATTACGTTGATCTTCGACGACCAATCCGTCGACGATTGGAACCGCCAGAAAGTGCTCGAAAGGCTCACGCAGGTCAATATGCCGGCGGGCGTGCTGCCTCAAATCGGTACGGACTGGAGCCCCACCGGCCAGATTTATTGGTACACGATCCGGAGCACGAATCCGGCGTATGACCTGATGAATTTGAGGAGCATCGAAGACTGGACTCTGTACAAGGAATTCAGGAAGGTTGGAAACGTCGTGGACGTGAGCGACTTCGGCGGCACCGCGCGCGAATATCAGGTGCGCG
>CAYWSR010000487.1:0-1595 GCA_964460385.1 uncultured Occallatibacter sp. | reverse complement strand
AGCTCCAGGTCAACTATCCGACGATTTTCGGAGGCACCTGGTCCACCTCTCCCGATCCCAGCGACTTCCATGACTTCAGCGCAATCGACCTCTACGCGCCGCACGCGAACGTCTATCGCCGCCCCGACGGCACACTCTGGCCCATCGTTCGCGACCACCAGCAGGTCATCGCCACCTTTGAGGAATTCGGCGACCAGGAAGCCGTCCTCGTCCCCTATGGCGGCCAGGTTGCCTCTTTCGAGTGGGTCTTCTCCCCGCGCGGCGCCGATGGCCGCCCGCTCCCGATGTTCGATCGCAACACCGGCGACGTTCATCCCGAAGTCGTCGCGTACTGGCACGACCATTATGACCTCGCGCACATCGTCGAAGGCAACTGGGCCGCGCGCGGGCGCGATCTGAAAGGAAAGATTCACCTCATCGTCGGCACCGCGGACACCTTCTACCTTGACGGCGCGGCCCACAAATTTGAAGCCGTTCTGAACCACCTTGGCGCCGATCCGCACTTCACCTACCGCGACAACCGCACCCACTTCGATCTGTACGAAGAGAATGGCGACCGCATGGCCATGATGGACGAGATCGCCGAGCAGATGTACGCCGTAGCACGCCCCGCGGCCCACTGGTCGCTGCCCGCGGGCGAATCGCCGATTCTTCATCCATGAGCGGCGGCGATCCGACGACGACGAAACGTCCAGCGGAGGTAATTGCCGTTGCGGTCGTGCTGTTTGCCGCGGCTGCCATCGCCACGGTCGTCAGCTTCTCGCTCTTCGTTCCCGGCACTGCTCTGGACTGGATGTGGAATCTCAACTCGGCGGCGCATGAGGCCTTCGCGGCACAGGCCGGCCGCACAGCAACCATTCTGCTTCTCGCCGGCGTGCTGGCCGCTGCAGCCGGCGCGGGCTTGTTGCGCGGACACCTCTGGGCCTGGCTCCTGTCGATGGTATTGTTCGGCGTGAACGCGCTGGGGGATGTCGTGAGTCTGCTCATTACCCGAGACTGGCCCAAAAGCCTTGCGGGAATTCTCATCGACGCACTTCTGCTGTTCCTTCTGTTGCGAGCGAAGGTGAGGGCGTTCTTTCTGAGTCGAGCGTAGCTACTGCTTCTCCGCCCATGCCTCAAGCTGCTGCGGATCGCCCATCTCCCCCGCCACCATTCGCTCCACCAGGTCGTGGATCGCGAGCAGTGGCACAGTCCGGCCAATCGTCATCGCTGCGGTTTCCACTGGGAAGCGCACCATCAACATCGGCTGCGGATCGAAGCGCCCATGTCCGGACGCGATCTCGTCTTCTTTCGTCCATCCGTAGCTATCCCGCCACAGGCCCACCCGCCAGCTGTGATCCGAGGAAAGGATCACTGTGGTCCGTGCGGCTTCGGGGCTGGCCGCGACCTCCGCCAGCATCTGCCCGAGAATCCGGTCCGAAAGCGCGAGGTTGTCGATATAGCTCCCGCCCGGTCCAATGCGCCCCGTCTTCCGGTTGTAATGGCCGGGAGGGTGCGGCAGCGGCAGGTGTATGAAGCACAGGTCGATTTCCGGGTCGCCAATCAGCCCATCTCCCGCGCGTACCGCGCCCAGCTCGTCCAGCGGCGAAGCCCCG
>CAYWSR010000486.1:0-1597 GCA_964460385.1 uncultured Occallatibacter sp. | reverse complement strand
TCGCGGCGATCGATGCGTCCAAAGCGCAGATGGTGGAGCTCAGATACTTTCTTGGCTGCACGGCAGAGGAAACCGCGGCTCTGATGAACGTGTCCAAGGCTACTGTCGACCGCGAGCTGAAGTATTCAAGAGCCTGGCTGTATCAGCGGATCGAGCCAAACAAAAGCAGGAATCCGCCCGTTTGAGTCGCTTTACCCATTTTCTCCGCTATCTTATATAAGCTTTGTCCCCAGCGGGAGGCGTACCTTGTCATCCGTGAACGAATCGCTCGGCCAGCGGCAGCGAACTGAAGCCATCTTCCATGAAGTGCTTGCGGCGAGCGAAGATCGCCGGTCGACGCTGATCGAACAGTTGTGCAACGACGACACTGCGTTGATGCAGGAAGTGCGCTTCCTCATCGAAGCGAGTCAGGCCGAGGAGAGGCTCTCCGCCCGGCTAACTGAGGCTCGAATCAACGCCGACGAGGTGGGCGCAGCCCGGTGCGTCGGCCCGTACCAGGTGGACCGACTGCTCGGTCGTGGGGGCATGGGCGCCGTCTATCTTGCCCACCGTGCCGACGGGGAATTCCGACAGCAAGTCGCCATCAAACTCATCGATTTTCCCCTGGCCACCGACCTCTTCCGCGACCGGTTTCGCATGGAGCGCCAGATCCTCGCCGGACTGACTCATCCTTATATAGCGCGCCTGCTGGATGGTGGCGTCAGCAGCGATGGCGAGTTGTATCTCGCCATGGAGTACGTCGAGGGCGTCTCGATCGTCCGTTTTTGCAAAGAGAACCAGCTGCCGCTGCGCTCCCGGCTGCTCCTCTTCAAAAAGGTCTGCGAGGCGGTGCAGTACGCGCACCAGAACCTCGTCATCCATCGCGACCTGAAGCCGGACAATATCCTGGTCGCCGCCGATGGCACGCCGCGCCTCCTCGACTTCGGCACCGCCAAGCTGCTCACACCCTTGCCGTCGAACAGCGAATTCACGCTGCTCGGATTGCAGTCCTTTACGCCGCAGTACGCCAGCCCAGAACAGGTCATGGGCAGGCCCATCACCACCGCTTCCGATATCTACTCGCTCGGCATGCTGCTCTATCTCATGGTCGCGGAAGTCCCGCCCTACGAGATGAAGGAGTTTACGACGGAGTCGATGATGCGCATCATCTGCACCGACGATCCGCCGAAGCCCAGCGCCGTCGCTGTCTCCGCCGAGCCTCCCGACGCCGATCTCGACGCCATCGTCCTCAAGGCGCTGCGCAAGGAGCCGCAGGAACGCTACATCAGCGCCGACCAGTTCGGGGCCGATGTGCAGGCCTGGCTCGACCGGCGGCCGGTGCTGGCCCGGCGCGGAACCCTGCGCTATCGCGCGGGAAAGTTTGCTCATCGCAACAAGCTAGCCCTCGTCGCCGCCGCGCTCCTTCTCGCCACCGTCCTCGCCGGTCTGGTCGGGGTCCTGTGGCAGTGGCGTGCCGCCAACCTCGAGCGCCGCAGAGTCGAGGCTCGCTCCGAAGATCTGCGCCAGCTGAGCGACAGCCTCCTCTCCGAAATCGACGAAGCCGTCAAGGAACTCCCGGGGTCGACGCCGGTGCAGCAGTTGATCGTGCAGCGCGTCC
>CAYWSR010000485.1:0-1610 GCA_964460385.1 uncultured Occallatibacter sp. | reverse complement strand
CATCGATCACTATCTGGGCAAGGAGCCGGTGCAGAACGTCCTCTACATGCGATTCGCCAATCCCGTGTTCGAACCCATCTGGGACCGCGATCACATCCGCAGCATTCAGATCACCATGGCGGAGAGCTTTGGCGTGGAGGATCGGGGCAAATTCTACGATGAAGTAGGAACGCTGCTGGACGTTGTGCAGAACCACATGCTGCAGGTGGTGACGAACCTGACCATCGATCCACCCACGGGCGAAGACTGCGATGCCACCCGCGATCGCAAAGCGGAACTGATGAAAGCCATTCGCCCGCTGACCCCGGACGCTGTGGTCCGCGGACAATATGAAGGCTATCGATCGGTACCCGGCGTGGCTCCGGGATCGAATGTCGAAACCTTCGTCGCGATCCGGCTGCACATCGACAGCTGGCGGTGGGCGGGTGTGCCCATCTATATCCGCGCCGGCAAGATGCTGCCGGTGACCTGTACGGAAGCGACGGTGGAATTCAAGCGGCCGCCGCGGGAGACCTATGGAGAGCTGGTGCCTGTTAACTCGGCGCACATGCGCATCCGGGTGAGCACGGAGTTCTCGATCGGGCTCGGCGTGCGGGTCAAGATTCCGGGAGAGCGCATGGTGGGGCGCGATGTGGAACTCGACCTCCACAGCCAGCCGGTCGACGAAATGCCTCCCTACGAACGGCTGTTGGGCGACGCCAGCCGGGGCAATGTGGAGCTGTTCTCGCGGCAGGACCTGGTGGAGGCACAGTGGCGCGTCGTCGAGCCGATTCTGGGGAACGTCACGCCCGTCTACTCGTACCTTCCGGGAACCTGGGGGCCGGAAGAGGCCGGGCAGTTGATCAGCAACGATGGCCCGTGGATCGATCCGGTCGTTGAAGACAAGAAACCCTGCTGAAAATCGGCGGGCCGCTCGCGGACGAGCGGGCGTGGTCCGTTCGAGATGTTCGGGCGCGAAGGACGCCGCTCAGTCGCCCCCCGATCCGACGCCCTTCTCGAGGTGTCCGCCGAATTGGTAGCGCATCGCCGAGAGCAGCCGGTCCGAATAGTCTTCGCTGCCGCGCGAAGCGAAGCGGGCGTAGAGCGCCGCGCTCATAACCGGCGTCGAGACACCCTCATCGACGGCTGCTTGCACGGTCCATCGTCCCTCGCCTGAATCGGAGACGCGCCCAGTGAAGTTCGAGAGCTCGGGGCTTTCGCGCAAGGCCGCGGCGGTCAGATCGAGCAGCCAGGAGCCGATGACGCTGCCACGGCGCCAGACCTCGGCGACTGCGGGCACATCGATGTCGTACTGGTACAGGTCGGGATGGCGCAGCGGCGTGGTCTCGGCATCCGCCTCGCGCTTCAGTTTCCCCGCGTTGGCATTCTTGATGACGTTCAAACCCTCCGCATAGGCCGCCATGATTCCGTACTCGATGCCGTTGTGCACCATCTTGACGAAGCGGCCGGCGCCGTTGGGACCGCAGTGCAGGTAGCCGTTTTCCGCCTGAGTGGCTTCGCCCGTGCGCCCCGGCGTGCGCGGCGCGGAGGCGACACCGGGAGCGAGGGATTTGAAGATGGGATCGAGATGCGTGACGATCGCGTCTTCGCCGCCAATCATGAGGCAGTAT
>CAYWSR010000484.1:0-1616 GCA_964460385.1 uncultured Occallatibacter sp. | reverse complement strand
ACGGCATGGACAACAACGCTTACGGCGAGAGCAATCAGGGCTTCGACAACCAGATTATTCAGCCCCCGCCGGACTCGATCAGTCAGTTCCAGGTGGTGACCAACAACGAAAGCGCCGAGTATGGGCGCTCCGCCGGCGCAACCATCAACGTAGCTTCGAGAGCCGGTACCAACAGCTTCCACACCACGCTCTACGAGTTTATCCGCAACACTGATTTGAACGCTTTCGGGTACATTCACGCGATCAGCGGCACGCATACGATTGTGAAACCCGCCTTCGATCGCAATCAGTTCGGTGTGAACTTCAACGGGCCGATCGTGAAGAACAAGCTCTTCTTCTTCCTCGATTACGAGGGATTCCGCCAGACGCTCACGCCGACGGTCGTCTTTACCGTCCCCACGGAGAACGAGATTGGCATCGCCGCTGGGACCGCGTCGAGTCCCACCCCTGTGCTGGCAGTCGATGTCATGAATCCGTTGACGGCGAACAATCCCACGCCTACTTATTACAAAGCTGGCACGCCGATTCCCACCTCGGCCATCAATCCCGTCTCCAAGCAGATTCTTGGATTCTTTGCCCAGTTGCCCTCGCAGTGCCTGATCGCCCCCGGCAGCACCGGCATTGCCACTTCCGGATCGACAATCGGCCTGGCCTCAAACGATTGCGCAACCAACGCGCCTTTTACTGACAAGTCAGACAAGGGCGACCTGCGCATCGATTTCCAGCAGAATGACAAGAGCTCATGGTTCCTCAAGGTTAGTGATCGTAAAGAGACGGGCATCAACCACCCCACAGAGCCTCTGCCGCTCGATGGACAAGGCAACGGCAACGGGCGGCAGAAGATTCTCGACCAGCAGGTTGCGCTCGGTTACACTCATCTCTTCAGCTCCAATAAAGTTCTCGATGTGCGCCTCGGCCTGTCGGGAACTCAGGCTGGCAAGTACACGCTCTCAATTGGAGACCATGCGATCACGATTCCAGGCCTGCCCACTGACCCCACCGTAGCTGGCGGTCTGCCCACCACCACCTTCGGCGGCAGCTTCAGCACCTTTGGACGCCAGAACACCAATCCGCAGTGGCAAAACCCTTCGCTGCTCGACCCCAAGGTGAACTTCTCATGGATCAAGGGCAAGCACTCTCTGAAGTTCGGTTATGAGTACGAGCACATTTGGATGGAAGTACAGGACTCGAATCCGCTCTTTGGCGGCTTCTCATACTCCGGTGGCTACAGCGCGTGCCCAGCGTCGGCGGGAACAGCCTGCGTCAATACGACGTCGACCTCCGATACTTACTGGTCCGACTTTCTCTTCGGGACCACTAACGGCTACTCGCTGGCCACATACTTCAAAGCCCACCTGCTGCAATCGATGGACAACGTCTACGCCCAGGACGACTGGAAGGTCAACTCCAAGCTGACCCTCAATCTTGGCCTGCGCTGGGAGTACGGCGCTCCCTACTCGGAGCGCAACAACGACCTTTCCAACTTCAACGGCAACGCGACCTCACCCTCCATGCTGACAATCACTCCAAACGCCGTGGCCGGAACTTTCATGACCCCCTACAGCGGCAGCGGCACCTACGGCAAGACGCTGGTCAATCCCTCGCTGGGCGACTAT
>CAYWSR010000483.1:0-1617 GCA_964460385.1 uncultured Occallatibacter sp. | reverse complement strand
TCGCAGTTTGCGCAGACCACGTTGAGGTCGGTGCTTGGCGAGGTGGAATTGGATGAGCTGTTGAGCCACCGGGACAAACTGAACTTGAAGATTCAGACCATCATCGACCAGCGGACGGAGCCGTTCGGGGTGAAGGTGATCTCGGTGGAAGTGAAGCAGGTGGACCTTCCCGAGCAGATGCTGCGCGCGATGGCCAAGCAGGCGGAGGCCGAACGCGAGAAGCGGTCGAAGATTATCCACGCCGAGGGCGAGTTCAACGCTGCGCAAAAGCTGGTGGATGCGGCGGCCCTGCTGGCGACCGAACCGCTAACGCTGCAGTTGCGTTACCTGCAGACCCTGACGGAGATTGGCGTCGAGAAGAATACGACCATCGTCTTCCCGCTGCCCTTGGAGATGATGACGCTCTTCAACAAGCTGGCGGTGAAAAAGGAGTAAGGCAGGGAACAGGGAATAGGACGGCGGTGAGGGCCTGAAGGAGATTGTTTCGGTTCGGGGAGCGGAATGCGGGGAGTGTTTGACGAGCGCGAGGCAGAGCGGGACCGGCGGAAACGTGGCCGGGAAAAGCGGGATCGAGAAAATGGGGATGAGGAGAAGCGCGAGCGGGAAGTGACGCTCGGCTTGTTCACCCTGTTGTCGATCCTCTTCGGGCTGGTGGTGCTGTGCGGGCTGTCGTTTGGGCTGGGGTACGTGGTGGGGCGAAGGGAGCCGGCGGCCCAGTCGACAGTGCTGGAGCCAAGGTCGATTGCAGCGCAGGGAGAGGGTGCGAAGGGCAAGCCGACCGGTGGGGCTGGAGGCGCGGCCGGGAACGGATCTGGGAGCGGTGCGCCGGGTGAGGCGGCGAGTCAGGAAGGCGGCGAGACCGGTGGTCAGCAAGCGGGGGATCAGCAGCAAGGGAGCGATGCCGGGGATACAGTTGCGCGAGCAGGGGCGGTTGGGGGGAACAAGGGAACGCGGCAGGGCGCGCAAAGCGGGATCGGCTAGACCAAAGTCGAGCCTGCGCTGCCTGTAGTTCCTGCTGTGACCAAGCCGCAGCAGGCCCGGGCAATGACAGTGCAGCCGGCGCTGGAGCCGTCGTTGAGGAGATCAGAGGCGGTGGCTCCGGTTGCGCTGATGGTGCAGGTTGCGACGCTGGCGCACCAGGAAGACGCGGATGTGCTGGTGCAGGCGCTGCGGCGGCGGGGGTATGCGGTCACGGCGCATCGGGACGTGGCGGATGGCATGGTTCACGTGCGGGTTGGGCCGTTTGCGAGCCGGGATGCGGCGAACCAATGGCGGCAGAAGCTGCTGAACGACGGGTATAACGCAGAGGTGCAATCGCAGTAGGGGCGACGCATCGTTGATCTGGCCTGGTATGAGTGGGACGGTCCTTTTAACCATTCGCGGAGGGCGCGAAAGGTTGGGCACGGAGGTCGTTGGAATGAAGCACCCCTACAATGCTTCATTGCGCATCCACTCGGGGAGGGCGGAGGCAATGGCGGCTCGAACGGCGTCGAGAAGCTCTTCGCGCGAGGCGTAGTCGGTGGGGTAGACGGGCGGATGGAAGACGAGGTGGGCGACGCCGGGGGTGATGCGGATCGAGCCCTTCTTCATCATGGATTCGGTGCCCCAGAGCGAGAC
>CAYWSR010000482.1:0-1619 GCA_964460385.1 uncultured Occallatibacter sp. | reverse complement strand
ACGTCGTAGTAGTCGAGGCCCATCTTGATCTCGTCGTAGACCGTGGGCCGGCGCGAGCGGACTTCGTCGGTCTGCCACAGGCTCGTAATCTCCGCCAGCACCAGTTCTTCGAGCCGCGCCAGATCCTGCTCGGGGATGGGAACCTGATCGAGCGCCTCGAGAAACTCGCCGATCCGCCGTCGCTTGAACATGACCGACCGCCGCGCCACCTCGGTGGGGTGCGCGGTAAACACCGGCACAACAAGCACGCGCTTCAGCCAGTCCAGCGCTTCTTCCCAGCGGATGCCCACACGCTTCATCTCGGTGAGGGTCCCGGCCAGCGACCCGCGCTGCCGATTCATCTCGCCGCTCAACCGCAGCGCAATGCGCCGCCGCTTGCGGTGGTTCGTTTCCGCCAAATTGATGAGCTCGAAGTAGAACGCAAACGCCCTCGTCAGCAGCAGTGCGCGTTCAACAGGCAGCGAATGAACCAGTTCGAGGGCCTTCGCCGCGTGGGTTGCCGCTTCTTCTTCGCTTCCGCAGGCTTCCGCATCGCGCCTGCGAATGGTGCCCTGCCGCAGCGCTTCAACGTGGGCAAACAGCTCTTCGCCCGCCTGCTCGCGCAGCACCTCGCCCAGCAACATGCCGAGCGAGCGCACATCGCGCCGCAGGGGAGCTTCCTTCAGGTCGCCGCTCTGCGCCTCCAGCTCAGCCAGCCGCTGCGACCACGATTCCGGGTTCCATAAGAGAGGCATCGTCTTTCGATTATGCACGATTGAAAACAGAGAATCAGCGACGGAAGCAGGTGGCACTGTGGTCATTGACCATGCCCGCTGCCTGCATGAACGCGTAGACGATCACCGGTCCGACGAATTTGAAGCCTCGTTTTTTGAGCTGCTTCGACATCTCGAGGGACAGGGCAGTTTCTGCGGGGACGCGGCCGGCGTTCTGGATGGGCTTGTCGCCGACAAAGCCCCACAGAAAGCCTGAAAAGTCCTCGCCACCCCTCTGCATCGCAAGGTAGATGCGGGCGGCCTGGATGGTGGCCTGAATCTTGGCTCGGGAGCGGATAATGCTCGGATCAGCGAGCAGACGCTCGACGTCGGCTTCACGGAACCGAGCGACCTTCACCGGGTCGAATCCTCTGAACGCTTCGCGAAAGGCATCGCGCTTCCGCAATACGATGATCCATGCCAGGCCGGCCTGAAATCCTTCGAGCATGAGCAATTCCCACAGTTCGCGGCTGTCGCGCACGGGCACGCCCCATTCCGTGTCGTGGTATTCGCGGAGCAGAGGATCGCTCTCAGCCCAGGCGCAGCGGGATTTCGTTTTGGTGGTCATCATCAGGTCCCTTCCAACTGCCCCATCAGCTCTTCCCACTCGGCTGTAAGCGCGGCCAGCTGGTTGCGCAGGTCCTCGGCCAGTGCGGTCAGCCGTGCCGTCTCCGTGGCGGAGACAAATACGCCCAACTGTTCTTCCGTGTGCGCGATGGCCGCCTCGATGCGCGGGGTCTCCTCTTCAAGAAACGCAACCCGTTCTTCCATCTGCCTCTGCTTGATGGGATTCAGGCGGCGGGGCTTTTCTTTCGGCTCTGGATCGTAGCCTCCTTCGATGACAAACGTGTTGGACGATGCGGATGG
>CAYWSR010000481.1:0-1630 GCA_964460385.1 uncultured Occallatibacter sp. | reverse complement strand
GCAGAATTATCTCGCCCAATTCGGAGAATGGGTCACGGTGATCCAGGGCGCCATCTTTGTCGCCTGCGTGCTGCTGTTCCGGCGCGGCATCGTGGGCGAGATCGGCAAAGCGATCGGGTGGTCGATTTAGCCCGCATTTTCGGACGCTCAGCGCTCTGTAGACGCGGTCGCTGACCGCGTAGGTTCCGCTTGGTCGACACTCGGAAAGTGAGACGCGCCAGGACGGCCGCGCTCAGCGAGCGCGGCTAGTGCGTCCGTGAGTACGTTTTGTCGGTGGGGTGTAAGTCCCCTCCATGGTTTGTCGTAACCGTGTAGCTGAAGGCAACTGCGTCGCCGGTAAGTCCCGGTTGGGGTGGGGAGCAGCTGGAAGCGAATCGCCAGTCTGTAGGAGTACGAATCCGATTCGGCGAGAACCCGTGGCGAGCCTGCTAGCCGATGGCGAAGCCTGGAACAACCGATGGCGCTGAGACGACTGACAAAGCGACTATCGGACGGATCGCGTGGTTGGGAGCGGAATGGCGGGAAGGCAAGGCGGAGTAAGCGGAGAGGCCTGTCGGCTCGGGTGAGGCCGGCGGGAGTCAGAACCTTCATAGTACCGAAGTCGCCTCGCGCGACGAGAGGGGCGGCTAGCAAAACCGGTCCGAGGGAAGGGAGGTAGGAAGTTGGAGGCGAGACGACGGATATGACGCAACAGAACTCCGGCAGTGCCGATGAGGCTAAGCAAGGAGGAGAGACAGCCAGGGAGACAATCCCCGATCTATGGTGGGTCGAAGCGTCGATCTGGACGGATCGCATGGTCTCGGCGCTGGGCAACGGCGTCAAAGGAGGCAAGTGGTTCAGCTTGGTGGATAAGGTCTTCCGGCCCACGACCCTGGAAGCCGCGTGGCGCAAAGTCGAGCGGAACAAGGGATCGAGCGGGGTGGACGGCCAGAGCGTGGAGCGGTTCGCGGCGGGCGCGGAGCTTTATCTCGCGGAACTTCATGAGAATTTGAAGTCCGGGACCTATCGCCCCTCGCCGGTCAAGCGCGTGGATATTCCCAAAGGCCCGGGTCAAACCCGTCCGCTGGGGATACCGAGCGTTAAGGACCGCATCGTGCAGACGGCGCTCAAAATGGCGATTGAACCGATCTTTGAGACGGCGTTCCGGGAAGGCAGCTACGGCTTCCGTCCCGGGCGCGGTTGCAAGGATGCGTTGCGGGAGGTCGATCGGCTGCTGAAGGAGGGCTACGCCCATGTGGTGGACGCCGACTTGAAGGCCTATTTCGACACTATCCCGCACGACAGGCTGATGGCGCGGGTGGAGGAAAGGGTCAGTGATGGACGCGTCCTAGATCTGATCGACGACTACCTGCACCAAGACGTCATGAAGGGTATGGAGCGATGGAGCCCGACGGCGGGAACGCCGCAAGGGGCGGTCGTCTCGCCACTGCTGGCGAACATCTATCTGCATCCGCTCGACCTCCTGATGGAAGAGGGCGGGTTCAGGATGGTGCGCTATGCCGACGACTTCGTGATCTTGTGTCGAGAAGCGGAAGAAGCCGAGGAAGCGCTGCGCCGGGTAACGGCGTGGACGATGGCCAACGGATTGACGCTGCATCCCGACAAGACACGCATGGGCGACGCGCGAGAG
>CAYWSR010000480.1:0-1645 GCA_964460385.1 uncultured Occallatibacter sp. | reverse complement strand
TTTTCGTTCGCGCCACGGGGGCGGGTACCGGCGATGGGGCGATACTCGACGCGATTCTTGTGGACGCGGACGAGGAGTTCGGGGGAGGAGCCGGCGAGCTCGAGGGGCGGTGCCGTGGGCACCTTTAACTTTTTGGAGGAGTTTTTTGGCGAGGCTGATGCGCCTAAGGGACTGTCGGGAGAGAAACGGAGGAAGAACATGTAGGGGCTGGGGTTGACGGCGCGGAGGGCGCGATAGACCTGGAACGTGTCGACTTCGGGCTCAACGTCGAAGCGCTGGGAGAGGACGGCCTGGAAGACGTCGCCGGCGGCGATGTAGGCTTTGGTCTTTTCGACGGCGGCGAGGTAGGACTTCCTGGCAGTGCGGTGTTTGACTTTGAGTTTGCCGGCCGTCTTGGGGCGCTTGATGAAGGGCAGGGGACGGCTGAGGGTGCGTTCGAGTTTGTCGAGGCGCTTGATGGCCTTCTCGTAGGCCTGTGCGGGAGGGGTTTGGGTGACGTCGGCGGTCTCGACGAGCCAAATCTGCTTGCGGACGTGGTCGAAGGCGAGGACTTCGTCGAAGAAGAGGAGGCAACCTTCGGGTACGCCGAGCTCATCTTTCGCGAGGGAGGGCAGGCGCTCAATGAGGCGGACAGCGTCGTAGGCGAAGTAGCCGACTGCTCCGGCGGTGAAGGGCGGAAGACCGGGGAGGCGCGCGGGCTTGTGGCCGGAGAGAGCGTCTCGCAGGACGTGGAAGACGTCGGCATCAAGATGCGTGGTTTTGCGGCCCTCAGTGATGGTGACGGAGCGGCCGCGGGCGACGATGCGCTTGAAGGGCTGGAGTCCGATGAAGGTGTATCGGCCTACCTGCTCGCCGCCTTCGACGGATTCGAGGAGGAAACACTCGCGCTCAGGCCAGGCGGCGCGGAGGAAGGCGGAGACGGGCGTCTCGAGGTCGGCGGCGAGGATGCGGCAGACAGGGACCAGCGTGTGATCCCTGGCGAGGGCGAGGAAGTCCTTGCGCGAGGGCAGGATGGGCTTGGTGGAGGGTTTCACTGTAAACAGTGTAATGGGACCAGGGAATGAGGACTGGGACCAGGACGAAGGGGCTGCCTGGAGGGGTTCGGGGTGCTTGACGGGGGGCTCCGGGCAGGCCTAGACTCACTGGGGTTTGGGCTTGTGGGACGATTTCCGCAGGGCGAAGGGGCCAATGAGGGACCAGGGACTAGGGAATAGTTCCCGAAGTGCAACCGCAGGTCCTTCGACTACGCTCAGGATGACAAGCTTTTGTGATGCGCTCAGGATGACGAGCTTTTTTGAATTGGAGAGGTGAATGGCAGTGGCACAGACGATGACGTTGGATCAGGAGATTAATCCGTGGGAGGCGCAGAGCGCGCGGTTCGATTTTGCGGCGAAGAAACTGAACCTGGAAGAGGGATTGTGGAAGCTGTTGCGGACGCCGACGCGGGAGGTGATTGTTCACTTCCCGGTGACGATGGACGATGGGCGGATCGATATGTTTACGGGGTTCCGGGTGCAGCACAGCATTGCGCGCGGGCCGGGGAAGGGCGGGATCCGGTATGCGCCGGACGTGACGCTGGACGAAGTGCGCGCGCTGGCGAGCTGGATGACGTGGAAGTGCGCGGTGGTGAATATTCCGTTTGGCG
>CAYWSR010000479.1:0-1646 GCA_964460385.1 uncultured Occallatibacter sp. | reverse complement strand
CCGGTACCGGGCCATGGCCAGGCTTCCCGCAGACCGCGACGCGGACGCCGTCGTGCTCTATCAACGAGCCATTGCGGTCGTGCCCATGCCGATCTTTGTTGCGGAGCTCGGGGATCTCTATACGAAGATGGGGCATCCCGAGGAGGCGCATAAGCAGTATGCGCTGGTTGAATACATCGGATTGCTGGGGCACATCAATCAGGTCCTCCACAATCGCGATCTGGCGGTCTTTTTTGCCGATCACGATATAAAGCTCACTGAGGCAGTCGACCTCGCCAGGAAAGAGCTTGAAGTCCGGCGCGATGTATACACCTGGGACGCGCTGGCTTGGGCTCTCTACAAGAATGGGAAGCTCGCCGAGGCCGCAGAGGCAAGCGAGAAGGCCATGCGGTTCGGGACGCAAGACTCGCTGCTTCTCTTTCACGCGGGAATGATCGACGAAACAATCGGCCACACGGAGCAAGCTCGGAGCGAACTGCAGAAAGCGCTCCAGATTAATCCGCATTTCCATCTGGTCTATTCAAACACCGCGAAAGAGCGGCTTGCCACGCTGGAAGCGCGAGCCGAATCGAGGGAGGGACGGACCAGCCATGCTCGTTAAGAGATATTTCCCGCTGCTTCTGCTGCTGAGCCTCTGTCGGATGGCTTTGGCTCATCCCATGGGCAATTTCAGCGTGAACCACTACTCCAGAATCACTGTGGAGGACGACCGGATTCGCGTTCGGTATCTGATCGACCTGGCGGAGATTCCCACCTATCAGGAACTGCAGCGGGCGAATATCTCGCCCACCGCGATCGATCCTAAGTCGACGGCGGTGATTAACTATGTGACTCTCCGGGGCAAGGAATTGCTGAATGGTCTCATTCTCGACGTAAGCGGCACACCAGTTCCTCTTCGCATGATCTCGAGCGAAGTCATTTTTCCGCCCGGCGCCGGAGGTCTGCCCACAATGAAGATGGGCTTCATTTATGAAGCGGCTTACCCGTCGACGATAGACCGGCAGCGCATCGAAATTCATTACGCAGACGGCAATTACCCAGGGCACAACGGATGGAAGGAAATTGTAGTTCCGGCATCCGGTAGCCAATTGCTGCGCAGTTCGGCACCCACAACGGACCGCAGCGACGAGTTGAGCAACTATCCGGCAGATTTGCTCACGAGTCCGCCGCAAGAGCTGGAAGCCTCGCTGGTGACCGCGCCCCCGCCCTTGCCGGCAACAGACGCAATTCCGCAGCCAACTCGGTCACGACGGTCAGTCGCGGCTCCGACGGTCGTGGCGATACCTTCGCTGCATCGTGCCAAAGTCAACCGCCGAAGGGCGCCAGAGCAGCCTGCGATTCCGCACGCCGCAACGGCGCCTGGATCGTCTACAGCTACATCGCCGGTGTCGGCCACCATGAATCTCCGGGCCAATCGGCAGCAGACGCCGCGCAGCAGATTCACCGAGTTGATTCAGGCCCAGCATCTTAGCGCGTGGTTCCTGTTCACCGCGGCCCTCATTGCTATCGGTCTGGGAGGGCTGCACGCGCTGGAGCCCGGCCACGGTAAGACCATTGTCGCCGCCTACCTGGTGGGCTCGAAAGGAACAGCGCGTCACGCAGTGCTTCTGGGGATGATCGTGACCGCGTCGCATACGGTCGGCGTG
>CAYWSR010000478.1:0-1646 GCA_964460385.1 uncultured Occallatibacter sp. | reverse complement strand
CAACGGATGGTTGATGAAGTTCTGACCCTGGATACGAAGCTCCAGTCTCTGGCTCTCCCTGGTGGGGAAGCTCTTGAAGATGGAGAGATCGTTCGTATAGTAGGCCGGCAACCTCATGTACGGCCAGTGCAGCGGACCTTCCACGCCAATCGTGCTGGGCGCTGCAAAGCAGTTCGCGTTCCAGTAGAAGCCCGACTTCCTTCCGGAATCGGGGTTGCAGGTGAGCAGCGGCATCAGGTTATTCACTGAAGCCGAGCCCAGCCAGCTGGAAGCGCTCATGCCGCTTGCCGGCAGGCCGTTGGGCATGGTGAAGAGCGTTCCGCCCGATGGGGCCGATGGGAAGTTCGCGTTCAGGTTAGGCAGGTTTGCCTGGAGGTAGGAACCGCTTTGATATTGGTTCCAGCCGGAGAGCTTCCAGTCGTTGATGGCCGTCGCCAGAAGCCGATTGCCATGGATCGGGCGCGGCAGGTTGTAGATGTACCAGATGTTGAAGATGTTGGTGTGGTCGTAATCCAGAGGCCCGTAGTTAGGCGCAATGGCAAACGGCCAAACCGTCGATCCGTTACCGAAGCCGTTGGAAGTGTCACCGTCCCAGATACCCATCACCTTGCTGAAGGTGTAGTTCGCCTGGAAGTTGAGCAGTGCTCCGTTCTTCCTCCACGACGCCTGGAGCGAGTTGTACTTCTCGTAGCTCTGGTGGGTTAGCAGGTAGACGTTGCCGTAGTTGTGCATCGGGCGGAAATCGACCTCGTTGCAGCCCGCGGTTGCGCTCGAAGGTGCGGACGGCGAGCACAAGGTCCCGGTAATTGGATCCTTCTGCCAGTACGCCCCCAGCGGGAGATTGTTCAGGTTGTTGATGTTTCCGTTGCCGCCGTTGAATTCCTCGCCGGAGGTCTTGTCACCGACATAGGAGATTTCCACCAGCGACTGCCACGGCACGGCCTGATCGATGGACAGGTTCCAGTCCCCGGTGAACGGGACCCGGTCGTCGCCCAGCAGATCGGCACCGATGGAGGCGTTGCCCAGCCATGAAGATTCACTCACCGAGGTCGGCGGTGTGCCTCCAGTGGCGGCGTTTGCATAGCCCACGAACGCCTTGGGCGTTGTGTAGTTGACGACGCCCTTCGGGCCGTCGCCTACGTTGTTGCTGGTCGCTTCGTTGACCGAAATCTGATAACGATAGGCCCCGTAACCGGCGCGCAACAGCGTTTTGCCGGTGCCGCGGATGTCGTAGATCAGTCCTACGCGCGGATCGTAGTAGAACAACGGCGAGGTGAATCCGGAGAGTGGAACGTTCTTGTCGACAGCATTCCACGCCAGACCGGTATTCGCAGGCGCCGTGACCGAGTCGACGTAACTCGATTGCACCCAGACCTGCTGACCGGCCGGTTCACCGTACCACTGGCCCTCATGATCGGCACGCAATCCGAGGTTCAGAGTGAGGCGCCGGTTGGCTTTCCAGGAATCCTGCGCCCAGATTGACCACTGGTTCATCTGGAAGTTATCGAGAGGCACGCCGCTCTGTTGCTCATAGTTCGCGACGCGGCCCAGTTCGAAGTCGGAAACCACGTTGTTGGTGCCGTAGTTTGCCGGCCATCCCACGTTGAACTGGCCCTGATCTTCGCAGCCGCTGTCGCAACCGCTCG
>CAYWSR010000477.1:0-1647 GCA_964460385.1 uncultured Occallatibacter sp. | reverse complement strand
CCTAAAGCCGGCCACCTCCTGCTCCTCGATGGCGAGGATCTGGCCCACCCCGTGGGCAGGGTACACAACGAATTCGTTCAGCTTAAAGCCGTGTCGGTTTGCTGCGCCTGCTTTCATCGTCTTCTGTTCGCCGCCTTGTTCATCTTTGTCCGATTTCGCGGGGGTCGAGGCCCTTGCCGCCTTAACAGCTACCGCCCCCTTCGGCGGCCCTGCGAGCGTCTCGGCCCGCGTTGCCGTCAGCGCCCGCGTCCGCTCGATCAGCGCCATGCCCCCGGCGTCCGCATTCGGATAGACAAACAGCAGTTGCCCCGCGGTCTGCTCAAGCGCTGCAAACAGCGCATCGGCCTCGGCGTTCGTGTCCCTCAGAATCGTTACCGGATGCCACGCCGCCAGCACCGTTGGCGGCTTCAGAGCAATTCCCAGCCGTTGCTCGAGCGCGGCTCTCCCCAGTAGTGTTGATCGCTTCAGATGGTCCAGCGAAGGCGCGCCAGCGTGGTGCACCCGCCACGGCTCCTCGCCCATCGCAATCACCCGCCGCCGCGCCATTGGCGTTGACGTAAAGTGAACGTGCGCCATCTTCGTCAGCGCGTTGCGCACCTGGTCGTCGATGGCGCCCTGCGAAATCTCGCCGCCCTCGATGTGCGCCATGGGGATTCGCAGAGCCACGGCCACCGAGGCCGGCGCAAGCATCTCATAGCGGTCGGCAATCAGCAGCAGCAGATCCGGCCGCCACGCGGTCAGCGCATCGGCCAGCCCCAACATCGCGAGGCCAATCGTTTTGGCCATACCGGTGTCCGTGTCCGAGCTGAGCAGGCACTCAATCTTCGCCTTGATCTCGAACCCATCCCGCTCGATCTCCGTTCCCGTGTTTCCAAACTCCGGCGAGAGGTGCGGCCCCATCACAACCACGCCCAGCTCGACTTCGGGATGCGCGGCCAGCTCCTTGAGCGGCCAGTACAAATGGCTGTAATCGGCGCGCGACGTGGTGACGACGCCAATGCGGCGCGGCGCCTTCGCCGAGCTCGATTTCACGGGGGCCTGCGTGGGGTCGGTCATCGGGAATACGAGGAGCGGAAGTCCTGCGCGATCACACGTGAAGTATAGTCGCCGCTGGCGTCGGTTCCACCCGCGCTAACTCCGGCCGCGTTTAGGAATGCGTGTCGCCTTAGGGTTATCGTGCCACGGCGGGTGTCGCTCGCCGCATGCGCACAAGAGCCAGAAGGACTTCGGCCACTAGCAAGGGAAGAACCCAGCAAGCCCAGATGTACGTGGTGGCACGGTCGGCCTCGGGAAGCCAGTTCATCATCGGCGGATAGTCATTGAAAACGCGAAAAGTCACAAATGCGAACGTGATCACGTAGCTGCGAATCATCCATTCTTTGTGAATGGCAATCTGTCTTTGGCGCACTGCGTAGTAAGCCATCAATGTGGTGGTGGCCCATGCAAAGGCCAGGCAAGCCAGCCCAAATCCCCACGCCTTGCCAAAGGTCGTTCCGGCGGCGAGGCGGAATGCTGCCGTGCAGCCGCACAGGACTGCAATGACGTAGACGCGTCCGGAGACGCGGTGCAGTTGAATGTACCGCTGGCGAATGCGCCGCGAAAACTGCCAGGGTCCGATTAGAAGCGCCAGCATTCCACTGGTTATGT
>CAYWSR010000476.1:0-1648 GCA_964460385.1 uncultured Occallatibacter sp. | reverse complement strand
CGACTCCGCCACCCCGCCCGATCCGCGCACCCTCCATCTCCTCTCCCACGTCCGCCAGCAAATCAGTTTCCAGGACATCACGCTCGACCTCCGCATCCGCCAGCCGGGCGGCTGCGCTCCCGATTGCGGCTGCCCAAGCGGTCCTGAGGTAGAGGGATAGAGGCGCCGTCCCCAATGTGTCAAGAATCACCGGGCTGTTGCCCAAATCTCATGTCGAGAGTTAGTTGGAACTGGAGTTAGGCGGGGCATTTAGTTAGAGTTTGCGTCCATCATGATGGGTCACCAATCCAAGCAAACCCAGTGGTGGAACGAGCCGGTTAACGTCTTCGCGCGGATTCCCGAAGACCATATTCTGCGCCGGCTCAATGCATGTCTGGACCTCGACTTTGTCCGCGAGGAAGTCGCCTCCAAATACGGACGCAACGGGCAGGTTTCCGTTGATCCGGTGGTGCTCATGAAGATGATGCTCCTGCTCTTTTTGGACGATGTAAAGAGCGAGCGCGAACTGATGCGCATCATCCCCTTGCGATTGTATTACCTCTACTTCCTGGGCTACGGGCTGGAGGACACGGTTCCCAACCACTCGGTGCTCTCGAAAGCGCGGCAGCGCTGGGGCAAGGAGGTCTTTGAGCGGCTCTTTACCCGCACCGTGGAGCAATGCTGGAAAGCCGGATTAATCAGCGGGGATAAGGTCCATGTGGATTCAAGCATTGTGCGCGCGGACGCCTCGCTCAATAGCGTGATCATTGTCGAAAGGACAGTGGCCAAATTGGAGCAACTCGAAGCCTCCGGCGAAGAAGAACCAACGGGCGGCGATGACCAGAAGGGTTCCGGGCCGGGGCAACCCGCCGTCAACCAGCGCCACGTGGTGGCGACCGATCCGGACGCGACTCTGGTACGGCACCGGACGGGAAAAAGCCTGCCCAGTTACAAGAACCATCGCGCGCTCGACGACAAGGAGGGGGTGATTACCGCAAGCGTCACCACCACGGGCATCCGCGATGACGGAGAGCAGTTGCTGAGCGTGTTGGAAGGCCATGAGGCGGCAACCGGTGTGAAACCCATGAAGGTCGTGGGCGATTCCAAATATGGAACCGCCTTCAACTTTATCACCCTCGCCACCCTGGGCATCCGCACCCACATGGCCGACCTGCGCAAGAAGCAGAACAACCACCGGCTGCAGGGAATCTACGGCCAGGAGCGCTTTGCTTACGACCCGAGCAGCGACACCTTTAGCTGTCCGGCGGGGCGCAAGCTTTACAACCACCACTACCATCATCAGCGCGGTTATTACGAGTATCGCGCAGCCAAAGGAGTATGCAGCCGGTGCAGGCTGGCGCATCTTTGCACGCGTTCCAAGGCTGGCAGGACCATCAATCGATACGCAGAACAGGAGTTACTGGACCGCGCCCGCAGCCAATCGCAGAGTCCGGCCGCCGTGCGCGACCGCAAGCGCCGGCAGTGGTTCCAGGAGCGCAACTTTGGAGAAGCTGCGGTGCAACATGGCTTCAAGAGATCCCGCTGGCGCGGCTTGGAGAAGCAAACCATCCAGGATCAACTGATCGCGGCCATCCAAAACCTCAAAATCCTCCTCCGCAAGACCGGTTCAACTTCACGGACACTAATTGCCACCATTAAGAGCCTGTAT
>CAYWSR010000475.1:0-1650 GCA_964460385.1 uncultured Occallatibacter sp. | reverse complement strand
TGGCGCGGCGCGGGGCGATGTGGCATGGCTGGTGCTGGTGCGGGCCGCGATGCTGGTTGCGGCTGGCGTGGCGGCTGGGGCGGTCGTCGTAGCTGTCGCACTGCGGGTTGTGAACAGCAGCGACTGGGCGCATGAGCTTTTGTTTGGCGTGTCGTGGAGCGATCCGCGAATGTTGTTGCCGATGGCCGCGGTGTTGGGCGCGGTTGCGCTGTGCGGATGCTTGCTGCCGACGTGGCGTGCGATGCGGATCGATCCAGCTCGGGCGCTTCGCGATGAGTAGCTGGGGCGGAGGCTGGGAGTGTCGCTGGACAGGACAGCTGCGTGGACGGCTCTCCTCAAAAGTGTGATCGCGAGCCTCGCGGTGAGCTGCATATACTGATCGCAATGAAGTGGCGACTGCACGTTTATTCACTGCTGATGGGGGCTTCTTTGTCATTGTTGGGGCAGTTGCCCGCGGGGATGCCGCAGCCGGTATTTCTGTGGCCGCATGGCGCGCCGGACGCGCTGGGCGAGAGCGAGGCCGATAAGCCGCGGCTGTATCCGTTCCTGCCGGCGACGCGCTCGACGAGCACGGCGGTGCTGGTGATTCCGGGCGGGGGCTATCAGCACGTGGCGATCGGGCATGAGGGCGTGCAGATTGCGGCATGGCTGAACGCGCAGGGAATTCCGGCGTTCGTGCTGGATTACCGGGTCGCGCCGTATCACTCCCCTGTGCCTATAGAGGACGGACAGCGAGCGATGCGGTTGATTCGCGCGCACGCGGCTGAGTACGGCATCGATCCGCACCGGCTGGGGGTTTGGGGATTTTCGGCGGGTGGGCATCTGGCGTCGACGCTGGGGACGCATTGCGACGGGGATGCGGTTGCGGTGAAGACGCCGGATGCTGTGGATGCGCAGAGCTGCCGTCCGGATTTCATGGTGTTGTCGTATCCGGTGATCAGCATGGAGCTGCCCGAGGCGCACGCGGGGTCGCGGATGAATTTGCTCGGGCCGGTGGTGGATCCGGCGCTCGAAAAGCGGTACTCGAATCAATTTGCGGTGACAGCGGAGACGCCGGGGACTTTTTTGTTTGCGACGACGAATGACCCGACGGTTCCGGCAGCGAACAGTGCGGATTTCTATCGGGCTCTGCAACAGGCACATGTGCCGGCAGAGCTGCACATCTTCGACTTTGCCAATCATGGATGCGGATTGTGCGGGTCGTATGGGCCGCTCTCGACGTGGCCCACGTTGTTACGGGACTGGCTGGTGCAGCGGGGATGGGTTCCCTCGACGGCGCCGGCTCCGCCTGCACCGTCGCCGAATCTGCCTTCCTGGATTCCGGGGCTAACGGGTCCGGGCAAGCCCACGGGTCAATCGTAACCATGACGATTACCTATACGGTTCCCGAAGAAGCAGCGAAGCAGCGGCTGGACGCGTGGCTGACCGGACAGATGAGTGGGGTGAGCCGGGAGCGCGTGCAGATGATGCTGGAGCAGGGCAAGGTTCGCATCGCGGGAGGGACTCCGCGCGCGTCGTATCGATTGCGGGGCGGGGAAGCTGTCGAGGTGTTGGGCGATCCTACGCCAAAGCCGCTGAAGGCTGTTGCCGAGGACATTCCCCTGCAGGTTGTCTATGAAGATGACGAGCTGTCGGTGATCGATAAACCCG
>CAYWSR010000474.1:0-1653 GCA_964460385.1 uncultured Occallatibacter sp. | reverse complement strand
TGGGACGCAGGTTGCGCATGGCGGCGCGGAGATTGCGGGAGCTGACGTGCTGATTACCGCTGAAGGTAATCTTGCCGACTTTGACGGTTGGACCTTCTTTGACGATGAAGTTGAGCTGCACGGCGGCGGGCGGGATGGTCTTGACTTCAGGACGCACGGTGGCGAACTGATGACCGTGCTCGGCGAGCATCTCCTTGATAACGGTGACGGCGTGGGCGATGCGGGCGGGGTCGTACTGGCTCTCCGCAGAGAGACCAACCTTCTCTTTCTTGAAGCGGTCGAGGACATCGGACTCGGTGACAGAGCTGAGGCCCTTGTAAGTGATGTCGCGGATGGTGGGTTTTTCGCGGACGTAGACGTCGAGGATGACGCCCTGGGGGGTGTCCTCTTTCTCGATGCGGACGTCTTCGAAGTAGCCGGTGTTCCAGAGGGAGTTGAAATCGCGCTCGACGGTGAGGGGGTCGTAGGTGTCGTTGACATGGGAGAACATGCGCGCCTGGACGGTTTCCTTGGGAATGCGGCGGCTGCCGATGACGCGAATCTCGAGAATTTTCTGGCCGACGTCGCTGGATGCGGCAGGTTGGGTAGCTTCCTGGGCGATGAGGGGCACGGCCGGGAAGAGAGGGGCCAGGAAGAGAACCAACACCAGGGAGCGCCTCAGGAGCCGGCGCAGATTCCTGCATGGTACGTGCGGGGAGCCAGCGCTCCAGGAGATCACGGAAAAAATATGCACACCCTCACTGCTCAAAATCGGGCCGTTCGTTGGGAAAAGGCGATTATATCAGCGCGATTCGCGTGGGGGACGGGTTCGGTCGCGAGTTGAAAGCCGGTGACGGCTGTGTGAGCGGCGCGTGATGCCGGCGGAAACATGGATGGCAACATCATTGCACTCTCCCATCCCGCACGACTGCGCGTGCTGAGGATGTGATCGGGGAGAATTGCGATCAGTTTATCGAATATCGGATCGCATTGGAGTGGACGCGGAAGCTTTGCGAACGTCAACGAGCACGGAATAGAAAACCGGGCCGCCTCCGAGGTCGTTGAGGCGCTGCGAGGTGAGGAGATTGACGTTATGGCCGCCGGCGGAGAGCTTATTCCAGTTGAGGCGCGCGGCTACGACACCGGGACGGACACCGCCGTTGATGTGAGCGCACAACGCGATGCTGCCGCGATCGTTGAAGACGTCGACGGTGTCGCCATCGGCGATGCCGCGAGCGGTCGCGTCGTCGGCGTGCATTTCAAGGACGCCGTTGAAGGCGGACTCCATGGCGCGATGACCGGGGAGATTGGGGAAGGTCGAGTTCATGTAGTTGTCGGCTTTGCGCGGCAGGAACTCGAGCGGATAGCGTTGACGCGCCGCGGTGTGGCGCGACTCGGGGGCGGGGCGGAATGCGGGCAGCGGATCGATGCCCTGGGCGGCGAGGGTGGCGGAGTAGAACTCGATGCGCCCGCTGGGAGTTTCGAAGGGGCCCTCGGCGAAGGGAAGGAAGGGCTGTTTGTCCTGGTCTTCTTCGAAGCGCAGGCGCTGAGCGCCGCCGGCGGCGTGCAGGGTTTCCGCGGTGATGCCGGCCAACCAGGGATGCTGCTTCTCGGGGTCGCGGGAGCGGAGAGCCTGAGCGATAAGGTCGTCTGGGGTGTCGCGGAAGCAGGGCT
>CAYWSR010000473.1:0-1655 GCA_964460385.1 uncultured Occallatibacter sp. | reverse complement strand
ACTTCCACCAAAAAAAACGGAGGGTCAACACGGGCGCTGCACTGGCAAAGCCAGATGGGATGAAAAGGCCGTCGCTCCTTAACCTAGAGTCGAGGTAGTGATGGTAATTCTTTCTCAACTCAGGCGAAGGGCGACGGATATGACCAGTGTAGCTCAGTTTCAGGCGTTTGTGGGCATCGATTATCACGATTCAGTGGTCCAGATATGTGTACTGGACGCGGCGGGCGATATTCTGGGGAACGAGGGCGTTCCCAACGAGGTGGTTGCGATTTTGGAGTACGTGAGTCGGGTTGCCGAAGGCAGGATCGTTGCCGCAGCGGCGATCGAGGCCTGTTGCGGTGCCGCCAATTTGGCCCAACGGTTGCGCGAAGAGGGATGGGAGATTGACTTGGCACATGCCGGCATCTGCGCTCGGATGAAACAGAACCCCGACAAGACGGACTACAGTGACGCGCATCTGCTGGCGGACCTGGTCCGTATCGGCTACTTGCCGCGGGTGTGGCTGCCGCCGGAGGCGATTCGCGATTTGCGGCGACTGGTGCGCTATCGCCAGCAACTGGTGGACCACCGGCGCAACATCAAGCTCCGGATCCGAGCGATGCTGCGTGAGGAACGGATCGTCGCTCCGCAGGAAGCCGGCAACGTGTGGACCAAGGCTTGGAAAGCATGGCTGCAAACGACGGTGGGTTTGGGACAGCACAGCCGTTGGATTATGGACGAGCACCTGGCCGACCTGGAGCATGTCGCCGCCAAGATTCGCGAGGTCGAGTCGCGCATGGAAGAGGCAACGCAGGACGACCGCGTCGTGGCAAAGCTGCGCGAGGAAAGAGGGGTGGGACTGGTAACCGCGGTGGTGATGCGGGCGGAGATTGGTTCGTTCGGGCGCTTTCGCAACGGCAAGCAACTGGCGCGGTACTGCGCCGTCACGCCGAAGAACGCGTCCAGTGGGAAGCGGCAAGCCGACGGGGGACTGATCAAGGCCGGCAATCTCTATCTGCGTGGAATGCTCATCGAGGCCGCGCATCGCCTGGCACGTTATGTGCCGAAGTGGCGAAGCCTCAAAGAACAACTGAAGTCGAGGGGCAAACCTGCCGCAGTCGCCGCGGCGGCGGTGGCCAACCGTTGGATTCGGCAACTGTATTGGCAGATGATAGCCGTTTAGAAAGGAGAGCCGCCATGAGGACGGTTCACAGTGCAATCAGGCTTCCGGTCGTAAGGCGAGCTCGTTGTGCCACTGGGCTTCACGCTCGTAGCCAGATGGGGCAGCCTTACACCTTTCGGATCCCACCTTGGGCTAAATGCTCGGATAGAAGAATGGAACGCCGGATTGCCACCCGCGAACGTCCCCGCGCTGTCCAACGGCAATCCCCTTCAGAACCCCACATCCCCGGGAGAACATCCATGTAATCGAAGTCGCAGCCTCCGGCTGCGAAGGTTTATCGCTTTGAGCCAATCCCGAAGCCTAAACGAAGGAAAGCGACCGGAAGGCAAAGTCCGGCCGCTTCCCCTTCGGTCTTGGCCCCAGTGCAGCGCTCGGGTCGCACCTCTGCGTTGCCCTATCCTCTGCCTGGGCTATCCCCAGTATAGCCCATGCCAATTCGACGAAAATACGAAACCAACCCTTGACAAGTAGTGACTTTTCATAGAAGTGGCAC
>CAYWSR010000472.1:0-1657 GCA_964460385.1 uncultured Occallatibacter sp. | reverse complement strand
AAATGACACGCGAAGAACTAGTTGCTGCAGTCGATGAAGAAATCAGCCGCCTCGAGAAAGTCCGTGCTCTGCTCGCGAGCACGGGAGGCTATCGGGTCTCCCCCGCTTCCTTTGGTAACCGCCCCCGCAAAAAGCGTGTTCTCAGCGCCGACGCCCGGGCGCGCATTGCCGCCGCTCAGAGGCGGCGCTGGGCCAAGCAGAAGGCAGCTCAGAGCGCAAAGAAATAGGCCAGCTTCGGGCGGCTCCCCCAGCCGTCGGGTTCTTCGCGATTACCGGGCTATCTCTCGGTACTTCGGACGAACATTGCGTTTGCCCCTGGCTCCGTCGGTATCGCCTTCCCAGGCGTGCCTGCGAGGTTGTGTGCCTGCGAGTGGGCGCGAGGAGAAACGGCCGTCCCCTTTCTCCCCCTGAGCCGCGAGGCGATGGTTTAGAATTCCTGTCGTCTGGCGGGAAGCGGTTCGGACCAACTCCAACGACGGGTTCGAGATGCCGCGCAGACGTATCGGAACCCTGGGGTTCTGGCGGGAGTTGTCCGAAGGTCTGTTGTTGGCTGTAGCTTGCAACGCAGGCCTGGACTGCAATGACACCTGCGCTACAACTCACCTTCGCAACGCAGTTGCGGCCGGCTGGCGAGCTGCTCGCTTCCCTCGCACGACTGTTCAGCAGCCCGGTGGGCTGGATCGCCGCTGGCTGCTTTCTGCTGATCTTCCTGGTGGGGAGCCGGTTGGCATGGCTCTCCGTCCGCAGGTCTCTCCTGCGCGGGCAGGGGGAGAGCTTTCCCGGCGAATTGGCGATTCTGCGCACCGTCATGGCCAGCGTGCCCGACCTGATTTACGTCAAGGATGAGCAGAGCCGCTTCCTGATGGCGAATCAGGGTACGGCGGAGGTCATGGGCGCGTCCTCGGGCCAGGAGCTGCGAGGCAAGACGGACTTCGACTATTTTCCGACCGAAATGGCCGCGGGCTTTTATCAGGATGAGCAGAAGGTCATCCAAACCAACGTGCCGCTGTTGAGCCAGGATGAGCACATCCGGGAGAACGACGGCAAGGTCCGCTGGCTTCTCACCACCAAGGTGCCGTTTCGCGATGCCGAGGGCAAGACGATCGGGATTATCGGGATCGGGCGGGATGTCACCGCCCTCAAGGAGACCGAGGCTGAACTGAAGCGAGCGCGGGAGAACCTGCACTTCAAGGCTACCCATGACTCGCTCACCTCGCTGCTGAACCGCGAGGCGATCCTGGATATGCTGGGGCGCGAAATTGCCCGCAGCACCCGAGAGAATGGCAGAACCGCGGTGCTGCTCGCGGATCTGGATCATTTCAAGAGCATCAACGACCAGTTCGGGCACCCGATCGGCGACGAGGTCCTCCGCGAGACGGCCAGACGATTCCTGCGGGCCGTCCGTACCTACGACCTGGTGGGACGTCTGGGGGGAGAGGAGTTCCTGGTGATCCTGGGAGGTTGCGCCGCAAAGGAGGCGATGGTGCGCGCCGATCAGCTACGCCGCAGCATCGAGGCTTCGCCGATATCGACGGCCTGCGGACCGATACCCCTCACCATCAGCATTGGCGTTCTTCCTGCGCGGGAGTGGGGCTACCCTCCGCGGGAGGATGTGTTGCGCCATGTGGACGTCGCCTTGTACGCCGCGAAGGCGGAT
>CAYWSR010000471.1:0-1658 GCA_964460385.1 uncultured Occallatibacter sp. | reverse complement strand
CAGGATCAGTCCTGGGAGGACCTCTGGGACCCGGCTGGCGTTATCTGCCAGTGAAACTGATTTCAGCCGCACGGTTTAGCCGGCACAACCTGAGTGTGCAGGCCTCTTGCCAGGGCAGAGATAGCTGGGCGGTCCCGATTCCCGGCATCGCCGCAGAGATAGCAGCGTTATGACGCTCGCTAGCGCAACCGACTTACTTGACCGCGCCGCCTACTCCGGAATCGCAGTCGGCGCGTTCAATGTGGTCCTGCTCGAGCATGCAGAAGCGTTTGTAGCTGCGGCTGACAGCGCCGAGCTGCCGGTAGTGCTTCAGATCTCTGAGAACTGTGTCCGGTACCACGACGGGCTGGCGCCACTGACCCAGGCGACCTTGTGCCTGGCACGCGCTGCTACCCAGCCCGTCTGTGTACAGCTCGATCATGCCGTGACAAGGGTGCTAGTTCAGGAGGCGGCCGACCTCGGCATTCCGGCGGTGATGTTCGATGGCTCGCTTCTCGACTACGAGGCGAACCTTGCCGAGACAGCAGAAGTGGCATGTCTTTGCCACTCGCGACACATCTCGGTCGAAGCGGAGCTTGGCGTCGTGGGGGGGAAAGGTGGGGTACATGCCCCAGGGGCGCGCACCGATCCTGCTGAGGCCGCCGACTTTGTAGCTGCCACCGGAGTCGATGCTCTCGCTGTGGCGGTGGGAACGGAACACCGGATGACAGCGCGAGATGCTGTCATCGACTTCGCCCTTATCGAACGACTACGGGCGGCCGTCGGATGCCCCTTAGTCCTGCACGGTTCGTCAGGCGTCTCGGACAAGGACCTCTCGAGCGGTACGTGCTGGAATTACCAAGGTCAACATTTCGACCCACCTGAACTCGATCTTCACTGCTGCGTTGCGTGAGCAACTCGTTCTCCATCCTAAAAACCTCGATCCGCGCGAATACGTCCGAAAGGGGCGAGAGGCGGTCAGCAGCGAGGCGGAACGCCTCCTCAACCTTCTAGCAGGAAGATTGGCTTGGCAGCAGTCCCAGAGGTCGCGTGGAAGGTTTGCACCCGCCTCCTTCTGAGCTGAGATTGTCCCGTTTGCCGTCGACCCATCGGTGGCTGCGAGGTCGCGAGGCACGCCCGGAGTCAAGGAC
Organism: uncultured Occallatibacter sp.; assembly: GCA_964460385.1. GTDB lineage: Bacteria > Acidobacteriota > Terriglobia > Terriglobales > Acidobacteriaceae > Telmatobacter. The sequence continues at coordinate 528 of CAYWSR010000471.1, read as the reverse complement.
AGTCCCGGTAGAACAGAGGTCGTCTCGGCGTTGGTACCGCACAGGGCCAGGTGCAAGTCACTAATGGCATGAGTCAGCACCACGAACGGCAGTTGACCCCGGCTGGTAGACCTCAAACAGAGTCAGCAAGGTGTCCTCGATAGCGTCTCTCCACTTCCAGGGTAAGGGTCGTCCCATCGCTCGGTGAGGTCCTTCTGTTGGAACGCAGGCCAATCCGAGTTTCAGGCGGACACAAGGTACACTCCGAGGCGCTTAGCAGCGCTCAGATTGGCTGGCTCTCCTTGGTTTTTGACACTGAGGCCTGGCTGTGTACACGATTACTACAGTTGAGAGGACGGTCTGCGGAGGGCGGGAGATAGACGTCTTCGCGAAGCCCAAAGGTCACATATCGAGAGGGAGACCTATGTGTCCCAGGTCGTGACTATCGGAGAGATCCTTGTGGAGATCATGGCGGAGGAGCGCGGGACTGGTTTTCGAGAGAGAGTCCACCATGTAGGCCCCTTTCCCAGCGGAGCACCTGCGCTCTTT
>CAYWSR010000470.1:0-1664 GCA_964460385.1 uncultured Occallatibacter sp. | reverse complement strand
GGACAGGTTGCGGGATCTCTTCACGGGGTACCCTTTGCAGTTCTGATGAAAACGATTTGGTCTCCGTCCGGATCTTCGATCGCGTGCGTAGACCGGTGCCTGGTTGCGGGCACACCAGGCGCCTGAAGCCGTCCGCTGGCTGTCTTTGTCAAGCACCGCATCAAAACAGTTTGACATTTTCCTGTCAATGCCTACAATGTAGACATGGCCGAAGTTCTGGGTACCTTCGAACAGGCTGTCCTCCTCGCCATCGTCCATCTCGGCGCTGACGCCTATGGTCGGGCGATCCTCCACCAGGTGCAAACATCCCTGCGGCGCAATATCTCCGCCGGTTCTGTCTACACGACCCTCGACCGTCTCGAAGCGCGCGCCCTCATCGCTTCGAGCCTTGCCGACGGCACGCCCACGCGCGGTGGCCGCCCGCGCCGCTACTACAAAGTCGCCGCCGAAGGCGTGCGCGCTCTCGACGAGGCCCACCAAACCATGACCACCCTGTGGAAGAGCGTGAAATGGCCAACCAATGCGAGAAAGGTGGCACTATGAACACCGGCGTTAATGCACCTCCCCGATGGGCGGAGTGCCTGCTCGAGCGCCTCCTTCCCGCAAGAAACCGCCAGACCATCACCGGCGATCTGGGCGAGGAATACGTCGAAGTCATCCTCCCCCGCTCCGGCTCGCTCCTGGCCGATCTCTGGTATCTCCGCCAGGTTTTCAGCCTCGCTGCCTGTTCGCTCCCGGCGCACAGGGCCCTCAGCGCGCCTCTCCTCATCGCCTCGACGTGGACCCTGATCTGCGCCGCATGGCTCGCATTCATGGAATCGATTCTTCAGCACCCAGGCTATCCCGCGCGCATCGGTCTCGCCGTCACAATCGCCCTCATCGGCTTCGCCACCATCCTCGCCCGCCTCCTCCGCCTCGGATTCCGCCGCGAACGCTGGCTCTGGGCCGCCGCCGTTCCGCTCCTTGCCTTCGGTTGCTATGCGTTCGTCCACAACATGCTCTCCGCCCACTTCGAAGGCTTCACCTTCCTCCTTTCCCTCAGCTTCGTCCTCCAGGGCGCCCTCATGCTCCTTTCCTTGGGCAGGCCGGCCCCCTCAACTCTGCCCCTCGACGGAAAGAGCGCCTCATGACCCTCTTCGATCTTCTCTTTATTCTCCTTTTCCTCGCTTCGGCCGTCGTCGTCGTCTCCCTGCTGGTCCTGCTCGTGCGCGGACGCGGGAGCGCCGCAAAGCGCCTCTTCTGGATCTTTGCTGGCACCTGGGTCGCGTATCTCGCCATCGTCTTCGTATCCGCCGCCGCAACCCCGCAGCGTATCGTCCCCATGAGCCAGGATCAGTGCTTCGACGAGATGTGTTTCGCGGTCGCCCAGGCGCAGACCGCCTCGCAACTCGGTCCGCCCAGCGATCCGGTCACGGCCAGGGGCATCTTCTATGTCGTAACCGTCAGAGTTACAAGTCACTCCCGTGGGCGCACGCAGAGCGAAGGCGGTCTCCACGCCCTCCTCTGGAATTCCGGCACTTACTACCAGGTCTCCGCCCGCGGGCAAAACGCCTGGCAAGCCACCCATCCTGCCACCCCCGCCTTAACAGCGCGCCTCCATCCCGGCGAAACCGTCCTCAGCGATCAGGTCTTCGAGGTCCCGGCACCGGCCTCTTCCCTCGGCC
>CAYWSR010000469.1:0-1670 GCA_964460385.1 uncultured Occallatibacter sp. | reverse complement strand
AATCTTTGAACTCTTGTCGGCGTCAGCACATGCAGTGCTACAGTGCTTCTTGCCCATCGCTGGCTGGCAGTTGCTGACGGGATGTTCACATTTCTGTGTCGTCGTCATAAATGCCCCTCTTACCCGAACATGCCTTCTCTCTTTTGAAGGCTCTGTCATTCAGTGCATGATCCGCATTTTCATCACGCGCCACAGAGATGTGTACAGTTGGCTCAAGCGGGATCGAGACCAGCATGTCATCCGCTCCCTCGCATATCTGCCCCGAATTGCTCATGCATTTTGCAGGCGGCCTGGCTGCTGCGGTTGCTGCGGCTTGCGAGCAGTCGATTGAGCCTTTCCAACGGACACCGCATGCGCCATCGCGAACATCCGTTTCACGGCTCCTCCTGCAAACCGTCTTGAGCACAACTGCACAGACGACTGCGCAAATCCGGGACAATACTGGTTGCGAGAGTTCTGCCACTCGAGCGGCTTGCTGTCCGGCGCAAGGCTTTGGTATGGTTTATCCGCAGCCGGCCGGCTTTACAGTTATATTTGAGGGTCATGACAATCAATTCGAAGAAGTTAATTGTGCCGCCGACGCACCGTGTGGACCTCAAGAAGTGGCCCACGTCGGTCGATCCGATTTGCAGCTCCGGGAAGCTCTATCGCAGGATGCTCGAAGAGCACGTGAAGGAACTGAGCTCCCTTCAACAGCTTTTCTATGCGTCCAACCGTCACGCGCTGCTTCTAGTGATCCAAGGAATGGACGCGGCCGGCAAGGACGGCGTGATCCGCCACGTCATGTCCGGGATCAACCCGCAAGGCTGCGAGGTATTCAGCTTCAAGCAGCCCAGCGCCGAAGAGCTGGAGCATGATTTCCTATGGCGCACCACATGCCACCTTCCCGAACGCGGCCGTATCGGCATCTTCAATCGTTCGTATTACGAAGAGGTACTGGTCGTTCGCGTCCACCCGGAACTGCTTCGCAACGAGGGGCTCTCAAGCCAGCTAAGAGACGATAAGTCGAAATGGGACGATCGGTATCGCTCCATTGTGGATTTCGAGAGGCATCTTGACCGAAACGGCACCCGCATCGTCAAGGTGTTCCTGCACCTCTCAAAGGAGGAGCAGCGCAAACGGTTTCTGGCGCGCATCGACGATCGAGCAAAGAACTGGAAGCTAAGCCTTGCAGACATTCACGAGAGAAAGTTCTGGAAAGACTATGTGAAGGCTTACGAGGAGTGCCTGAGTGCGACCAGTACCGATCACGCTCCCTGGTATGTTGTGCCCGCCGACGACAAGGACAACGCCCGCCTGATTGTTTCTCAGATTGTTCTGGACGCCCTGAAGGGTTTGAACATGTCTTATCCCACTGCAACTCCAAAGCATCGGGCCGAACTCAAATCAATCCGCAAAATGCTGGCAAAGCGATGACGGGCCGTATCACGGTCAAACCTAAACAATCTCAGGCCTGAAAGCTGCCGAGATATGCGCAACCGAGGAGAACAAAGGAGGGTGGATTACGTAGCCGCCGTCGACGCTTTCCCCGCTCGGACGATGCCTGCTTGTGGACCGCGCGCGGCGCGTATTTGAAGCAACGCTCAAAGGCTACAAGATTGACAAGCTTTCGAGTGGCTGCCCGGTCGCGGCCAAGCACTGAGCTCCCCTTACCGATTGCAGATGCCACT
>CAYWSR010000468.1:0-1671 GCA_964460385.1 uncultured Occallatibacter sp. | reverse complement strand
ATTGCGCAAGCAGGTGAGCGGCGTGGATTTTGCCATCGCCTGGACCACACGCGCACCGCGGGGCTCGGAGGAAGACGGGCGCGAATACCGGTTTACGACGCGTGAGGAGTTTGAGCGCATGATCGACGAGGGCGTGTTCCTCGAGTACGCCGAGGTTTTCGGCAACTTCTACGGGACGGCGCGCCAGTCGCTGGAGGAGGCGCGGGCCGCGGGCCACGATCTGCTGCTCGATATCGACGTACAGGGGGGGGCGCAGGTACGCGCCAAGATGCCGGAGGCGGTGAGCATCTTTGTGCTGCCGCCGAATCCCAAGGTGCTGCGCACACGCTTGCGCAACCGCGCCCGCGCTGAAGGCGTGGTGAACGAGGCGGAACTCTACCGCCGGCTCTCGGAGGCCAGCAGGGAGATTGAGAAATATCGCGAGTACGGCTATATACTAGTCAATGACACTCTTGACCGCGCGGTAGCTCAACTCGAGGCGATTGTCCTCGCGGAACGCTTTTATCGCAATGGCGAAGCCATTGCCTACCGCTCGCGCAGGGTGTTGGAGGTCGCCGCGGCATGTCTGCAGATGAACGCGCATGAGCGGCTCAAGCCGGTGCTCGAGGCCTTCGGGATCGACGGCAAAGACGGCGGGCAGCAAAACCTTTTTGGAGAGGATCAAGATGACGATTGAGACCCAGTTCGATTCGAATTACCGCAAGGTTCTGGTGGCAGCGCGGCGCGCTCGCCAGATTCAAAGCGGCGCGCACGCCCTGGTCCCCACTCATTCGACTAAAGCCTGCCGCATCGCCCAGGATGAGATAGAAGCCGGCAAGATCTCCTACGTCAAGGTCGCAAAGGAAGTGCAGAAGCCGGTGATTGAAGGCCCGGCGATTCCCATTCTGCTCAGCTAGGCTGTCTGACTCATTCAAGGCTGTATTGCTCCGCGCACATGTTCTTGCGCTCCTGGCGGTTCTTGTGCGTGATTCGGCAAGAGCCGACATACAGTGCAACTAGCCTGCCGCATTGCCAACGCACCCCTGTTCTACAATCGAGACATGAGAGTCACGGTCGGCGTCTCCGGCGGAATCGCCGCGTACAAGGCGGCGGAACTGGTACGGGCCCTGCAAAAGCAGGGTGCTGAAGTGCACGTCGTCATGACCGAGGCGGCGCAGAAGTTTATCCAGCCGCTGACCTTCGCTTCGCTGACCGGGCATAAAGTGCTGACCAGCCTGTGGGACGACTACACGGCGGCGGAAACAACGGATCAGAACGGCATTGAGCACATCAGCGAGGCCCAGTGGACCGAGGCGCTGGTGGTCGCTCCGGCCACGGCCAACATCCTGGCCAAGTTTGCGCATGGGATTGCCGACGACTTTCTGACCACGCTCTACCTGGCAACACAGGCTCCTGTCCTGGTGGCTCCAGCGATGAATGTGAATATGTGGGAGCATCCGGCGACCCAGGGCAACATTGAGCTGCTGCGCGAGCGCGGCGTGCGTGTGATCGAACCCGGCGCTGGCTCGCTGGCATGCGGCATGGTGGGCCCTGGGCGCATGGCCGAACCAGAGGCAATTACCGATGCCGTGCTGGGTGCGCTGGGAAGGCGGCACGACCTGGCGGGCGAGATTGTGCTGGTGACGGCGGGTGGGACGCGTGAAGCGCTGGACCCGGTTCGATTCATCGGCA
>CAYWSR010000467.1:0-1680 GCA_964460385.1 uncultured Occallatibacter sp. | reverse complement strand
AAGTCAATGTCGCTCTCGCCAATTATTGATTCGACGAGGCCGCCAACTTCGTCTATCAGTACTTCTGGGGCGACTTCTGCGACTGGTACCTCGAAATCGTCAAGCTTCGTCTGGACTTCGCCGACTCCGCCGCCCCGGCCGCAACCAAATCCGCGCTCGCTACGCTCCTCCAGACCTTCGAATCCGCCCTGCGCCTGCTGTCGCCCTTCATGCCGTTCATCACTGAGGAGCTTTGGCACGCGCTCTACGATGATGAACCGCCCGGGAAATCCATCGCTCTCACCCGCTATCCCCTCGGTGCAGCCCACCGCGACGACCGATCCGAAACGAGCTTTGCTCTTCTCCAGGAACTCATCGTCTCTGTCCGCGCACTCCGCAAAGATCTCGGCGTCGAAGAGAGAGCCTCAGTCCCCATTCGCATCCGTGCTCTCAGCGACGGACTGGCGTTCGAGGAAAATTTTGAAATCATTCAGCGCCTGGCACGCGTTTCGGGCGTCGAATCAGTGAGCACCATGCCCGAAGGCGCCGTTTTTCGCTCTACGTCCCAGTTCGACGTGGAGGTGATCTACGAAAAGACCATCGACATCCCCGCCGAGCGTGAACGCCTGACCAAAGAACTCGCCAAACTGGAGAAGGCCCTCGCCTCCGCGGAACGCCAGCTCAGCAATCCCGCATTTCTCGAAAAAGCTCCGCCCCACGTCGTTGAGGGCCTGAGGAAAATGGAAGCCGACACGCGCCTCCTCATCGAAAAAAACCGCAAAGCCCTCGAAGACCTCACGCAGGAGGGCCGCGGATAGATCATGGAATGGAAAAGCCGCCGTATCGAGGCCATCCTCGAACAGGCGCTGGTCGAAGATAAAGCCACCAGCGACATCACCACGTCGCTCACCATCGAGCCCGGCCTCCGCGCCGCTGCCACCGTGCTCGCCAAAGAAGAATGTGTCCTCTCCGGCCTCGGCTGCATTCCCCGCTTCCTCGATATCTTTGCGCGCCTGGATGGCCGCTCCAGCGGGCGCTACGAAGTGGTCAGCCACCCCGAAATCTTCGACGGCGTCCGCATGCGCAAAGGTCAGGCCGCTGCCGTGATTCGTCACAATGCCCGTGTCATATTGGCCTGCGAGCGCGTCATCCTCAACCTTATGCAGCGCATGAGCGGCATCGCCACGCTCACTCGCCGCTACGTCGACGAGATTCGGGACACTTCCGTCAAAATTCTCGACACCCGCAAGACCGTCCCCGGTTTGCGCATCCTCGACAAATACGCCGTCCGCTGTGGCGGCGGCGAAAACCATCGCCTCGACCTCTCCGATGGCATTCTCATCAAGAACAACCACATCGCCCTCGGCGGCGGCATCGAGAAAGTTCTTGCCCGCGCCAAAGAGCGCCGCAAGCTCGGCCAGACCATCGACATCGAAGTTCGCAATATCGCCGAGCTCACGCTCGCTCTTGACCACGGCGCCGAGTCCCTGCTTCTCGACAACATGACCCCCGCCGAGGTTAAAAAATCCGTCGCCATCGTCCGCGAGCGGGGCTTCGAAATTCCCATCGAAGCCTCCGGCGGCATCACCCTCGAGAACATCCACAAGTACGCCCTCGCCGGCCCCGACTACATCTCCGTCGGCGCGCTCACCCACTCCGCCCCCGCCGTCGACCTCTCCATGCGCATCACCGCGGAGATCT
>CAYWSR010000466.1:0-1689 GCA_964460385.1 uncultured Occallatibacter sp. | reverse complement strand
CTGCGCCAGGTCTCCGACGAGCAGGCGATGGAGATCACCATCGTCGAAAACCTCCAGCGCGCCGACCTGAATCCCATGGAGCAGGCCCGCGCCTTCGAGCGACTCTCGCGCGAGTTCCACATGACCCAGGAGCAGATGGCCGCCCGCACCGGCAAGGATCGCGCCACCGTCGCCAACTTCCTTCGCCTGCTCCGCCTGCCCGCTTCCGTCCAGGCCCGCGTCGAGGCCGGAGAAATCAGCTTCGGTCACGCCCGCGCTCTGCTTGCGTTTGAACACGCGGAGGAGATGGAAAAGGTCGCTCAGCGTATCACAGACCGTTCGCTTTCTGTTCGCCAGACAGAGAACTACGTCCAAGGCCTTATCCACCCGGAAAAGTCTGCAAAGAAAGAACTTAAGCCAGAGCCGCCCATCGACCCCAACGTCCGCGAAGTTCAGGACCGCCTGCAGCGAGCCCTCGGCCTCAAGGTCACCATCGAAGACCATAACGGCCGCGGCAAAGTCATCATCGAATACGCCAAACTCGAAGACTTCGACACCCTGCTCGAGAACCTGGCTGGCGAATAGACTCCATTTCGAGTAGGATTATCCTACCTTGTGTGGTAGGATATTCCTACGGAGTTTCCAATGCCCACCAAGAACCCATCCCTCGAATACCTCACGACCACCCGCATCGGCGAAAAAGGTCAGCTCACTGTGCCCAAGCAGTACCGTGAAGACCTCGGACTAGATGCCGGTGCCCCCTTCGCGGTTCTGCGCATGGGCAATGGCTTGTTACTCATTCCCGAACAGCGCCGCTTCGAGCAGCTCTGTGAGCAAATAGGCAGCGCTCTCACTGCTGCTGGCATATCTCCGCAACAAATAGTCGAAGAGCTTCCCTCCATCCGCGAGCAGATCTACCAGGAACGCTACGGAGACATCGGCGCTCCTGATTCCAAACAGTCCGCCGATGCTTCGACTCAGGTCCGGTGACAATCACGTCTCGTCCCCGCCTCTTTCTCGACTCGAATGTTCTTGTTGGTGCCTTCGCCGCAACATGGGGACTCGACAAGGCTGTAGTCTCCCTCTGCGCCGCCCGCATCTGCCGCCTCGTCCTTGCCGATCCCGTTCGCGAAGAGGTCGAGCGAAACCTGGCTCTCGTTGCCAGCCGCCACGCTCCGCAGACGCATGTCCTCTTTTCTGAGGCCTTCCACGAATTCCTCCGCTTAGCCGATCCGGAAACCGTTCCCTTCCCGTCGTTCGCCGAAGTCCAGGCCTCCCGCCATCTCATCCGCCATCAGGCTGATCTCCCAGTTCTCATCGCGGCCTGCAAAGCACACCCTGATTGGCTCCTCACCAATAACACGCACCACTTCACAGCATCCGTTGCGAGCCAAACGGGCCTCCGCATCGCCACGCCCGCTCAGTTCTTCCGCACCTTGGCCGCCAAGCTCTAACACTCAGCGAGTCTCCCGATTGCACCCTAACTGTGAGGAATCGACCGTAAAGACGCTACCATCGCATTGATTTCGGCCTGTGTAATCGCCTGCCCTGCCGGTTTCTTCCCAGTGATAATGATCTTGTAACGCCGGTCATTCCTATCGAATAGGTTTAACTCCACTTGGTACGGTGCAACCGACGGATTGCCGAACTGAAAGCCACGCATCTCCTCCGAGCTCCGCCGGTAAATCGCATTCGAGATGCCATGGATCT
>CAYWSR010000465.1:0-1690 GCA_964460385.1 uncultured Occallatibacter sp. | reverse complement strand
AAGGGTCATTGTGCCATCGGCTGCGATGTGCGCAGCGCAGCAGGTGACAAATCCGCTGACTCTGCCGTGGAGCACGCGGTTGAGGTGGGCAAGAACTTCAGACGGGCTGGCGGCGGGGTAGTCGTGCAGCGAGCCCATGATAGCGCTCACGGTCATGGCGGCCTTGAGCCCTTTTCCGCTGACATCGCCGACGACAACCAGCACACTGCCGTCTTGTCCGGGCATGACGCGAAAGAAGTCTCCGCCTACGTGTTTGGCTGGTGCATAGGCGCTCTCGATTTTGAAGCCTGAGATATCGACGGCGGGGACAATCAACTGCGCCTGCACCTCGCGTGCGGCTTCCAACTCGGCAGAGGTCTGGGCGTGCTCCATTGTGACGCGCCGATGGCGAGCGATCATTACGGGAGCGATGGAAATGAGAAAGAAAAACATCGACAAATCGTCGAAGTTGTAGTGAAAGCGGGCTCCAAGGTGGAAGTCGCCCACCATGCCGGCAAGGCCCAAAATCTCGATGCCGTTTGCCAGTAGAAACGACGGGAGCAGCAGGGCCGCATCGCGGCTGCCGCGTCGCCATTTGACCGCCAGGAACACGAGGGAGCCAACCACAAATGGCAGCTGAAAAGAGAGCAGGAGGTAAGTCCAATCGAAATTGAATCCGTCCGGGCCGTAGAAGTGGAAAAAGGCGAATACCTCCGGCGCCAGCAGAAGGACTATCTGGTAGGCTCGCACAGCCCAGTTCATTCTGCTCCTGGTGAAAGCTGCGAGGAATCCCACCAGTGGCGCGTACCGCCCGATCAGCCCGAATGCATTGAACCAGCCCTGCCACGCGGGACCGATGACCGGGTACACCCGGTCGAAGCACGACATGAGCGATGCGGAGCCGTCGAGCCACAGGAATGCAGCGAACCACAGATACTCGCGACTGCTCCGGTCGAAGGCGAAGGCGAGCAACAGAACTATTCCGCCCAGGAGTTCGCCGACGCAGAGCAGTGACTCAGGCAGAACTCTGTAAAAGCGCCCAGCATCCCGCGCGGTACGAGAATCGGCCAGCATCCTGGCAGAGCCGATCAGCACGCTGTCTTTTCCAAGCCCGACAGCGCCTGACGATGCCTTCCCTGGGTAATCGAGGCGAATGGCCAGAAGCGAGGGAGCGGAGAGCGAAGCACCACTCAGGTGGATCAGAATTCCGCGGCTCGTGTGGTAGTTGGGGCCGCGAAGCTGGTTGCAATCAGCCGCCTTGGAGCCATTTAGAAAAATCTGGCACCCGGTGGCTAACGGAGCGATGAGAAGCGCGGTGTCCGCGGGCAGGTTTTGGCCCGGAATGCGCAGGCGAAACCAGGCAGTCTCCTGGGGGATGCTGAGGTTCTTGCTCGCCTCGGAGCCAAGCTCGAATTGCGGCCACTTGCTGTCATCGTCAGTCGTGCTGGCTCCCTGAGGATCGTCGCCGGCGTGGACTCGCCACGGCCCGTTGAGCGACTGGACCTGCTTGACTTGCTGCGCCGGGTCACCCTGTGCGTGTGCCTGCTGCATAACGATGATGGCCGCCAGAGCGAGCAGGAGCGAGAGGATGGTGGATGTCCTGCGGGGAAGCATGGGGCAAGGATACATCGGACCAGCCAAGGAAGCGTTCCGCGGGTTTGGTGTGTTGAGTTCTGGTAGAAGCTCGTTCGATCTCACCTCGATGATACAA
>CAYWSR010000464.1:0-1694 GCA_964460385.1 uncultured Occallatibacter sp. | reverse complement strand
ATGGGCGGGTCAAATGCGAACTGGCCGTGGCCAAGGGCAAGCAGGACTGGGACAAACGGGAGACGGAAAAGCGCCGCGAGGCCGACCGCGACGCCCGCGCCGCGGTAAATGCCAGCAAACACCGCATGGGGCGGTAGGAGACGGCTTCACCTTGTGCAGCAATTGAGGAGCGCCCGCTCCCCCCGCCGCAAGCCGCCTCTTTTCCACAGCCCCGGCAGAATGATAGATTGGCCTTACACCTAATAAGAGGCCGCACGATGTATAGGACGACGAAGGAACCCTTCGGTTTCGAGGTCATACTCGGGGGTAAAATCACTCTCGACCAAATGAAACAATGGCGTTTTGAGTCCGTTCAAGCCCTGGTTGGAGCTCCAGCGTCATTCGGTGTGCTTTTCGATATGCGCCAATTGCGGGCTAGCGAACTCGATCCGGAAGTTCAGGAGCTTCTGACTGAGGGGCGGCAACTGTTTCGGCGGGAAGGCATGTTGCGCAGTTGCGTCATCCTCGACAACCATGGCATTACCACGCAATACAGGCGCCGGGCAAAGAAATCGAAGGAGTTCGCCAACGAACGCTACATCGATGCCTCGTCGGATCCGATGTGGCGGTCCAAAGCCGTTGGTTGGCTGGAAAAGAAGGTTGATCCAGAGGCATGACCTTCGAGGCCTGAGGCTCACGGTCAAACGGGATGAGAATCTCTCCCATGGGTGCCTTCCCATCCCCCTCGAAAACAGTCTTCCCATTCCAGAATGCTGAAGTGAAATAATGGAAGGCATGCAGAGCCTACTGTCATTCGCGAATCTTGCCGGGATCGAAACCGATCTGCTGGCCGTCTTGGCCGCCGACACTCAAACCGCCAAAGGACCTGACGCCAAGCCGGCGCCGGTACTGTTGACCTCGGACGCCGCGATTCAGTCCGCGGCGGCGGCTCTGCTGGCCACAGGTGAATACAAGGGCGGCGCCAATGAGACCGTTCTGCTGCACGCGCCCGCCGGCCTCAAGGCTCGGCGGTTGTTGATCGTCGGGCTCGGCAAACAGGCCAAGGCCACCGTCAACGGCGTGCGCAACGCAGCCGGAACCGCGATCCGCTTCGCCAAACCGCGGGGCATTCAAGAACTGGTCTTTGCCTTGCCTGAGTCGCAGGAGTGGTCCGCCGCTCGCAGTGCCCGCGCCGCTGTCGAGGGCGCTTTTGTGGCCGACTTCGACCCCGACACCTATCGCAGCGAACGCAAGGACCAGAGCGTGAAGTCGTTCACCGTGGCCGCCACAGCCGGGGCGGACCAGGCAAGCGTCGAAGCCGCGTTTGCCGAGGGCGTGATTGTGGGCGAAAGCCAGAACTTTACCCGCGCACTGGTGAATGAACCGGGCAACAAGCTGACTCCGACGATTCTGGGGCAGCGGGCCGCCCTCATGGCCTCCGAAGTGGGGCTGCAGTGGGAGGTCCACTCGACAGAGAAGCTTCATGAGCTGAAGATGGGTGCCTTCTGGAGCGTTTCGCAGGGCTCGGAAGAACCGCCCGCGCTGATCGTGTTGCGCTATGAGCCGGAGGGTCCGACGGTTGACCCGGACGCCCCGGTGCTCGGGCTTGTGGGCAAGGGCATCACCTTCGACTCGGGTGGCATCTCGCTCAAGCCCGGCGACAACATGGACAAGATGAAGTACGACATGGCGGGCGGCGCGGCGATGCTGGGCGC
>CAYWSR010000463.1:0-1702 GCA_964460385.1 uncultured Occallatibacter sp. | reverse complement strand
AAGATCGGCACGTAGACTGAGCGCTGCCCATCGATGCGCACGATGTTGTACTGCAGCGCGCCGGAGTCCACCGCATGGCCGACATCGGCGACCAGTACGGATCCGTTGCCCACCGACTTGAGGGGCATCTGGTTCATGGCCTCGGCGGTGGGAAACTGGCTGTTCGCGTAAATGTTGAAGTCTTTGTTCCCGATGCGCACATCGCCGGCGGGCAGAATCAGGTTGGAGGTGTTCACGGCCTGGACCACGTCGCTCAGGCTCAGGTTGCGCGCCTCCAGCTTGAGCGGATCGACGTAGACCTGGATCTGGCGGTAGGTTCCGCCAAAGGGCTGCGGAACGGAGGAGCCCTGCACGTTGGAAATCTGATTGCGCACCTGGAACTGGGCCAGGTCCTTGAGCTGGGTTTCGTTGAGCCCCTTGCCCTCGAGAGTGACGAGGCAGACGGGCTGGGTGGAGGCGGTGAGGCCGAGCACGACGGGAGGCAGCGTTCCGGGCGGGAGACGGCGCAGGTCGGCCATGGCGAGATTGGCGACGTTGCTGAGCGCCGCGTTCGGATCGGTCCCGGGCTTGAAATAGAGCTTGATGAGGCTGACCCCGGTTAGGGAGCGCGACTCGCTGTGGTCGACGTTGGCGGCGAGGGTGAAGAAGCGCTCGAAGGTATTGGTGATATCCGCTTCGATCTGCTCGGGCGGCATGCCGTTGTAGAAGGTGGCGACGACGACGACGGGCATGTCGATGTCGGGGAAGAGGTCGACGGGCATGCTGAACAGGTTCACGATGCCGACGATCGTGACGATGAGGCACAACATGAGGATGAAATAGGGGTACTTCAGCGCAAACTTCGGCATTTTACTGCTGGCCCTCGCTGGCGGAGCTTGCTTCCGCGTTCATGTCGATCATGCCGCCGGACTGCAGCGCGGTTTCCGACGCGGGCGTCTTCGCCACCACCGGAGTGACCGCCTCGCCTTCGGAGTATTTGGCCTGGGCGGCGATAATCACGCGGTCGCCTGGGTTGAGGCCGCTGACGATGGCCGCCAGCTGACTCCCCTGGATGCCCACCTGCACGGGACGAATGTGGACGCGATTGTCGCTGTCGAGGACATACACCTCGCGCTCATTGCCCTTGAGGACGAGCGCCCCAACCGGAGCGGTGGGCGCGTTATCCGCGTGGTTGAGGCGGAGCATGGCGTTCGCGTACATGCCGGAATCGATTTCTAGATTTTGGTTGGGAACGTCGATTTCGGTCTCCATGGTGCGGGTCTCGAAATTCAGCTCGCGGGTGAAGCGGACAACCTTGCCGGTGAAGGATCGTCCCAGCGCGTCCACGCGCACGTTGACCGTGTCGCCGAGGTGGACGTAGCGGACCCAGGCTTCGGGCACCGGCAGGCGGAGCCGCATGGTGCCACTCTGCGCGAGCTTGACGATGGGCAGGTCCTGGTTGTTCGAGGTGATGCCCGCTTGAATCAGCGCGCCGGTATCGGCGTATCGCCAGACAATGACGCCGTCGAGCGGCGCAACGACGTTGGTGTAGTCCTCCATCGCGCTCACCCGCTGGTTGTCGGACTTGGAGACCTCCATTTCCTCCTGGGCGGCGGCGAGCGCGGCTTTGGCCCCATCCACTTCGGCAGCCGACGCCAGGTCTTTCGCCTGCGCGTCGTCGAGTTCCTGCTGTGCCACTAGTCCAGGCTGGGCCTGCGAGGTA
>CAYWSR010000462.1:0-1713 GCA_964460385.1 uncultured Occallatibacter sp. | reverse complement strand
GACTGGTCGAAGTTTGCGGAGAGCTGCGAGCTGGACAAGCGGGCCATCGAGACCATCGGCGCCGTGCTCGAGGGCTCAAGCCGTCCGTTCATCGTCAGCTCCGGAGTTGGGGTGGCCCAGGGCCGCGCCGCTACCGAGGACGATCCACCGTTTCCTTCCTCTCCATCCCTTCCTCGGGTGTCAGAGGTGACTGCCATCGCTTTGATGGAGCGCGGGGTCCATGCAATTGTGATGCGTCTGCCGCAGGTCCACGACACCGTAAAGCAGGGCCTGGTCACACCGCTGATCGCAATTGCACGCGCTAAGGGGGTCTCGGCGTACATTGGCGAGGATCAAAACCGCTGGCCTGCCGCGCATATTTCGGACGTCGCCCGGCTCTACCGGCTGGCGTTGGAGAAAGGCACGGCGGGAGCGCGGTATCACGCTGTCGCGGAGGAGGGCGTGGCGCTCAAAGACATTGCCACGGCTATTGGCCGTGGGTTGAATGTGCCGGTTATTTCCATATCGCAGGAACAGGCCCAGGAGCATTTTGGCTTCCTTGGGTTCTTCGCCGGGAGGGACCCGCTGACCTCCAGTGCGCAGACCCGTGCCAAGCTCGGATGGAACCCCGTAGGCCCTTCGCTTCTGACTGATCTCGGGAACATGCGCTATTCCGAGGTTTAAACCTGATCTCACCATCACGGAGGAATGAAATGAAAAAGACATGGTTCATCACGGGCGCATCGCGCGGGTTCGGCCGCATCTGGGCGGAGGCTGCTCTTAAGCGCGGTGATCAGGTTACAGCGACCGCCCGCAAACTTGCGGACATCGCCGATTTCGCGGAACGCTTCGGCGATGCGGTGCTGCCCCTTGCCCTCGATGTCACCGACTCCGCGCAGGTGCACGAGGTGGTTCACCAGGCATACGCGCACTTCGGCCGGCTGGACGTCCTCGTCAACAATGCCGGCGTGAGCCTGCTCGCGGCTACAGAAGAAGCGAGCGACGAGCAGATCCGGGGCCTCTTCGACGCGAACTACTTCGGCATGGTCCGAGTGCTCCGTGCCGCTCTGCCTTTGCTGCGCAAACAAGGGAGCGGCCACATCCTCGGCGTCTCCAGCGGGCTTGGGATAGCGGCATTGCCGCTCATCGGCTTTTATTCCGCCACAA
The DNA here is from genome assembly GCA_964460385.1 of uncultured Occallatibacter sp. Taxonomy (GTDB): domain Bacteria; phylum Acidobacteriota; class Terriglobia; order Terriglobales; family Acidobacteriaceae; genus Telmatobacter. The sequence continues at coordinate 567 of CAYWSR010000462.1, read as the reverse complement.
AATGGGCAGTCGAAGCACTCCACGAAGCCCTCGCGCCGGAGGTGAAGGCGTTCGGGTTAAAGGTGACACTGGTAGAACCCGGAGCCTACGCAACCGACTTCGGAAAGTCCGCACAGATAGCGGATGTTCTGGAGCCATATGCGGAGTTCCGCAAGCAGTTCCTGACCCATCTGGCGAATGTGGAACGCGGCGATCCAGAGGCGACTGCAGAAGCCATCCTGAAGCTCGTTGACGCGAAACATCCACCGCTGCGACTTGGCCTGGGCACTTCAATCCTACCCAGGGCGCGCGCCGCATATGCGGAGCGGTTGGAGACATGGGAGGCGTGGGAAGACGTGTCGAATGCAGCGATGGGCGAGCCGAAGAAGTCGATGGCGGAGTGGATCGAGCAACGGATTAATGAGACTCCGGACCAGGCATAAGCTTTGGATCCAGTTTCTCTCGGGCACGCCTCTGTTCTGACAACGGAATGCTATCTCGGCTGCAAGCAAAACCTGGAACAGCCGGTGAATGACCGGTTCGGCCCCTTGATCGCGTTCAAGGAGTGGAAACGAGCTAAGGCCTGTT
>CAYWSR010000461.1:0-1717 GCA_964460385.1 uncultured Occallatibacter sp. | reverse complement strand
GAGTGTCGTCAAGACCGTGAGCACCTGGGACACACGCAAAGAGTTCGAGTGCGAATTGAAGCTGAAATAGCACGACTGGCTTGCAGGGGGCAGATTGCACAGCGAAAACCTGCCCCGAACAAGTGAAGGAGTGAACACCTGGTATCTTTCACTCATTCACTTCTTCACTCGCTCCACTGCTTCACTCCCGCTTCAAAATCACATCCCCATTGATCGTCTTGATCACTACGTGGTTCAATCCGCTGCCCACGCGCCCCTTGGCGCGAATGTACTTGCGAGGGCTGCCATGCGACAGGTCCCAGTCGTCTGTGGTCTGCTGAATCAGTCCGATGCTGTCCACTACCTGGTAGTTTCTAGCTGAGTTCTTGGTGTATGCCAGCGTGATCTTCACGTCCATCGGGAAATCCTTCGGCACAGTCAGCTCAATCGTCCCGGAGTTCGAAGACAGCTCGATATCCCTCTCGCTGGTCGAGGAGCCCACAACGCGCACCTTGATGTCCCCGGCCATCGTGGTTGCCTTCACGGCGCCGTTGGCTTCGCCAATCCTGATCTTGCCGCCCATGGTAGCCGCGTCTACCGAGCCATTTACGCGATCGACGGCGATGTCGCCTCCCATCGTCTTCACCTGGACGGACGCTCCCGCGTTCCCCACGTGGATGCCGCCGCCCATGGTGTTGAGGTTCGCTCCCTCGGGAGCGTCGGCCACATCGATATCCCCGCCCATTTTGGAGATGGTCACCGGCCCGGACCCACCTCCATGTGCTTGAACCGCAGGGATGTACGCTCTCCCGCAGCCCGACAACAAGGCAACGGGCACAGCGCCCGTCAGCAAAAGCAGAACCACCGCGCTCATTTTGTGAGGGGTCATGACGCAAGACTCCCATGCAGGATTTGGCCTAGACAGGCCTGTCGCGCAATACGAAAGGCCCGCCTGCGAAGTTCCACAGACGGGCCTTTTCCTTGAGCGGGCTTCCAGGCGCCGCCCGCTATCCTTCCAGCTTTTTCGTCACCAACTCGTTGAGCAGCGCCGGATTGGCCTGCCCCTTCGACGCCTTCATCACCTGGCCGACAAAGAAACCCGCCATGGTCTTCTTGCCGGCGCGATACTGCTCAACCTGCTTGGGGTTGGCGGCGATGACCTGATCGATCATGGCTTCAATCGCCGATGCGTCCGTAATCTGCTCCGGCTTCTCCCGCTCATATACGGCAGGGAAGTCCTCGTTCTTCTCAAAGCACACATCGAAGAGCTGCTTGAGCTGCTTGGAGCTGATCTTCCCCTCATCCAGCAGGTCGGCGGCGAGCACGATTCCGGCCATGGAGACGGGCGAGTTCTCCTGCTCCAGTTCCAATGCCTTCAAACGCCCGCCCACTTCGTTGAGCAGCAGGTTGGCCACGCGGCGTGGGTTGCGGGCGCCCTTGGCGGCGGCCTCAAAACGGTCGGCGAACTCCCGCGAAGCGGTCAGCGTGAACGAGTCCTGCCGGTTGATCTCGTATTCGGCGATCATGCGGGCTCGCCGCGCCTCGGGCAGTTCGGGGAGCTCCGCTCTTCTTGCCGCCAGAAACTCGGGGGTGACGATCAGCGGCGGCAGGTCCGGCTCGGGGAAGTAGCGGTAGTCGTGCGCCTGCTCCTTCGAGCGCATCGAGTAGGTGCGGCCTTCGTTGGCGTTCCACAGCCGGCTCTCCTGGATCACGCGCCCGCCCGCCTCGATCACCTCGA
>CAYWSR010000460.1:0-1721 GCA_964460385.1 uncultured Occallatibacter sp. | reverse complement strand
GGCTGGCGATCGATGATTTCCACGTGGCACGAGGACCGGAAAGCGCGACCTTGACCCACGCTACCGCTGAGTTGTAGCGTGCGTGCAACGCACCGTCCACCCCGGGACGGTGGTGCGTTTCACGCACCCAGCCCTGTCAAGGTGCGTTTTAGCCAGTTTTAGTTAAGATTCTTGATGTCGCTACGTGTTTGATTTTTGCTCCGCTTGCCTTTTTGGGCGGCGGTTTTTTGGGACCACGCCGATGTTTCCGAAATCTCGCCAGGTCGATGTTCGCCGCCAGTTGCTTGAGGACCTTGGCAAATTGAATGTCGTCCATCTTGCAGAAGACGCTCCAACGTCCACTGGGGATCGCGATCATCATGCCGCCGTAGACCTTCGCCAGGTGCATGCAGAGGTAGTACCAAGAGAATTGTTCGTCGACGGTTCGGCTGCCATGTACCGCCCGCAACGATGCCTTCACCAAAGACACGGCGTTGTACGCGACCAGCGCCAAGGAAAAACCGAACAGCGCCGCCTTGGGATAACCCAGGGTGTTGATCTCGCACGTCAACGCCACGGTCAGTTCTTGAAACATGGTCTCGATGGTCCAACGTTTCAGGTAAAGATTGGCGACGACTCGCGCGCCGGCATCCTTGGCCGGCAGGTTGGTGAGGATGTGGATTTCCGTCTCGCCGTCGCGGGTCGGTTCGTTCAGCACAACGGTGATCCGACGCGCCAGCAGGATTTCGCCGGTTTCCGGGTTTCGCAACTGGATGTCCTGTTCGTAGACCCGGCCCGTTTCGATTTTTCCGCGGCGTTTTCGCGTTCCGACGAGCTCCCACGTGAGCGTCGAGGCATGCTGCCGAATCGCGAAAAAGCCACCGCGAGCGGCGATTCCGAAGAGGAATTTCGTGGTGCAGAAATTGCGATCGGCAATCCACAATTCGCCCCGTGCAATCATCGCCAGAATCTCGTTCAACAACGATCGCTCTTGGGCATGGCCGTCCTCGCAAGGCACCGCATTGATGACCAGTCCCAATGTTGGGTCCAGCACAACCAGCGTTTGGCCCGGCAGCGCGCCGGCGCGCAGAGTTCGCAGCGCGGCAATGCGGTGTTCGGTTCCGGACAAATGATTTCCGTCGAGGATGCGGACTCGGTAGCCTGGCAACAACTCCGGGACCGTGCCGCGCATCCGGCGGACGATGGGACCAAGTTGCGCGGCGGAGTCCCGTACCAATTCGGCCGACACTTGCGGCTCAATCCCGTTGAGCTTGTTGTAGACCGAGGCGATCGACACGGGGATTGCTTCCTCGGCGTCCTGATAGGCGGCACGAATCGACCGCGACGCGCCGAGAACGACCTCGGTCATCAACCGCACGACCGTGGCGAACATCAGTTCGCGCGTGTACTGTACGACGGCCGTGCGATCAAACAGGGCGTTGAGCTTCTTCGAATTAAAAGCCCTTTCCAAGACCGCCCGAACTATCACGCTTGCCGGGCTTTTCTGAACGAACGCTTCGAAATGCCTGCTGAGCAACATCCTTGTCGCCTCCCAAAAGATTCCCTGAAACCGAACGGTAAAGCGACAAGCTACCATAACATCAGCAACAGTCCCAGGTTAAAACCCTAAGCCAGCACCTTGACAGGGCTGGCTTGACCTACCCTACAGTCCCGTTGTCAGTCCTCGATCACCGACCAGGCGGTCTCAATTTTGCCCAACGGGGCGCTGACCTGAATGCCGG
>CAYWSR010000459.1:0-1735 GCA_964460385.1 uncultured Occallatibacter sp. | reverse complement strand
GACCCACAGGGCTTACGGGTTTATGGCGCGACCATCACTGGCAAGCTCGATCTGGGCGACTGTCATGTGCGCTCGACGCTGGATTTTCGCAGCTGCACGTTTCAGGGAGAGATGATTCTCCGGTTTGCGGAGACCCGGGGAATCCTCATCTTCAACTCCTCGCTGGCTCAGGGAATTCGCGCCGATGGGGTTGCAATCCATGGCGCATTCTTTCTGCGGCGCACTGAGTCAGAGGGCGAGATTCGCTTGCTGAGCGCGGAAATCACTGGAGACTTTAGCTGCTCCGGCGCGAAGCTGAAGGGCAAGGACGACGCGCTGTCAGCAGACGGCGCCAGGATTGGCGGCAACGTCTTCCTGGACAAGAGCTTCGAATCTGAGGGCGAGGTTCGCCTGCTCGGAGCAGAAATCGAGGGCGATCTTGTAGTCGCCGAAGCGAAGGTCCGAGTTGTGCACTGCAAGAACTTGGGTCGCGGGCGATCTTATCTGGCACAACATTGAGAAACCCAATGACACCCGCCTGCTGCTCTACGGCGCGACGGTGAAGAACCTGCGTGACGACCGGGAAAGCTGGCCAGCGCCGGGGAATCTCAACATAGACGGGCTGATTTATGAGGAGCTGACGCTCCACGAGACAGCGCGAGAGCCGGACATCGCGAAAGACAGGTTCACGGCCGAGTTGCCGCTTGTCGCAAGAGACCGTATCGATTGGATTCTCCTTCAACCGCCAGACAAGCGCATGGAGCCTCAGCCGTGGATGCAGCTTCGCGAGTTGCCGGAGAAGAAAGGACAGCGCGGGGACGCAAAATACGTTCTCTTCAGGTTTCGTTGTCTACAGGCCCAATCGAACCGGATCCTCTGGCGCTGGCAAAGGGTCACTTTTGCCTGGCTGGAGAAGTCGCCAATCCGCATCTGCTGGTCGATTGCCTTTACGCTTGCACTCGGCACGCTGATCTTTGCGGGCGGAAGTCGCAGCGGGGCGATGATCGAGACAGTGCAAACACAGCCCGCCATGATCGCGTCGTATACCGAGAGCATCAAAGGCGCGACAAGGAAGCCCGATGAATCGATCAAACCAGTTTCCATTCACTATCCGGCCTTCCAGCCCTTCATCTACACGCTGGAAAACGCCGTGCCGCTCATCAAGCTGGGGATGGACGACAAGTGGATGCCCGACCTGCAGCATCAGCCGCAGCCCTGGTGCCGGATCGGCTGGCTTGACGGGCTGAAATGGTTCAACAGCTATGGGTTCCTGGTTTGGAGCCGCTGGTTGCTGATTGTTTCGGGCTGGGTCCAGGCGACCGTGCTCGCAGCTGCGCTGGCCGACAGGTTCAAGAAGTAGCCCGCCCATTCCCAGCCGCAGCTTTAAGCTAGAGGCTAGGAGCCAGAAGCTGGAAACTGCCCCTCATCTCCGCTATCTCGCCCTCGACGTCGGATCAAAGCGCATCGGTGTGGCTGTCTCGGACGAGCTGGGCCTCACGGCACAACCTGTGCTGACGCTGGAGCGGCGGCGCAACACCCGCGAGGATCTGCGCTCGCTGGCGCGTCTTGCGCGAAGATTTGGCGTCGCTGGCATTGTGGTGGGCAATCCGCTGCATCTCTCCGGCGAAACAAGCCCGCGAGCCGGCAAGACCCAGGCACTCGCCGCCGCCCTTGGTGAGCTGACCGGCCTGCCGATCCACCTGTGGGACGAGCGGCTGACCACGCACGAAGCGCACCAGATCCTGTATGAAGCCGG
>CAYWSR010000458.1:0-1760 GCA_964460385.1 uncultured Occallatibacter sp. | reverse complement strand
GCCGCCCACCCAAGCGGAGCTTGGATGGGGCACCCTCATCAAGGCGGAACGAACACCCGTAGAGCCTAGGGCGGGCCACCCGCCGACAACCTGAACACCGTCATCCCCTCAGGCGCGCCCTCCACTGCCGACGACGCTACTGAGCATCACTTCACCGGCAAGGAACGGGATGCCGAATCAGGGAACGACTACTTCGGGGCCAGGTACTACGCGAGCGCAGTAGGACGCTGGTTGAGCCCGGATTGGTCAGCCAAAGTGATGCCGGTGCCCTATGCGAAGATGGCCGATCCGGAATCGCTGAACCTGTACGCGTACGTGAGAAATAGTCCGTTGAGCACTGTGGATTCGGACGGGCATATGGGGTCCGCCGCAGAGGCGACCGCGCAGGCAACGGAAGACTGGGTCTCCGGATCTACGCCAGTAAGATGGGACGATGACAAGAAAGCGAAACCGGATGATGACCAGGAAGCGCAACCTAACGAAGAGTCGATCAACTCCGTAACTCCGAGGACTTCGAAAGGGATCGAACCGCCTCCTGCAGTCCCCGGCATCCTGGTAATAAACACCGTTGTCGATTCCAGCAGCAGCGACCCATCGAGCGCTGTGGGTGGACACGCTTGGCTTGAGTTTACTACGGATGACGGAGTTACTTACCCATATGGAACATACGGGAATGACAATGGCGCACAGCATGTGCATGGAGTTAACGAAGATTCGGAACTTCCCTTGTCATCTACTGCGAATAGGTCGGAGCACATCAGCGCGGATCAAGCACGACACCTAAGTCTCTACATTGCTGACATGATCAGGCAAGGACCGGGTGCTTGGAGCGCTGCATGGCCATGCTCAGGCTTTGCCGCAGTCGGATGGAATCTTACCACAGGTGAAAATCTTGATCCCTCGTACCACGGAATCCTCAACAGTCCAACAAACCTCCAAGGTGCGATCGTAAATGCAAATGGAGGCACAAACTAGTTATTTCTCTTCAGCAAACACGTGAAGGCAAATAGGTGAATCTTATGGTGAAATCACTTCTCATTGGTTGCGTAGGGGTGCTTCTCACGGCCGCTTGTGTCGTGGCTTTCTTTTTTGAATATGGCAGCCCGGTTTCAAAGGAGATGCTACGATTTACGGAAGTTACAGATCATCCAACTTCTCAACCCCCGATAGTACGCATCGATGGCAGCATTATTAGTAGCTCGCTCGCTGTGAGCAGCGTTAGCCAGCGACGAAGGGGCAATTGCGTAATCATTCTTGTAAGACAAGGGATAATTCGCCCCGGTAGAGAGTCTGGCAGATTTCATATCGACGTTGACGTGTCAAATGGAATTACAGCCATTGCATACCGGGATACGGATAACATCATTTGGCGCCGTTAGGAAAAACGGGAACCGACGGGATGTTCCCTGATCGCCAGAAGGCCGTCACCTTTGAAAGATCAAGCCACTCTCCCGAAGATCCTCGCCTACGACAGCGAGGGCCGCCTGTGCGCGGTCCTGCAGCCTTCGTACATGGGCGGCGGGCAGTTCCGGTACATCTACGATGCCTCGGGCCTGCGCGTGGCCAAGGGGCGTGTGGCCCACCCTAACCAGTATGAGAGCGCCCGACCTAGCTCTGCCAGGGTGGGAGGGGAACAAAGCTCGCCAGCGTGACGGTCCTGGGTTCCGCTACGGCGGGAAGTGGAGGGCCGGCCCGGTGCGAACCGCGGGCCGCACTCCCAACTGTTCGCGCTTCCGTGCCGTACCTTCCGATTCGATCTC
>CAYWSR010000457.1:0-1763 GCA_964460385.1 uncultured Occallatibacter sp. | reverse complement strand
CGGCAGCGCGATGGCCTTAGTCCAATCCCAACAGATCACCGGCAGCGGCCTGGGCGACGTGCTCAGGCCGTTGTTGTGTTTGGGGCAGCAAGTCAGCAGGTCAGCAAGTCCGCAGGTCAGCGAGTCAGCGAGCATTTCCCGGATGCCCGGCGCGATGCAACGAGAGTTCCGGCATTGGCCACGGCGGGGATTGTGGGTTGGCAAGTAGAATGCTGGCGTGAACGGGGGACGCAATCATGAACAGGGAATGGCACGAGGGGCATACGATGCCCAAGCGGGCGACGGAGAGTGAGCGGATTGAGTGGCACAGGGCGCATGCGCTGGCGTGCGGGTGCAGGCCGATTCCGGCGGGGTTGGTGGGGAAGATGAGCGAAGCGGCGCCGCGGGCGCTTTTGCGTTTTGGAGTAGATTCGGGTGTGGGACGCGCGAAGAGGAAAAAATGAGAAGGATGGTTTGGGTGCTGGGGTTGCTGGCGGTGGCGGGAACGCTGGCGCCGGCTTGGGGTTGGGGGCAGACTGCGGAGTCGCAGCCGGACAAAGATGGCGTGTATTCGATGGGCAAGGGGATGACGCCGGCAACACTGGTTCATGCGACTCCGGCAGAATATCCAAGCGACCCGAGTTTGGCGACGGTGAAGCATGTGGTTGCGGTGCGCGTGGTGATTGGAGCAGATGGAACGCCGGGGAAGATGGAGCTGTTGAATGCGCATGCGAGCCCGTTCGATGATGCGGCAATCGCGGCGGTGAAGGCGTCGCAGTTTGCGCCGGGCAGTTACAAAGGAGATCCGGCGCCCACGCGGGCGATGGTTTGGGTTCCATTTGTGGGAGACGAGAAGTTGGCCGTTCCATCCACGCTGTCGATCTTACGCAAGGATCTTTCCGTTCCCAAGCCTCTCAATTCGGTGCAAGCTGAGTTTCCCGCTGAGGCACGAAAGGACAAGGTAAGCGAAGGGGACGTGCTCGTTCACATGTTAGTGACCGAGGACGGACGCCCTTCCGAAATCCACCTAATTACGGCTGGCGGGCATGGGTTTGACGAAGCCGCGTTGAAGGCTGCCTGGGAGTACCGATTCGAGCCGGCGAAGTTGTATGGCATCCCGGTCCCGTTCGACACAATCCTCGAGGTGCACTTCAAGCGGAGCTAATTATGCAGGTGCTTGAGGGGGGGTGAGGATTATGGATTCCCAGGTCCCCAAAGGCGAGGGACCTGGGGCACCCGCGGTTTATGGGCGCCGTGCGGTGTGTCGTCCGGTATCTTGGCTGGGATAAACTTAGGGCCGATGCGGGTATTCGGGATTGACTGCGGGACGGAGACGACGGGGTTTGGCGTGGTGGAGGCGGTGGACTCCGGGCGCGAGCATGGGCTGCGGATGGTGGGGATGGGGGCGATACGCCTGAAGAAGGCGAAGACGACGGCCGAGCGGCTGGAGCAGGTGCACAGCGAGCTGATGGCGGAGCTGGAGCGATGGAGGCCGGATGCGGTGGCGATCGAGGAGGTCTTCTACTCAGTGAACGCGAAGAGCGCGCTGAAGCTGGGCCAGGTGCGGGGCGTGGCGCTGCTGGCGGCGGCGCGGATGGGGCTGCCGGTGGCGGAATATGCTCCGCTGAAGATCAAGTCGAGCGTGGTGGGGTACGGGCTGGCGAAGAAGGAGCAGGTGCAGTTTATGGTGGCGCGACTGCTGGAACTGGCAGAGGTGCCGCAGCCAGCTGACGCCGCCGACGCGCTGGCCATCGCCATTTGTCACATTCATACGGCGCAGACGC
>CAYWSR010000456.1:0-1763 GCA_964460385.1 uncultured Occallatibacter sp. | reverse complement strand
CTACCGTCCTAACAAAAAATTACGTGGATAACACGTGCCTCAGATGGTTCACTCCGACACAGGAAGGGGATCAGGCCCCTGCCCAGGCATGCATTCTGCATTGCCCTGGGCGGATTTCGGCCCTGTGGATAACGAAGCAAACAGGGATGAACCCCGACGTAATCGAGAAGTAAACCGGAGATCCTCGGGGCCTCTCTTAACGTTCCTTCACTTCATACCGCGCCGCCATGCCGGCGAGCATGTGATCGCTGATGTGGCAGTGATAGAGCCAGATGCCGGGCGCATCGGGAACCATGTCCGCGGTGATCATCTGCGCCGAAGTGATGGACAGAACGTCTGTGCGCTGGCCCCCTACGAGGACCGTGTTGCCGTGCCAGTGTGGCGTATGACCGTTGTTGAAGTCGCCGAGCGTGGCCACGTACCACCGGACCCGATCGCCCATCTTCATCGTCATCAGGGGCGTATTGCCGAAGATGTATCCATTGATCGACCACTTGACGTTGGTTTCAATAAAACCGGTGCCGGCAACAGTTCCTGCCATTCCGCTCGGGGTGAAGGGGCTGCTCTCCCTCTTGTTCACTCCCTTGGGATCTGTCGTGTGATCGCGAATGTTGTCGTCCAGGTACCAGCTCTCGTTTTCGTTGATCGCGATATACATGGTGACGAACTCGTGGTCCACATCCTTTGGTCGGCCATCGGGAAGCGCGTTGCCTCGCCGGGTAACGACGATCACCCCAAACAGGCCGGAGGCCACATCCCGGAGCTCGTCCGCATGAGAGTGATAGAGCCAGAAGACAGAGCTGGGATCGTTTGGTCCCGGGCCGGAGCGCTCCTTGATCTGCCAGACATAGGTATGTGTGGCGCCGGGGGGAACGCCGCCGTCTTCTTTGTCTGGGCCGCTGGTGCCGTCGTTGTAGTCGGCCCCTTCAGAGTCCTTCAGATACAACACCCCGTGCGGATGCATGCTGTAGGGATGCGAGCCATTGTTCCTGAATACAACTTTGATGGTGTCGCCCACGGCACCGCGCAGGATCGGCCCCAGAATCCCCAGATACGCGTCCTCCGCGCTCCTCGGCTTGAGATTCGCAAAGCTCGCATCGGTGTACTCGCGATACATGGCCTTCTTATACACGTGGCCGATCCGATGGGGCCCCGATTGAGTGAAGGCTTTGCCAATCTCGTCGAAGTCCATGCCCATGGCCTCATCGCGGCCAGAGGGCGTGTAATCCCACTGCACTTCGTCGGCCGCTACATAGTAGGTGCGCGTCGTTCCGGCGGAGTGAGCCGGGACCGCATGGAGGCGAGCTGAGTGCGCACAGAATACAAGGCCAAGAAACAAGGCAGAGACGAGGATAGTGCGAGGAACTCTTGGTTGAATCAATCTGCCTCCTGGGCACGTGCTGCTGGGTACGGACCGATTCCGCGCTCAACCTCGGGCAAGACCTGCGACGGGGAGAATCTGCCCATCGCAAACCGGGTCGTCTGGGTTCCCGGATGGCGGAAGCCTCATCGCTGTTGATCCGATTGCTGGTGTTCGTGGATTGACACCGCGCCAAGGAGATCGCGCTGCAAGCCACATTCTTCAAATGAGGGGAACTCCTGAAAACTAACTGACCAGAAACGGATCCGTCAACCCTGAAGTCTTTCTTGCGGGGGAGTTCCCGTTCGGTCGATCTGGGCAAAAATCTTTCGTAAAACTATGGATTCTATGGAGCCGACGGTCAGACTTGAACTGACGACCTGCTGATTACGAATCAGCTGCT
>CAYWSR010000455.1:0-1763 GCA_964460385.1 uncultured Occallatibacter sp. | reverse complement strand
GCGAGCCTCGGAGCGACGGGATGCCCGCGAGGTGATGGCGGAACTGGTTGCGCAACTCACGAAGCAGCTGGATGCGGAAAGCTCGCCGGTTGCCGAACCAGAAAAGGGTATGCGAGGTGCAGAATGTCCAAACCTAGATCGTTTAACGGTGGGGGTGGATCTGGGGGACCAATGGAGCAACTACTGCATTTTGGGTTTGGCCGGCGAGACGCTGGCAGAAGGCCAGTTTCGGACGAGGCGGCAAGAGACTTCGGAATTCTTTAAAGACCTGGCGACGTCCCGCGTGGTTGTCGAAGTGGGAACCCATTCGGCGTGGGTGCGGGAAGTCATCGCTGGTCTCGGACATGAAGTGCTCGTAGCCAATCCCCGGCTGATGGAGGGATCGAAACGTCGCCGGCGCAAGAACGACCGGATTGATGCCAACAAACTGGCCCGGCTGGGGAGGACGGATCCGAAATCGCTGTATCCGATTCAGCACCGCAGTACGGAAGTACGCGAGGACTTGCTGGTACTTCGAGCTCGCGATGCATTGGTAGCGTCGCGGACGGAATTGATAAACACCGTCCGTGCCCTGGTGAAGACCATGGGGGCGAGACTGTCCAGCTGTTCTAGCGAGGCTTTCGCGAAGAAAGCGGAAATGGACATTCCGAACGAGCTACGGGAAACGCTGCAGCCGTTGTTGCGGCTAATCGCGACGTTGAATGACGAAATCAAGTCCTACGATCGAAGGATCGGACAGCTGGCGAGAGAGAAATATACGCACACGCAGTTATTGCGGCAGGTCACGGGGGTAGGGCCCATCACCGCGCTGGCCTATGTGTTGACCCTGGAAACGCCGCTGCGTTTTGCCAGAAGTCGCGATGTGGGCCCGTATCTGGGGCTTGTGCCCAAGCAGGAAGATTCCGGAGACAGCCAGCCGCAATTGGGCATCAGCAAGGCCGGAGACAGAATGCTGCGCAAGCTGCTGGTGGGAAGCGCGCAGTATATTCTGGGGCCGTTTGGTCCAGACACCGATTTACGACGATTCGGGATGCGGCTGTGCGAGCGCGGCGGAAAGAACGCCAAGAAACGAGCAGCCGTCGCAGTAGCACGAAAATTAGCCGTTTTACTGCATCGGCTTTGGGTAAGCGGCGAAGTCTATGAGCCCCTCGGCCACGGCGTGCTCACAAGTCCAGCACAATCCGCCGCTGCCTAGTCTCGCAGGATGACTGCGAAACAGATATCGTTTCTAATCGCTCGAGAAAGACAATCTGCTTCCGGGGGGAATATTGGCATCGACATCCACCGCCTTGTTCGGGTGATTGCGAAAAACCGGCCGATCCTTGGAGATCGTTCTATAGATAGCAGCACCCCAACAACCCGGGTTCATCACCACGGTGATGGACCCGGGCTTGAAATCGGACCCCAAATTGCACCGGACCCAAAGCGGCCCATTCAGAGTGCGGATAGAAGCCCGGCGATGTGGGTGACGCCAACAAGAACTCGAGAGCGATCGTCACAGTAGCGAATGAAACCAAGCTCTGTTCCGCAAGAATCGGACGAGGGCACGTCACTCTAATAAGGAACGAAGCTGAACAAAAAACATGTTCATCTTCGTTCCCAAGCACCAAGTGTCCGAGTGGTGGTGAACACTGTCAAGGGTCAGGATGAACGTCCTGCGGGACGCCCTTGACAGTGTTCACCGCCACTCCCGATGCTTCGCTGCTGACACTAGGACGGCCGCCACGTCGGCCTTGACATTTATGACCTTCTCATAGAAGCCG
>CAYWSR010000454.1:0-1787 GCA_964460385.1 uncultured Occallatibacter sp. | reverse complement strand
GGCAAGGGATGCTTGTACATCAAGAAGCTCGCAGACGTGGATTTGAAGGTGCTTGAGATTCTGATCGATCGAGGCTATGCCGCCGCGCGAGCGCGCCACGTCGGCTGATGTTGAGAGCCCTCAGCCCTTGCCCGGCGCCTTCAGCCCCAGCTCCCTCATCGCGATCTGCAGATCGGCCCACGCTTCCTTCTTCTGCCGGGGGTCGCGCAACAGGTACGCCGGGTGATAGGTCACGATGAGCTGTGTGCCGCGCACCGCGTGCACGCGCCCGCGCAGGCCCGCCAGTGGCTGTCGGGAGCCCAGCAGATACGTGGCCGCCGTTGCCCCCAGCGCGACAAGCACCTGCGGACGTACAACGTCGATCTGGCGAAACAGGAACGGCGAGCACGTAGCGCCCTCTTCCGGCTCCGGCGTGCGATTGCCCGGCGGGCGGCACTTGACCACGTTGGCAATGTAGACCTCGTCGCGCGTCAGCCCCATTGCTGCGATCATGTTGTTCAACAGTTGCCCCGCGCGTCCCACAAACGGAATGCCCTGCGCATCTTCGTCGGCGCCCGGCCCTTCGCCCACAAACATCAGCCGCGCCGTCGGCGAGCCGTCGCCAAACACCAGTTTGTTGCGGCCCTTATGCAGCGCGCAGCGCGTGCAATCGCCAATCTCTTCGCGGATCATCTGCAACGCCGCCGCGCGCTCTTCGCGGGGAACCTCCGCGGCGATGAATGGCGACGAGAATTGAGCCTTGCGTGCGCTCATGATGTCCTCCCCAGAGAGCGGGAATTGCGAGTGAGTGAAGGGCGGTGCGGCTTGCCGCGCGGCTGACTCCGCACTTTGCAGCTCAGGCCCGGCAGCAGCAGCCTCCCACTGTTCAAGAATCGCCGCATCGACGGGCCTTCTGTAGAACTCCGTCAGTCCCAGGTCGCGATAGAAGCGCATTCGCGCAACCAGCGCATCTCGAGTGGCAACGTCAAGGTGTCGGGCCACCGCGTTACTCCACAATCAGTTGCCGGCGCGAACCAGCCGCTGAAGAAATCAACACCTCATCCGCACTCGACGCCGCCGCATCCCCGGCTGCCGACTCGCTCAGCACCGCATCCTGCCGAGCCTTCTCATCCCCCGATTCGCCGAACTCAGCCAGCAACGGCTTCGGGCGGCGCAGCGTGAGCACCTCGTCGAGGATGCGATCCGCGAGCGAGCGCTTCGGCATCAGCGGCAGTTCAATCGCCGTCGATAGGGTTAGGAACGTGGCGGCATTTGAGTCGGCCTCAATGCCCACGCCGTCTCCCGTCACTGCGTTCACCACAATGGCGTCGGCCCCCTTGTTTAGTAATTTGGCCCGGCCGTTCTCCAACTTGTCATTCGTCTCCGCGGCAAAGCCGATGATCAGCTGGCCCGGACGCCTGCGCCGCACCACTTCGGCCAATATGTCCTCGGTTGGCGCAAGCTCCAAGGTCATCGGTCCTGTGCGCTTCAGCTTCTCATTCGAAACGTACACCGGCTTGTAGTCGGCCACGGCCGCCGCCTTGATTATGAGCGTGGATTCCTGCATGCGCGAAAGAACGGAGTTCCGCATCTGGTCTGCCGTGGTCACCTTGATCACCTCGCAGTGAGCCGGCGGGTACAGCGCGGTCGGTCCGCTGATCAGGATCACCTTCGCGCCCCGGCTCAGGGCAGCGTCGGCCAGCGCATAGCCCATCTTGCCGCTGGAGCGGTTGCCGATGAATCGAACCGGGTCCAGCGCTTCACGCGTCCCCCCCGCCGTCACCAGCACAATCTCGCCCGCCAGGTCG
>CAYWSR010000453.1:0-1798 GCA_964460385.1 uncultured Occallatibacter sp. | reverse complement strand
CTCATCCGCTCGCTTGAAGATCGCGGCGTCCTCGTCCTGCTCGACAACCGCATCACCACCAAGCGCTACGGCCAAACCTTCTTGAGCAGCCTCCCGCCCTACCGCATCACTCAAACAATCACGGACGTGGAAGCGTTCTTTCAGTCATGAATAGCGGCAAGAAACCTTTGGAACCGGTCTCGCCCCAGAGTACCGCGCGTGGTACACTTGGTGAAGGCGTTCTCAAACGTATTCCGGTTTTTTTCTATCGCACCGACACGGGAAATGAGCCTGTGCGGCAGTGGCTCAAAGCTATGGAATCGGAAGACAGACGCCTGATCGGCGAAGACATTAAGACCGTCGAATTCGGCTGGCCGGTTGGAATGCCAACATGCCGGCCATTGGGCGATGGGCTGTATGAGGTCAGGACGAATTTGCCTGCGAACCGAATAGCACGCGTCTTTTTCTATGTGGATAAGAAGCAGCGCATGGTCCTGCTGCACGGGTTCATTAAGAAGACGCGAACGACACCAGATGCCGATCTTGATCTGGCACGAGCCAATAAGCGCAGGCACGAGAGAGGGATGCAATGACAACGCGAAAAAAGATTCCGTTCGACCACACCGGCTCCAGCTTCGATAGCTTTCTTGGACAAGAGGGCATTCTGGAGGAAGTCGAGGCCGCCGCCATCAAGCGGGTCATCGCCTGGCAACTGGCAGAGGCTATGAGCGCCAGCAAGGTGAGCAAGAAAGTCATGGCCGAGCGCATGGGAACAAGCCGCTCCCAGCTCGACCGCCTTCTTGACCCTGAGAACAGCGCTGTTCATCTGCAAACCATCGCCAAAGCCGCCCGCGCCCTGGGAAAACGCTTAAGAGTCGAGATGGTAGACGCAGCCTGAGGGCGTTGAGCCTTTCACCAAGCGCTACGGCCAGACCTTCCTCTCCAGCCTCCCGCCCTACCGCATCACCCAAACCATCACGGATGTGGAGGCGTTCTTCGAGAACCGTGGATAAAGTGGCCCGGTATCAGGGCGCGACTTTACAGCTTGGTGAAAAACTCAATGAACGTCATGACATGAGTCAGGGCACGACTTTAGTCGTGCCGCAAATGCCGCAAAATCAACGCGGGCTTTAGCCCCTGACGGATATCAAAGCCTGGTTGGGATTTGCAGCAGTACCGCAATGTACTGGCGAACCTTCGACATCATCAATGTGGGAGCCTTCGAGTGGAATTCAGCCCCGCGGCCAGACCAATCCATGCTCTTTAACTGATCGACAAGCACCGCGCCTTCGACGCCCCCAACTGTGATCGGCAAAGTAAACGGGTAGGGCTTCACCTTGCTGGTCAAGGGACAAACAACTGCCAGCCCACTGGCTCGGTTGTAACGCAGATCTGTCAAAATCAGGGCGGGCCTGCGCTTTGCCTGCTCCCGGCCAACCTGGGGATCGAAATCCATGAAGACGATATCGCCGGTGTCCGGCACGTATGGTGTCACCATTCGACGACTTCCCTTCCAATTTCCGCCCCGGGCGACACCTCTGCATATCGGTTTTCTGGCGTGATCTGAGCCACCATCTGAGCCAGGGTCGGAATCGCGCCAACTCGGTGCAACTGCACAACCCCATCGGCGCCCACGGCAATCTCTAGCGAGTCTCCGACCTCAAAGTGAGCGTCCTCCGCCACAGCCTTTGGAATCCTCACAGCCAGACTATTTCCCCATTTCAGCACTTGTCCCTGCATGTTCACCCCCCCCTTGTATCTACATTGTATCATCGAGGTGAGATCGAACGAGCTTCTACCAGAACTCAACACACCAAAC
>CAYWSR010000452.1:0-1816 GCA_964460385.1 uncultured Occallatibacter sp. | reverse complement strand
TACCGAGAGAAGTGAATTCCAAAGCTGAGCACGGTCGGAAACCATGTCGACGCGTAGCGGACTTTACGGCCAAGTGGATTATATTGCCAATGTGTGTTTGCCGAGGGGGCGACTATGCAGCACCTTGTCTTTTGCTCAGTTGCTCGGACAGAGGTAAAGTAGCCTTTGAGGGTTCCCAATGAGTTACTGTCGATCCACCCTGCTCGTCGGTTTCTCCCTCGGCTTTGTATTCTCCCTGGCTTTCGCGCAGGCATCCCACGACGCAGCTTCCAACGCCCAGCTCGCCAGCCCGGAGATTGAGCAGAAGGTCAACACGCTACTAAAGCGAATGACATTCGACGAGAAGATAGGCCAGTTGGTCCAATACAGCGCAACGGAAGCGCACCCTGCAGAGCTCTCCGGGCCCTCTACCGCCGCTCTCAATGTCAACCCTCCCGGCCCTGGCGGAATCGACAGCTACGCCCTCGCGCAAAAGGGAGAACTCGGCTCCATGCTCAACACGGTCGGGCAGAGCCTTACCAACCATTTCCAGCACGCTGCTGTTGACAATACGCGCCTCCATATACCGTTGCTCTTCGGCGCCGACGTCATCCACGGCTTCCGCACTATCTTCCCAGTGCCACTCGCCACCGCGTCCAGTTGGGATCCAGCACTTGTCACTGACCTCGCGCACATGGCCGCTGTTGAGGCCCGAACCGCCGGCGTCAACTGGTTCTACTCACCCATGGTCGACATCGCGCGCGATGCCCGATGGGGTCGCTGCACCGAGGGCGCAGGTGAGGATCCCTACCTTGGTTCCGCCATCGCTCGTGCCTATATTCGCGGCTATCAGGGCGACAGCCTGTCCGCTCGAGACTCCGTCGCCGCATCCGTCAAACACTTCGCCGCCTATGGTGCAGCCGAGGCCGGTCGTGAATACAACACCACCGACATGAGCGAGCTGCAGCTGCGTCAGGTCTACCTGCCGCCTTACCACGCGGCTGTTGAGGCCGGCGCGGCCACTGTCATGTCCAGCTTCAACTCGCTTAACGGCGTCCCCGCGAGCGCCAACCCGTTCCTGCTACAAACCATCCTGCGCGACGAGTGGGGCTTCGACGGTCTCGTTGTCTCAGACTACACAGCCGTCATGGAGCTCACGCATCATGGAATTGCACTCGATCCGGCCATGGCCACCGAGAAAGCTATCACAGCCGGCGTCGACATCGACATGATGTCGCACTACTACGACGCCGAACTCCCCGCGCTCGTCGAGGCAGGTCGAGCACCCATGACTGTCGTTGACGAAGCAGTGCGCCGAATTCTACGCGTCAAGTTTGCTCTCGGCCTCTTCGATCATCCCTTCGCCGATGGTGCAGAGGTGACAGGAGCCGTCGCCGGGCACCACCCGCTCGTCCGCAGAGCCGCCGAGGAGTCCCTCGTTCTGCTGCAGAACAAACCCGCGCCTGAAGAGCCCCTCCTGCCCCTCGCTAAGACCACGAAGAGGATCGCTCTCATCGGCCCGCTCGCCGACGATGCCAGCGACATGGTTGGCGCCTGGTCCGGGGCCAACAACTTCGGCGATGTGCGTACCTTGCTCGCTACCATGGCGGAACGAGCCCAGCAAAGCAGCGCGACATTCACGTACGCAAAGGGAACCGAAATCTCCGGCATGTCGAACTCCGGATTCGCCGCAGCTGTTGCCGCCGCACAGAATTCCGACGTCGCCATCCTCGCCCTTGGAGAATCGAGTGACATGACCGGTGAAGCCGCGTCGCGCGCGTTTCTGGACTTGCCCGGTAACCAACAGCAATTGCTTGAGGCTGTGGTTGCAAGCGGC
>CAYWSR010000451.1:0-1826 GCA_964460385.1 uncultured Occallatibacter sp. | reverse complement strand
ATGTTCCGCGCTCGGAAGCCCACATGGGTTTGCCTTCAGCCCAATCTCTGCTCACTTCCGTCCTGCGCCGCGGCGGCGACCTGCCGTCGAAGATCCTCGAAACGGAAGCCACCATTCAAGGAAACGAGGCAACGCTGGCCCGCCTGCACACCGCCTTGGACTATGAAAGTCCCTACGAGGCGAAGCTCAGAGAGTTCGAGCAGCGCCTCGCGGAGATCGACAAGGAACTGCTCGGAAAGACGGAAGAGGTCGAGGAACTTGTCGATACAGAAACCGAGGAGCTTTCGTCTTCAAAGACCGTTTCGGTCGATCAAGAAATCACGGACAATAACGAAATCATTCACGCTGAAATCGTCGAAGACAAATCCCCAGCCCAGGTCGCCGTCGATGATGCCCCATGCGAACCCCTCGAAGTGCCAGCGAAGCAAGCTCCGCGCTTCAGGAGAAGGCAATCAGTCGATAGAGGTCGCTAGGCGGGCCAATACCGATATTCGTCGGGAAGGGCTGCGGGCTACCAGTCGCGTCATGCAGCCGTCCAAATCTTTCGCGCTCGAACCGCTGCAATATTGAAGCGCACACCTTGATTGTCCGTGGGATTGAGCCAGAGGACGCGATCGAACACACGCTCTGCATCCTCGAAACGGCCCAGCCTCCACAAGCATAGCCCGAAGCCGTTCAAGCAGCGAAGCCATGGGCGATTGTCGATCCAGCCCCAGGGCAAGATACCGTCGCCAAGTCCATCCAGCGACAACTCGCCGATGCGCATCCCGACTTCGTAGTGGCGTAGAGCCTTTGCGGGATCATCCTCGAAAACCATATTGCCAAGGTGGGAGTGAGCATCGAGACAGCGAAGATCTACCTCGCAAAGCCCCATGAGTATCCGTGATGCCTCTGAAAAATCGCCAGCGTCCTTCAAATCGTTTGAGCGGACAATGGGATCGCTATCCGGGTCGTCGGGAACATTCATGGGCAACACCTGCTCCATTTCGTAGGACGGACGCGGCCCCCAGGCAATGATCTTCTTGATCCAGTCCTCGACCGGTTCTCCTTCCTCGTCCCAGTATTCATCCATCGGGTCCCATATCCCACGTGGCTCCAGTCGTAGCGGCGTGAGGCAGAGCATAGGCACGTCAAACCCGTACGCCGTGACTTCTCCCGAGAGGTAGTGTCTTCCGGCATACGGCCACTGTTTGTCCGCCACGAGTGTAGTGATCTCCCCCGGCACAAGCTCCCGGAACTGCGGCGAACGGATAGACACCACGCGCTCAATTCCCAGCAATCGGCACCGCGCCTCATTCCCCTTAATCGAGAGCACGGCAAGTTCGATAGGCAACGTCAAATCCAAATCGCTGAACAGCGCTTTTTGCCGCGGCTCGCGCCGCACGGAAGTGCCATTTCCGTCTGCGTACGGGGCAAGCCCCTTCCATTGGCGATACGCGGCCACATGGCGAGCAAGCTTCTCATTGGTGGGAAATCCCAGTTTCTCCACTGCTACAACATGTCTGGAGCCGTCCTCCCACCGACATCGTGCGGTCACACCTCGGCGTTCATTGCCGTCGTAGTCGAAGGCGATTACCGATACTGGTGCGCCAGTCACAACTCCATTGACGGGCATGGGAGCCGTGCCTTCAAGGGCCTGACGAAATGCCCCGAGTTGTTCATCCTCGCCGTATGCGTCAACAATGATTTCGTCGATCAGGGCGTCCAGTCCTGTCAAATTCATCCTCCGTCCTCAACGATGTTGGGTCGAAATCGCTCGGTCGTGGCCAGATCCATCCAAACGTAGGCCTTCGTTTCTTTCACCGGCCTGAAACTACGATAATAAA
>CAYWSR010000450.1:0-1841 GCA_964460385.1 uncultured Occallatibacter sp. | reverse complement strand
GTCGAGAAGGTGAAGGAGCGTCAGGAGCATGAGTTGATCAACAACTCCGACTACGGGCTGTTGCACAACGTCGCGGCTGAGTCGCGCGTGAAGCCGCGCAAGGGAGCACCCACGCCAGACGATCTCGACGAGCTTCTCTCGAAGATTTGGAAGGAGCCGGCGTTCTTCCTCGCCCACCCACGCGCCATCGCAGCGTTTGGACGGGAGTGCACGCGGCGTGGCGTTCCTCCGCCCACGGCTACCATCTTCGGTTCTCCCTTTCTTACATGGCGCGGAGTGCCGATGATCCCATCGGACAAACTGACCATCGACGCGGCAGGGAAGAGCAACATCCTTCTGCTGCGCACCGGTGAAAAGCGTCAGGGCGTAGTTGGCCTTTTCCAGCCCGGATTGCCCGGAGAGCAGACCCCCGGCCTCTCTGTCCGGTTTATGGGCATCGATCGCAACTCCATCGCATCTTACCTCGTCTCGCTTTACTGCTCGGCTGCCGTGCTGACGGAAGATGCGCTCGGCGTGCTCGAAAACGTAGAGGTCGGTAACTACTATGAGTACAAGTGATTCCGGCTTTCAGTTCGACGAAGATGCAGTTGCGCAGGCGAAGTCGGCGGTAGGTGCGGTCTTCCCGGACGTCGCTACGCTGACCCAGATGGCAAACGAGTTCTTCCGCGCGCTGCCTAACCAGGTGGGGACCGGCGTCACAGGGGCATCTCTTCCCGGAGCCCTAAGCGTGCCTGCATCACCGAGTGTGCCGAGCTCGCCCAGCTTTCCTGCGTTCTACTCGGCGGCGATCCCAGGTACGGAGATGCGGCAACCTCAGTTCGGGGTAATCGCGCCATCCATGCCGTCGCTTCCCTCGGTCGATAAGGTTCCCAGCGAAGCCGATATCGCGCGTCTAGCAGGCTCCGGACAGACTGTCGGCTTTCCTGCGGAGGCGACGGCCTTCACCGGCACGCCGTCTCTCTCGCCGCTCAGCACGGGTATGCCATCCACTCCATTAATTCCTTCACAGACCGCGATCACGCAGACTGCGGCACCTCTGAGTTCCGTCTCACCGTTTAGTCTGCCGCTGCCCGACTTCAACCTTTCCTTCCCGAGTTTTGAGTCGTCGCTGCCCAGTATTCCGCCTCTAGCTGCGCTGGGCACAGACGACTTTGCCAGGTCGGCTTTGGGAGCGATCTCGCCCCTGTACTTCCTAGAAGGAGCGGGCGCGCTTTCGCAGCCCATCGCGTCCACGTCGCAGCCAGCGCAGACTTATTCTCCTGCCGTCGTGCCGGATCTCGGCACGATTCGACACCAGTTTGATGTGACCTCGATTCGCAGCGACTTTCCCATCCTGCGCGAGAAGGTAAATGGCCGTCCGCTGATCTGGCTGGATAACGCTGCCACCACGCAAAAGCCACAGGCCGTCATCGATCGCCTCAAGTACTTCTATGAGCACGAGAACTCCAACATCCATCGTGCGGCACACGACCTCGCTGCTCGTGCTACAGATGCCTATGAGGACGCACGCAGCAAGGTTGCGCACTTCCTCAACGCGCCGTCGTCCAAGGAAATCGTCTTTGTCCGTGGAGCTACTGAGGCCATCAATCTGGTTGCGCAGAGTTGGGGTCGCCAGCACATCAACAAGGGCGACGAGATTGTCATCAGTTGGATTGAGCACCATGCCAACATCGTTCCCTGGCAGATGCTCGCAGCTGAGAAGGGTGCAGTGCTGCGCGTCATCCCCGTCGACGACAGCGGCCAGATTCTGCTCGACGAGTACGAAAAGCTACTGAGTTCGCGTACCAGGCTCGTCTCGTTCACACATGTCTCGAATGCGCTTGGCACCATCACCCCTGCGC
>CAYWSR010000449.1:0-1844 GCA_964460385.1 uncultured Occallatibacter sp. | reverse complement strand
AGCTCTTCTACCGCGCCGGCAAAATCGATCACTTCTCCGGCGATCCCGATCTGGCCACCCGTGAGGTCATCGACCACTGGCTGCTGCTCATTCCCGACTCCACCCGCTCCGCCTCCTTTGTCAACTGCACCCGCACCGACCTCGTCGACGGCCTGATCACCCTCCTTCCTTCAGAGTCGACTGTCCTCGAGATTCTCCCCAATATCGAACCCGATCCCGACGTCATCGACTGCTGTCTCACCATCAAGAAACAGGGTTATCGCTTCGCTCTCGACGGCTTCCTCCCCCACTCCTCACGGGCTCCCTTCCTCAGATTCGCCGACTTCATCAAGATCGACTTCCTGGCCGCGGACTTCGATCTCCGGCGCGAAATCTACGCCATGTCTGCTGGCTGCGGCGCGCATCTCCTCGCCGAAAAAATTGAAACCGATATCCAGCTGCGCATCGCCGTCTCCGAAGGCTGCACCCTCTTTCAGGGATACTTCTTTTCGCTGCCCGTCCTCCTCTGCTCCCACACCATTCCCCAGAACTACTTCGCCTACCTCAAGCTGCTGGCCGCGCTCCATCATTCCCCCACCGATCTGCGCAAAATCGAAAAACTCATCTCCGCCGACGCCTCGCTTTGCTATCGCGTGCTGCGTCTCGCAAATTCCGCGCTCCAGGGCCATCCCGGCATCGTCTCCACCATTCGCGAGGCGCTGCTGATGGTCGGTGACGACGCGGTTCGCAAGATGATCACCGTCGCCATGGCCGGTGCGCTCACCGCCCATCGCTCCCTCCCGCTCATTTCCATGGCCCTTTCCCGCGCCCAGTTCTGCGAGCTCCTCGCACCCTCGCTCTCCGAGCAGCCCGCTCAGTTCTATCTCCTCGGCATCCTCTCTTTGCTCGAGGTGCTCCTCGAAACCCCTCTCCCTCGCATCCTGCAGGTGCTCCCCATCGCCCCTGCCATGAAATCGGCGCTCGAGGGCGATCGGAGCGCCGCCAGCCGCGCCCTCGAGCTGGTCCGCAGCCTCGAAGCCTGCGACTGGAATCGCTGCGAGCAAATCCAGCATCAGTTCGGCATGGCGGAAGGCGCCATCGCCGCCATGTATGCGCAGTCGCTGCGATGGGCCTCCACCATGGTCAGCCAGGAACTCCTCCCCTGACCTGCTCTGGGCAGACCCATCCGCTATCGGCTGAACGCGGTCTGCTGATCCCTCTGCCCTGCACCCTGTACCCTGTACGCTGTACCCTGTACCCGATGACCAGCCTGCGTACGGCCAAGCGGTTCGTGTTTCCCCTGCTCGGTCTGTGGGTGTTGCTCTACGCCTCGTTCTCCGTCTTCACGCCTCCGCTGCTCGACGGCTCCGACGCCCTCACCGCGGTCATTGCCCGTGAAATGGTCATCGGCGGCCACTGGATCACCCCCTGGGCCAACGGCATCCGCTACGCCCAGCGCCCTCCGTTGCTCTACTGGGCTGTCGCCATCACCTTCGGCCTCTTCGATGTCAGCGACTGGGCCGCGCGCGTGCCCCTCGCCATAGGCACCCTGGCGCTCTTCATTGCCACCTTCTCCTTCGGACGTCGTCTGTTCCACTCGCCCGCCGCCGCCTTCTACGCCGCACTCACTCTCCTCACTTCCTGCGGAGTCTTCCTCTTCGGCCACCTCCTTCTGCGCGACGTCTTCCTCTGCCTCTGGCTCACCCTCGCCCTCAACTGCTTCTGGCGTTCACTCACCCAGGAAAAGCACCTCCTCGAAAGCACCCTCGGTTTCGCCGTCTCGTGCGCGCTCGGCATTCTCACCCAGGGGTTCGCCGGAGTCCTTCTTCCCCTGGTTATCGCCTTTCTCTACCTGCTTTTCAGCG
>CAYWSR010000448.1:0-1855 GCA_964460385.1 uncultured Occallatibacter sp. | reverse complement strand
GGACATCGTCCCAACCAAGGCTGAGATCCTCACCGGCAAACACTGGATGAAGCTCACCCCCAAAGATCCTCTGCCCATCGGCGAGTACGCGCTGATGGAGATCCTCGCGCCTGGCGTCATCAATCTCGACGTGTGGGATTTTGGCGTCTCCCCCAACGCCCCCGAAAACAAGCACCCCATCACACCCATCAAGGACGGGCCCTAGCCCATGGATTAGGAATTAGGGACCAGAGTTAAGGGCGAGCCGCAGCCCGCAGACCATCGCTGATAGCATTCTGCCCACCTCCGAAGCGAGGCTTTCCACTTTCTCAAATTCAGAGTAATCCCCGAAGCCCAGCTTGATCGCGAGAATCAGCTGAGTCTGGAGCTCCATGTGGGAGCCCATCGCGATATCGAGGAATTGCCGGTATTGCTCCCTCGATCCACCGCCATACCCCTCGGCAATGTTGCTGGCGATGGAAACGCTCGCCCGCCGAATCTGACTGGTCAGGCCGTAGATCTCTTCGCGGGGGAACTTTCGTGTGAGGAGAAGACTGCAGAGCACAGCTCAATCGCGCGTTCCCAGACAATCAGTTTGCAATGAAATTGAGTCGGCGCATGCCCCACTTGTCCTTTGTACACACCAAGCGGGGCATGCGCATCCTGCCTTGAGTAACGGCCTAAACTCTAAACTCCAAACTCTCGCCCATCACGCCGGCTTCTTCTGCTGGTCAGCCAGCGCCGCCAGCACCGCGTCGCTGTGCACGTTCGGATCCACCTTCGTCCACACCTTCACAATCTTTCCATCGGGATCGATCAGGAAGGTATTCCGCATGGCAATCACCATCGGTCCGAAGTTCCCCAGCGACCCGTACGCCTGCACCACCTTCTTATCCGGGTCAGCCAGCAACGTAAAAGTCAGCGAGTCCTTCGTGCAGAACTGCTTGTGGCTGTCGACCGTGTCGACGCTCACGCCCAGGATCACCGCATTCAGCGTCTTGTATTTGTCCAGGTCGCGCTGGAAGTTATGCGCCTCGATCGTGCAGCCCGTGGTCATGTCCTTCGGGTAGAAGTACAGCACCACCCACTTGCCCTTGTAGCTGGCCAGGTCCACGGGTGTGCCTTCCTGGTTGGGCAGCGTGAACGTGGGCGCGGCCTGCCCCTCTTGCGGCATCGGTGCGTTATCGGCGGCAAAGCCGCGCTGGAGGGCGATGCCCCCGACGATCAGAACGACGGCGACGCCAACGGCAATCGCGGAAATCTTCGACATAACATCTCTCCTTGTGCGTGTGGGCCCTGGTGTCCGTGCGAGATTTGCGTGTGGGGACTGCGTGTGTGTGAACTAGTATGCGTGCCCGACCATTATCTGTTTTCGAGGGCGATTACCGCAATCCCCGCGGCGTCGGCCTCAGCCCGAACCGCGTCCCGGTCGAAAATCAGCGTCCTGTGCGCCTCCAGCGCCAGACACGTCGCTCCCGCCGCCCGCATCGTTTCAATCGTGTGAATCCCGATCACCGGCACATCGAACCGCAAATCCTGCTTCGGCTTCGCCACCTTCACCACCGTTAGGCTGCGATCAAGTGTCGACGCCGGATCGCCCAGGCTCAGCATCAGCTCTCCGGCCCGCTTGATCGTCGCGTCGGTCCCCTCCATCGCTTCAATCGCAATGCAGGCCTGCGCCGCGACCACCACTGTCTGGCCCAGATCGAACGCCGCGAGCCCCCGTGCCATTTCCCGCCCATAAGCAATGTCGCGCTCCTCCTGCTCATTCGGCGCGCGAGCCGTCAGCACCCCAGGTTGCGCCAGCAGCGGTTCCAAATACGCCGTCGAAGGAATCAGCTCGATCCCCTCATCGCCCAGCACCTTGGCAACCGCG
>CAYWSR010000447.1:0-1866 GCA_964460385.1 uncultured Occallatibacter sp. | reverse complement strand
TGCCGATTGCTCGCTGATGGGCTGCGTCGCCATAGCAACAGTATCCTCTCATTCACTAACCCCCGCATCGCGGAGCTGCCTGCGCTCTGATTAGCGACCTTCAGGGCGAGGTCCATTCTTCGCATTCTTGCCGAAGTTCACCCGCACAAACCGGGGGAAATAAATGGTCATATCTGAAGCCAGGCGTTCATCCGATCCATTCGCCGTATAGGTCACAATCAGGTCGGCGCCGGTAAGCTCGGGATGCGACTTTCCGCCGTAGACAAACGCACCGGGAGCGTCGGATTCGGGTGGCCGATACACGATTTGCGGTTCGCTCCATGGACCCTCAAGGTGCGCCGCGCGCCGAACCACGACGTTCGTTGCCCCAAAGCCCGCGCTGCTTACCTGAAGATAGCCGCCACGCTTGTCGCGCTGCACACTGAATTCGCTCCCTGCGTCATGAATCACAATCTGCCGTCGCGTCGCATCTCTCTGCCAGCCGATCCCCGCGCCACACCACCACTGCGGAGACGTAAGTTGTCCTGACTTAGCCGCCGTGACTGACCAGCGGATAAGATAGGCGTCATGATTCGCATCGTTCAGGGCAAAGGCGGAGATGAATTCACCGGAGCGAACCACCGACATACCAACCAAAACCTTTCCGTTCATTTCCGGTCCAGCCAGGGGGCGAAGAGTCCACTTTGAAGGCTCGGCGTCCGGATTGCTGACCATGAATGCATTCCAGCCTACAGATCTGAATCCGAGAGAGTCTTTGCCGGGATCGCGGGCCTCGCGCATGTAGAAGAGCAGCAGGCGATCTCCCAGCCGGATGCCGGCCATCGGCCAGCGCCAGGTCTCGCCCTGCGACTGCGCAAAGTCGCCGGGTCTGCCGGCTCTTCGTCCGCTGTAAAACTTGATTGTGGCCCGTGAAGGATCGTAGCCCGTCTGAATCGCCACGCTGTTGCGGACAAATGCCGATTGACGCCGCGTAGCACCCGGATTCTCGGCAATGAATGAGTCTCCAAACATCCACAGCACACGTCCGCCGCCCAAATCGAAAGAAAAGGCAGCGTCCCCGCCCAGCCAATGCGGATCCGATCGAAAGAGCCGATCCGCCTGCGGCCACTCGCTTGCCTTCGTCGCTGTGTCGGAGTGATCACCAGCTCCGGCCCGGCTCTGAGCCAAAGACCAATGTGTCAGCGACGCGCAACAGAGCAGCGCAACAGCCGAAAAGACTCCGCCGATGAAAAGTAAAGATCGCTTACGCAGCATGGCTGCTTCCCCAGGAGTTGATCCTTCGCCGCGACGCCGGGCCAGATTGCGCCGGCGCGGCCTCACGCCGATGAATATCTTACCTGGCTGAGTTGCCAGTTGATGCGCAATTCCAGCCCAGCGTGAATAGACCCAGCCCCAAATTGCGAGCGTGTGCTCATTCGCCTGTGAATCAAAGCACAGGCCGGAACAAAATCCAGGTTGTAGACTGTTTGCGCTTCTTTTGCGTGTGTGCGAACGGCGGCGCTAAATCGGGACGGAAATTGTCCGGTCCGGAAGATTGGGCCGTCGGTCCGCAGGCCGTCTGAAGCGACCTGCGGGCCGTGCCAACGCAAAGAAGGTGAGGACGATTGGATGAGAAATCGTCCTGGATGCGGGTTGCCGTTACCATCGCCGTTGACTGGCGGTTCGTAATGGCTCTCGTAATCCTGGTCCTGGCGCTACTGCTGAAGTAGCCAAACTCCGGAAGGAAGAATCTCCCACCCCTTCCGAGACTACGCAAAGTATAGCAAATCCCACAAAATCAAAGGCGATAAAAGCACCTTGACCGGCTCACCCGCGCCGTATAAACGTCCCATTCTGCAACTCGCGCACCGCCTGGTTCAGCTCGGT
>CAYWSR010000446.1:0-1904 GCA_964460385.1 uncultured Occallatibacter sp. | reverse complement strand
GAGCGAATTTCTCGCGGTTCGCCACTTGTTTCGGGGTGCGTCGATCGCACTTATGCGGTGGGACAAGCTCGCTCCGCTCATCGCAAGAGTTGACCAGGTGTACCGCCCAGGCGAAACATGAGATCGAGACCTTCTGCGGCTTCGAGATGATGGCGATGCGCGACATGGGTCTTAGTGTACCGCCCCGTGCAAGCGACCCGGCTTGCATGCTAGTCGCGCTCAAAAGGAAAGGGCCAGGCTGGCTGGCCGCAATCCCGGAAGGTTCAGCTGTACTAAGTCGTCGGCCGGCTCTTCACGGCGAGGAACTGCGCGGGAACTGTGACGCCTTTTCCATTCGTGAGGTTCGGATTGATCGTCTGCGTATCCGTCAATGTGGTGGTGTTCACCATATGGACGAGGTTATCCCCGCTCGTGCTGGTGAAAAAGATCGAGCCATCGGGACTGAAGATACCCGCAAACGGAGCCAGCGCGCCCGAGGAAAGCTGCAGGGTGCCGACCGCGCCGAGTGCGCCTGCCGTGGACGAAGGCCTGTAATACGGCAGCAGCCCGGCCGCCGTGCCCGCGTTATACGTGACGAAGGCCACGCTCGAATCAGGGGACGAAACCACCTCGACGACTTCTGACGGCGACACGGGCAGCGTCCCCTGCGCGAACGACGTGGTCAGCGTCAGCGGGGTTCCTCCGCCATACGCCGGGCAGGCCCCGATGGGTACGCCGGTCGCTCCCGACGGCGTATTTCCCTGGAAGAGCCAGATATCCGAGAACGTGGTTCCGTCCGTCCCGAGAATATGGTTGCCATCGGGGGTTGCCGTCAGCTGCGTCGTCGTCGCATTCACATCGGCTGCCGGCGGATAATACGGCGGGTTGGCACTGCTGTTCGGACAGAAGCTCCTGGCGGCGGTCGAGGTTCCGCTGAGGAAGGCCGCTACGCTGGGAACTGTGATGGTCAGCGACGGTCCGCAGAAGGGATCCCACGACGGATTGTAGGCCGGCACCTCGGCTGAACCAGCCGCTTCCAGAGGACAGCTGTAGGCAGGCTGGTTGTTGAGCGGGTAGCTGGACCAGCCGGAGCTGCTGTTGTTCACGAAGAGCGTGTTCTGACCGGTGACGGGATCCTGCCCGCTGATGTAGACGGTCGTGCCATCCGGCGAAAATTGCGCGCGACTGGCAACCCCTCCGATGCTTGTGTACGAGCTGGCCGAGGTGCTGTAGAGATAAATGACTTGCCGAAGCTGATCGTTGATCACCACCGTCGATCCGGCCGGTGACACCGCGAGCACCACGCCCGGCACCGAGGTGACTTCCTTCGAAAGCGAGTTGCCGAGCGTGTTGTAGATCATCAGTTCGTAGTAGCTGCCGAAATACAGGGTCGTGCCGCCCTGGTTCATGACCATCGAGTTGGGCGTGTAGGGCAGTCGTACCGGCGCAGCCGCTCCGCCAGTCGTCAAATCGACCTCAGAGAAATAAGGCGACTGCGTCGAGGCCATCCAGATCTGGTTGCTGCTGGGCCCCGGTGAGTTGACGGTGACGATGTTGCCGGTGACCGGCATCCCATTGCCCAGGGTTCCAATGAGATTCACAGGCGCGGGATTGCAGCTCGGGGGCTGGCAAATCGCGCTCACTGTGGCATGACTGGGGAAGCTTGCGGTGATCAGGCCCGTACTGCTGACGCTGAGGTTTTGCGGCTCGGTGGAGGCGTAGCTCAGGCTGAGGCCGTTGATGGTCGCGCCATTCGTGTCGGTCACCTGCGACACCACCGTCTGCGGCGAACTCGGCGTGACCGTCGCCGACGTGGAGCCATTGATGTTCAGCTTGATGGTGGCTGGCGGGCAGGTGGAGAAGTAGCCGGCGGCTGACGTCACCTCCGACGTGTTGGCATTGATAATGGTCGAGCCGGGTAGATT
>CAYWSR010000445.1:0-1915 GCA_964460385.1 uncultured Occallatibacter sp. | reverse complement strand
CGCCCATGGCGCGCAGGATACAGAGGGCAGATCCCAGGAAGATGATCACAATACCCCAGCGGACGCAGGCGAGCATGGGGCCAAAGGGCGTCTCCTGTTCGAAGCGGATACCGGTGAGGAACTGCTTTCCGGCTTCGGTTTGGGCATAGGCGGCCATGTTTTGCGCGGAGTCGAAGCGGGGGAGGAGGATGGTTTGCACACCGGCCTGTACACGGGCCATTCTGAGCTTGCGCAC
Organism: uncultured Occallatibacter sp.; assembly: GCA_964460385.1. Lineage (GTDB taxonomy): Bacteria > Acidobacteriota > Terriglobia > Terriglobales > Acidobacteriaceae > Telmatobacter. The sequence continues at coordinate 1,680 of CAYWSR010000445.1, read as the reverse complement.
CGACGAGAAGATGGTCCAGGTGATGAAGCAGATGGTGCCGAAGACGGCGATGAGAGCAACTACGTCGGTCTGCATGGTCTTACCTCTTTCTCAGAATTTCCATTGCACCGAGTAATACGGAGATGAGGGGGGATTGGTTAACAGTTTTTTTAGGGGCACCATTTCTGGGGGCGAACGAGGATGAGCGGCTCTGATTTATGCTGATGCGGCGCCGGTTTCAGGAGGGATGATGACGAGAATGCTGCGGGTGGTCGCGATTGCGGCTTTGACGATGGGTGCGGGATGGGGCGTTGCGCAGGCGGGTCCCGCGGTGCAGCAAGGCGACTATGTCGCTCACGATTTTCATTTCGGGTCGGGCGAGTCGCTGGCGGAAATGAAGCTGCACTACCGTACGCTGGGCGCGCTGCATCGCGATGCGCAGGGGCACGTGGACAACGCCGTGCTGATCATGCATGGGACGGGTGGAACGGGAGCACAGTTTCTGGCGCCGTATTTTGCCGGGGTGTTGTTTGGACCGGGGCAGCTGCTGGATGCGACGAAGTACTACATTGTGCTGCCGGACGACATTGGGCATGGCGGGTCGGCGAAGCCGAGCGACGGGATGCATGCGCATTTTCCCAAGTACGACTACGACGACATGGTGGCGGCGGAGCATCTGCTGCTGACGGAAGGGTTGCACGTCGATCATCTGCGACTGATTTTGGGGACGTCGATGGGGTGCATGCACTCCTGGGTATGGGGCGAGACATATCCGGATTTCAGCGATGCGCTGATGCCGCTGGCGTGCCTGCCGGTGCAGCTTGCGGGGCGAAATCGGATGATGCGGAAGATGGCGATGGATGGCATCACCGGGGATCCGGCGTGGAAGGGCGGCGACTATACTGCGCAGCCGCCAGGATTGCGGACAGCGCTGGAGATGCTGATGATCATGTCGTCGAGCCCGCTGCAGATGCAGGAGCACCAGCCGACGCGGGACGAGGCCGACGCGTATCTGGAGAATTTTCTTAACTCGCATTTTTCGACGACGGATGCGAACGATTTTCTCTACGCGTTCAATTCATCGCGCAACTACGACCCTTCGGCGAAGCTGGAGACGATCACAGTTCCGGTGATGGCGGTGAATTCGGCGGACGACTTCATCAATCCGCCGGAGCTGAACATCATGCCGGAGATGATCAGGAGAGTGCCGCGCGGCAAATATGTGCTGCTGCCGATTACCGAGCAGACGCGCGGACACGGGACGCACACGATGGCGGCGATCTGGCAGGGTTACCTGGCGGAGCTGCTGCAGGAATCAGCGAAGTAAGTGCAGGCCTTCCTTGCCCTTTCGGTCCTCCCGTTCGGATTTAGTTCACGGTGAGGGTTAACGTGGTGCCGGCTGTGAGGCTAGCGGTCGTCGTGTCAGTGCCGACGAGCGTGATGGAATAGGCGCCCGTGGCGACTTCGGTGCTGGTCGGATTGGTTGTGGAACCGGAGCCGGCGGTGCCGCTACTGCTGCCGCATCCGGCGGAGAAGCCGAGCATTGCGACGAGGACGAGGCAGCTCAGGACCGACCAGGCTTTCCTCGATTTTTTGAACCCGAGGAACAGAATGCCGGCCAGGGCCGCGGCGCTGATGGGGATGGATTTGCGCAACGGCGGGTGATTGTCGGGAGAAGAAGCGACGCGGGTGGCGCTGCCG
>CAYWSR010000444.1:0-1922 GCA_964460385.1 uncultured Occallatibacter sp. | reverse complement strand
CGTTTCACACCAGGGCACTAGCAAGTGGAGGCCGGGCTGGGCGATGCGGTTGAATTTGCCGAAGCGCTCGACCACGCCGGCGGTGTAGGTGCGGACGGTGTACATGGTCTTGACGATGGTGACGAGGACGAAGATGCCGAGGATGACGAGGACGACCAAAAGGAACATAGCCGGTTCCATGGGAGTGCCTTTCCTGCCGAGCTGCAAAGTGATTTGGAAGTCGGAATCAATATACGCGGGGAGGTCGCGGGACGAGGAAACTTTGGTGATGCCGGGGGTAGCTGGCAGGGTGGCCGGTTGCGGATAGATTAGCGGCCCGCGGTCAACAGCCCCGGTTCATCGGAGAGGACTAGGCGCTGACCGTTTTTTTGGCCGCCGTAGTCGCGGGTGAGGCTGCAGGACTGGAGCCGGCCGTCTTCGTAGAAATCGACGTGGTTGCCGCCGTCGTTGGAGTCAGCGAAGGGGGTCGCCGCGCCGGCGCCGCAGGGCACGCCCTGGATGGTCTGATCGCCGGCGAGAACGATGGAGCGGAGTCTGCCGCTGGGATAAAAGGCGGTGACGTCGTCCTGGGAAGAGCCGCGTCCGAGCAGAGCTCCGCCCCTGAGGCGATATCCGGAGATGACGGCGTTGTGCGGGAGGGTCAGGTGGCGGGTGGCGCCGCCGGGCCAGAGTTCGATGACCGAGCGGCGCGGGAGCTGGAGATCTCCGAGGACCGTGGTGCGGGAGAGGGTGCACTGATTAAGCGATCCATCCGGATAAAACCAGGCATCGCCTTTTGCGCAGGGATAGCCCTGGATGACGGCGTCGCGGGGAATCCTGGTGCGGAGGGCGTTGGGCTCGGATGCGGTCGACACGCTTTCCAGAACGGTGAAGAGAACGAGGGCAGAGAGCAGTACAGTTTTCATGGGTAACTCCTGAACGTGAGCAGCGGCGGTTCCCATTGACGAGCATCACGATTTTCATTTGGTCGAGATTCGTTCGAGGTAATTCCTTCGAGTTGCCTCTTTCGGCTGGGGCCGGGGAATTGATTGTGGATATAGTGGGCCGACCTGGGCGGAGGCGCAAGGTTACGAAAGGCGCAGGCGGCCGCAGGCCTTCCGGGGAGGAGGAGGCGGCGGGGATTCCTGCGGTAACGAGCGCGATGGTTAGCGGGGGATGGCTAATCGCTGGCCGGATTTTTGGCCGGCGTAATTGTGGGTGAGTTTGCAAGCGCGGAGCGTGTCCCGCAGAAAAGGAAACCCGCCGTGTCCTCTGCCAGGACCGCGGCGGGAATGATTGCAAATACTACAGATGAACTGCACATGCGACAGAACTTAAATGCAGGCAGTAGGGAATAGGGAATAGAAAGCCGAACCGATTCCCGATTCGTAGGAACGTCCTCTGCCAGGGGCCCGCTGCTTCGGAATTCCGCCGCGTTTCGTACCATAAGGCCGTTATGGAAACGCGGCGGAGTCCGTACACTACCTCACCGAAGAACTGCATCCCGGACGAGCCCGCCTTGGCTCGCCGGGGTTCACTCGCTATTTCGAATTGCCGGTGCGCAGATCCGGGTTGAATATCTTCTGCTCCTCGATGGCTGCCTGAGCCGCCGCGAGACGGGCGGTGAGCAGACGGTAAGGCGAGCAGGAGACGTAGTCGAGTCCGGCGCGATGACAGAACTTGACGGACTCGGGCTCGCCGCCGTGCTCGCCGCAGATGCCGACCTCGAGATCGCGGCGCGCGGCGCGGCCTTTGTTGGTGGCCATCTTAATGAGCGTGCCGACGCCCTCCTGATCGAGAACCGCGAAGGGATCCTGCTTGAAGATGCCCTGCTGGAGGTACGCCGGCAGGAACTTGTTGCAGTCGTCGCGGGAGATCCCGAAGGTGGTCTGGGTGAGGTCGTTGGTTCCGAAGCTGAAGAACTCGGCATCGGCCGCGATCTT
>CAYWSR010000443.1:0-1935 GCA_964460385.1 uncultured Occallatibacter sp. | reverse complement strand
GTACTGTTGCCTTTGGAGCCGGAGGCGAGCACGGTGAAGCGGACCATTGTTTGAGCATACAGCGAATGGTTGTGCATTTTGGAGGCGAGGGGGTGACCGGTTGGTGTCCTGACTCCAAAGTTCCTACCAGAAGTTCCGAAGTGCAACCGCAGGTCCCCTTCGACTACGCTCAGGGCAGGCTTTCGACTCGCTGCGCTCCTAATGAACGAGTCTCTCATGCGGTGAGTGGGACCAGTTTGAAGCCGAGTGTTTTGGCTTGTTTTCGGATGCGGTTTTCGTGGCGTTGGACTTGTTTTTGTTCTTCGTTGCGGAACACGGTTTCATCGTAGGGCTTTCCTGTGGTTATCAGGTGGTAGACGATGCGAGCCAGTTTGTGGGCGGTTGCGGTGATGGCCTGGGGTGCTCCGATGCGTCCGCGCACTCGGCGGTAGAAGCTGCCCAGATGGGATTGGCTGCGGGCCAGGGTTTGGGCGGCGATTCGCAGTGCCCGGTTGGCGCGGCTGTTGGTTCGGCGGGTGCTGGAGGAGAGGACTTTGCCGCCGCTTTTCTTATTGATCGGGCACAAGCCGAGCCAGCTGGCGAAGGCCCCGGGGTTGTGGAAGCGGCTGAGGTCGGGGCCGATCTCGGCCAGCAGGGTGTGCGCGGTGAGGGCGCTGATGCCGGGGATCTGGGTCAGGTCGACGCCGAAGATGCGGTTCAGTTCCGGCCCCATCTCGAAGTGGAACTGATTTTTGCGGCGTTTGAGAGAGCGGAGACGGGGAGCCGAGGCGGGCAGTTTTCGATCCGGATCGATCTTGCTGTTGAGCTGGCGCATGAGCCGCTCGATCTCCAGGTCGCATTCGGCCATCAGCTTTTGATAGCTGCGATAGGCGGCCAGCGACTGCTTGAGGGTGAACAGATGCTCGGAGCGGTAGTTGCCCACCAGCGATTTGACGACGATCTCCCGGCTGGAGCGTACGCTGCCGTGGCATAGCTCGGCCAGGCGGGTAGGGCTGCGTTCCCCCTCCAGGATGGCGTCGAGGATGCAGAGCCCGCTCAGCCCGGTGATGTCGGACAGGACGTTATGGATTTGCAAATTCATTTGTGTGAGCGCCTTGTGCATGTGCTGCACATGCATGGCTGCGGTTTCGACCAGGCTGGCGCGGTGGCGGCTCAGCGAGCGGATGGCGCATATCTCGGCGTCGGGGCGGAAGGAGGGATCGAGCAGGCCGACCGAGTGAAGATACTGCAGCCACTGGCAGTCCTGCACGTCGGTTTTACGGCCGGGTACATGCTTGACGTGTTTGGAGTTGACCAGGCAGACGCGCAGCCCGGCCGCCTCCAGTATCTCGTAGGGCGGAATCCAATACACCCCGGTTGATTCCATGGCCACCGTGGTGATGCGGCACTGGGCCAGCCACGCCGCCATGGCGCGCAGGTCCTCAGTAAAAGTAGCGAACGAACGAACCGGTCGTTGGTCCCGATCCGGCGGCACTGCCACATAAATTTCTGTGGCGCCCACGTCGATGCCCGCCGCGTTGGCCTCGATGCACTCCGTACTCAAAACCTGATTCTTGCTCTGCCGCTTTTGCATACGCTCTCCCTCGGAGCTGCGGGCGAGGCCAGACTGTGAGTTTTGGGTAATCTCCTAAACGGGATCGCGGCCCACATTCCAGCCAACGTCACCAGTATCGCAACCACAGGGTCTGGGGCCATGCTCAGGATCGGGCTCGAAAGCACCAATGCGCAGCCAGCCTACTTCCACGAACCGCAGCAAAACCAGCATAATGCAGATCGCCAGGCGTTCATTCCTCGCCGTAACTCGCCGCGCGAGTCGGGATGCTCAGGATGACAAGCCGGGCTAGCGGAAGCGTTTGGAAGGCTCGTCGGAGAAGATCTGTCCGTCGCGGATGTGGACGATGCGATGGGCGAACTCGGCGATGTCGGGCTCGTGGG
>CAYWSR010000442.1:0-1939 GCA_964460385.1 uncultured Occallatibacter sp. | reverse complement strand
TCCTCGTCAAGCGCTTCGCCCACGAAAACCGCGCCGATTATCCCGACTACGGCGTCAACACCGAGCTCTACGTCGAGAGCGCCTTCCAGGAGGTCGAGCTCCTCGGCCCACGGCGCGTCGTCTGGCCCGGCGAGTCGCTCACCCTCAGCGAAGAGTGGCATCTCTTCCCCGGCATCAAAGTCGACCCCGGCGCCCCCAACCTCGACCAGCTCGACAAGGCCATCACCCCGGCTATCCAGTCTGTTCTCAGCCAGTAGAAAACCGTTGCTCTAAGAGCAGTCGCGAGGTAAGCTCCGGCAATCGACCCGCGTCAGTCGTTCTCACGAATGGCGCACCGTGCCGTGTCCTGGAGAATCGCGCCTATGCGATTGCAAGCCATCGCTTTTCTGAGCCTTCTTCTGTCCGCCTCGATCCCCCTGCACGCCCAATCGCCCGCGACCCCTTCGGCCCCGCCCGCCTTGGATAAATTGCCCGGCCCCTCACAACAAAAGCTCGCTGGTCTCCAGGCCAAGCTGGCTGCCGCGCAAGCCGCAAAGAATCCCCGCCGCCAGGCGGACGCACTCAATCAAATCGGCGACTTTTACATGGGTATTTCCCGATATCAAAGGGCCCTCGATTCTTACACCGAGGCGCTCGACCTCGCCCGCACCGTAAACGACGAGAAACAACAAGCTACCGTCCTCAACGGTCAGGCCACCGCATGGCGGCGACTCGCCCAGAATGATAAGGCCCTCGCGGCTTCCCAGCAGGCGCTCGGTCTGGCCACTCACTCCGGCGGTCTGCTCGACCAGGCCATCGCCCTCACCGGCATCGCTTCCGCGGACTTCATCGCCGGCCAAAACCAAAAAGCGCTCGACCTCCTCAGCCAGGCCCTCCCCATCGCGCAAAAAAGCGGCGACCAGAAAACCGAAGCCATCGTCCTGCGCAGCATCGGAGTCGTCGATATGGGCCTGAGCCAATCCCAGCCCGCAGCCGACTTTCTCAACCGAGCACTGGCCATCTTTCGCCACATCGATGACGGTCTCGACCAGGCCGTCACCCTGAACAATCTCGGCAACCTTTACAGGAGCAGCAGCGACTGGAAGCAGGCTCTGGACGACTTCAACCAGGCCCAGCCTCTCTTCCACGACGCGGGCGATCTGGATGGCGAGGCCAATATCCTCGCCAATACCGCTACGGTTTACAGGCATCTCGGCCAGCCACAAAAAGCCATCGATCTCTGCAACCAGGCCTTACCCATTTATCGCCAATTTGGCGATCTCGATGGCCAGGCAGCCACTCTCAACAACCTGGGCAATGTCTACCTGGGTCTGGGTGACTCGCAGAAGGCGCTCGACTCGTATAACCAGGCCCTTCCGATCGATCGCCAGCTTGCCAACCGCTTTTCTGAAGCCCAGGTGCTCACCAACATCGGTCTGGTCTACGAAGCTACCGGCGATCCCCAAAAGTCCCTCGATGTTCTCGAGCAGGCGGTGGCCTTTTTTCACCAAGTGGGCAATCCGGCCGCCGAAGCCGAAGTCCTCAACAGCATCGGCATCGCGTACGAGGATCTAAGTCAGCCGCAGAAGGCGCTCGACTCCTATAACCAGGTGCTCGTCGTCGCGCGACAATTGCACAATCGGAATCTCGAAGCTCTCTCCCTGAATAATCTCGGCGTCGTCTACAAGAGGCTCGGCGAACCGCAGAAAGCGCTTGACTATGACAACCAGGCCCTCGCCGTCAATCGCGAGATCGGCGACGTCGGGAACCAGGCCTCCAACCTTGCCAATATCGGCCTGAACTACGAAGATCTCGGCGACCCCCAAAAGGCCCTCGATTACGATAACCAGGCGCTGCTCCTCAGCCGTCAGGTCGGCGATCGTAACCGGGAAGCCTCAATCCTGGTCAACATTGGAAATATCTACGGCAAGCTGGGCCAGCCGCAAAAGGCGCTCGACTA
>CAYWSR010000441.1:0-1952 GCA_964460385.1 uncultured Occallatibacter sp. | reverse complement strand
ACGCACTCGGTGCCGGGATACCTGAAGCTTCGCTACGGCCAGGGTTCGAGCACGGTAGCGGCTGTCTCCTTTGCCTTCATGACGGTGCTGATGAGCGGCGTGAACATGTTCGCGATGGCCGAAGTGATGAAGATTGTTCTGGGCTGGAATCTTTACTTCTCCATCATTGTAAGTTCGCTGGCTGTGGCCGCTTATGTCGCGCTGGGCGGATTGCGCTCGGCGATCTTCAACGAGGTGCTGCAATTTGTGCTCATCTGGGGCGGTGCGCTGTTGGTGCCGATTCTGGGACTCATCGAGACCGGCGGCTGGAGCGGCTTCAAGGCTCGCCTGGCCCACAACATCCAGACTGGACTGGTTCCTGCCGGGGATTACACGCACATGTGGCGCAGCATGGGCCACTTTGCCGACAACCCGATGGGCATCCACTGGACGGGTATCGTGTTTGGCCTGGGATTCGCCATCAGCTTCGGATACTGGACCACCGACTTCCTTGTCGTGCAGCGCGTGCTGGCGGCCAACAGCCTGCGCTCAGCGCGTTTGGCGCCGGTAATCGGCTCATTCTTCAAGATGGCAGTCCCGTTCATTGTGATTCTGCCTGGCTTGCTGGGGTTGGTGGTTTTGCAGAATGCGGATGGCAGCCTGATGCACCTGGTGGGCGAAAACGTGGTCGCTGCGAACCCGGGCGCCGGCCTGCACAGCTATAACGAAGTGCTGCCGCTGATGATGGTCCGTTACCTGGGACCGGGATTGCTCGGCCTGGGTATCACCGCACTCATCGCCGGATTCATGAGCGGCATGGCCGGCAACGTGAGCGCCTTCACCGCTATCTTCACCTACGACATCTATCAGCCGCACATCGTCAAGCATGCCCGCGACGAGCACTATGTTCTTGTGGGCCGCTGGGTGACCGTTATCGGAGTCTTCATCTCCATTGGCGCAGCTTTATTGGTGATGAATGCGGCGGGCATCATGGATTATGTGCAGGCGCTGTTCAGCTTCTTTATCTCACCGTTGCTGGGCGTGGTGCTGCTGGGTATGTTCTGGAAGCGTGCAACGAAGGCGGGCGGATTCTGGGGCCTGTTGATCGGCACGCTGACTTCCATCGGACTCTGGGCCTGGGTAAAGGCCGACCCCTCCGCGCTGCGCTATGTGGCCATCTCGCCCGACGCCAAAGACATGGCGGAGAATATGTACCGTGCCCTCTGGTCGGTCAGCACCTCGGTGGGCGTGAACGTGATCGTCAGCCTTTGCACCAAGCCGCGGCCTGTCTCTGAGCTTGCCGGGGTGGTCTATGGCGCAACCCCGCTGCCGACCGAGGAGCCCGTACCGATTTACAAGAACGAGTGGTTCTGGACGGCGATCGCGATTGTGATTTTCCTGGCCCTCAACATTTACTTCTGGTAGAGAGGAAACACCATGCACAACACAGGGATCTCGATCTGGTTTTTCATTGGAGTTCTTCTCATCATCTATGGCGCAATGATTCTGGGCTACGGGACGTTTGAGTGGTACAGCGGGGCTTGGCGCACCTCCAACGTGATCTTGTCTGAGTTGCACGCGCCGGTCTGGTGGGGTGGCTTGTTGTTGGCGCTCGGCCTCTTCTACGGCGTGCGCTTTCGCCCGGGCCGCAACGGTTAAGCAGCAACTGCGGACATAAGGAGCAATCATATTATGGCAGCGCAAGGGACCATGACGTTTGGCGTGGTGGTGGGAAATCGCGGATTCTTTCCGGATCATTTGGCCAAGACTGGCCGCGAAGAGATTATTGCAGTGCTGGAGGCAGCAGGCGCCAAGGCCGTGGTGCTCGGACCCGAGGACTCGAAGTATGGCGCGGTGGAAACCTACACCGAGTCGCAGAAGTGCGCCGAGCTCTTCAAGAAACATGCGGAAGAGATTGACGGCATCATCATCACGCTGCCCAACTTTGGCGAAGAGCGCGGCATTGTGGACGC
>CAYWSR010000440.1:0-1954 GCA_964460385.1 uncultured Occallatibacter sp. | reverse complement strand
TGTAAAGGGCGGAGCAAAACCGTGGCGCGGGGCGGGCGGGGCAATTACGTAGCGCTCCTGGACAATGACTTCCGTAGTCTCACACGGGATGGAATGATCCCGTTGGGACGAAAGGAGTCGAGGAGTGTATACGGACATGGAACGATGGATAGACATTCGACGAGCGGTACAGGTTGAGGAGATCTCGAAGCGGGCGGCATGCAAGCGGTTCAGCATTCACTGGGACACCCTCCGGCGGATTCTGGAGAATCCGGTCCCGCCCGGGTATGTGCGGAAGCAAGCCAGCGAGAAGTCGGTGATCGCTCCCTGGCTGGGTCGGCTGGGGGAGTTGATCGAGGCCAACCGTGATCTGCCCCGCAAGCAGCGGTACACGGTCAAGCGGATGTGGCAAGTTCTTTGCAAAGAAGGCTTCACGGGCGGTTATACGACGGTCAAGGACGCCGTCCGCGAACTGAGGCAGAAGGCCCCCAAGGAGGTCTTCATGCCGCTGAGCCAGCCGCCGGGCGAGGCCCAGGTGGACTTCGGGCAGGCCGTGGCCTGTATCGGCGGACAGTTGACCAAGGTGGTTTTCTTCGTGATGAGCCTGGTCCACAGCGACGCGATGTTCGTGATGGCCTTCCCCCGCGAATGCACGGAGGCGTTCCTGGAGGCCCATGTCCGAGCGTTCCAATTCTTCGGTTTCGTGCTCCGTCGAATCAGCTACGACAACACCAAGGTAGCGGTGACGCAGATCACCGGAGCTCACCGGCGAAAGCTCACGGCCGCCTTCGGCCGTCTGGTGGGCCACTATCTCTTTGAGCCATACTTCTGCCGCATTCGCCGGGCCAACGAGAAGGGCGTGGTGGAAGGCGCGGTTCGGTACAGCCGTCAGAACTTCCTGGTTCCCGTTCCGCAGGTGGCGGACTGGGCCGAACTCAACGCCCACCTGCTGACCTGCTGCCGGTCGGACATGACTCGACGGCTGTGGGGCAAAACCCTTTCCAAGGGGCAACTGCTGGAAGAGGACAAGGTGGCGGGCTTGGTGATCCCGGCCGACCGATTCGATCCACGACGCCTGGTCTCAACGACGGCCACGAGCGAATCGCTGGTGCGGCTGGACACCAACGACTACTCGGTGCCGGTGGAGTATGGGCACCGACCGGTGGTGATCAGGGCCTCGGTCCAGACGGTAAGCATCTACCATGGCGGGAGAGAAGTCGCCCAGCACGCGCGGTGTTGGGAGAAGGAGAAGCAGGTTTTCGATCCGGTGCATTACCTGTCGCTGCTGGATCGCAAGCCCGGCAGCCTGGACCATGCCCGGCCCTTTGAGAACTGGGATCCAGGCGAAGACTTTGCCGCCCTGCGCCGCCGTTTGGAGGCCAAGCGGGAAGATGGTACGCGGGAATACATCCGAGTGCTTCTTCTCCTGCGGGACTATCCGCTGGGACGGTTGGCCATTGCGGTTCGGTATGCCCTGCGGTGGACGGCCCCGACGGCCGATGCGATCAAGCAGCTTCTGATCCCCTCCGAGCGGCCGGAACTCAAAACCTTCCACCTGGCTGGGCGGGAGCACCTCTCCGGGGTGACAGTGGCCGCGACAGACTTGGGATCCTACGGCCGCCTGCGGGGGGTGGCCCATGTCTGAACGCAAGGCAACCGTCCTGCTGGAGCACCACCTCAAGCAACTCAAGCTGCCGACGTTTTTGCGAGAGTACGCAGCCGTGGCAGCCGTCTGCGGTAGAGAGAATCAACCTTTCGAGACTTTCCTGCTGCAACTGTGCGAGCGAGAACTGATCGAGCGTCAGCAGCGGGCGACAGAACGCCGGATCAAGACCGCGGCGTTCCCGACGCTCAAGACGATCGAGAGCTTCGACTTTGCCCAGCAGCCAGGCATCAAGGAAGTGCTGATCCGAGAACTGTTGGTCGGAGAGTTTATCGACCGCAACGAGAATGTCCTGCTGATCGGCAACAGCGG
>CAYWSR010000439.1:0-1960 GCA_964460385.1 uncultured Occallatibacter sp. | reverse complement strand
TATCGTCTTCGCCCTCTTCTTCTTGATTTGGGCGGTCTATATCCTTTCCAGTTTCGCTGAAGCTCAGCCCGAGGATCGAAGCGCCCTCGGTCTTATGGCTGGCCTTGTCTTCGCATTGATTTCCGTTCACCTCATCCGGAACGCATTTCTTAAGCGTCAAACGAGCAGCGAAGCTCCAGACGACAAAGAGATCGTTTGAATCGACGAAACCGCCAACCCAATCCGCGCTATCATTCCAACAGGAGTTCACCCCATGACCACCCGAATCATTCGCATTGGAAACACCCTCAGCGTCGAGATGCCGGCGGAATTGGTAGCCGAAGCTTCTTTGCCTGTCGGCGAACCAGTGGAATGGGTCTCCAACGGCGACGGAACGATCTCGCTTGTCGCACACGATAGCCCGGAGCATCGGCAAATTCGCGCTGGTCTCTCCGAGTTGTCGGCGGGACAGGGCATTGCGAATGAGCGCGTCATGGAGTGGCTGGAAGGCTGGGGAACGGAAGCCGAGCAGCCCGCTCCCAAATGAAGATTCGCTGGTCTCCTACCGCTGTTTCTGACCTGAAATCAATTCGCGAATACATTGCCAGCGACAATCCGACTGCCGCGCGTAAAGTCGCCGCCAGAATCAAACAAGCTGCCAATCGCCTGATGAATTTCCCAATGTCCGGCAGGGCAGGTCGCGTTCCCGGTACACGCGAACTCGTCATTCCCGGAACCTCTTATATCGCTGCTTACCCGGTTCAGAGCGACAAGATCGAGATTGCCGCTGTGCTGCACGGTCGACAGAACTGGCCGGATAAGTTTTAGGAAACCGAACAGCCCCGCTTTCACTCAAAAACAACTTTCCCTTCCTGCCCGGGTTCGTGTAGCGTAAGGTCCGATTCCTGTGCCCCGGGTCTCCGGATCAGGAATCCGAAGCCAAATCTTCCCCTAGGAGAAAACGAACGATGAAAAAGTTCTACATGGTTGCCGCACTTGCCCTCGCCTTCGCTGGCGGAGTCGCCGTCGCCCAGGTCCACGACTGGCACGACCTCGACGCCGTTCATCATCATGTTCAGGATGCCATCCACGAACTGGACCGCGCTCGCGCCGCCAATCACTACGACATGGAAGGCCACGGCGAAAAAGCCGCGAGGGCTCTCCACGACGCCGAGCACGAACTCGATCTCGCCGTCCAGTCCGCCCGCCGCCGCTAAGGACTAAGCAACTCATCTCAACTGAGCGCTCCGTGCCCCGTCCTTTCGCGGTCTTTCGAGAAGAAACCGCAAAAGGGCGGGATACGAAACCTCTGTCCTTGGTCCAAATCAAACGCTCATCCCCGCAACGGCGTCAGCAGCACCACCATCTCCAGGTCGCGATCCAGAATCGCGGACTCGTCCGGCTTGCCCGGGTTATACCGCACCTGAATCCGCTGGTCCTTGATCTGCCGCAGAAACTCATCGGCTTCATCTTCTTTGCGGAATCGATGAATGTGCGTCCCCGTGCGATACTCTTCTACGAAATACGTATAAGTCAGCTCGACCCAATAATGCCTCGGGCCTTCCTTTCTCACCGTCCCGTACTGGATCGTTGCATCGGTGGAGGGCCACCCCGTTGAAGCTCGATTCTGCCGCCTCTTCTGATAAAGCTTCTTCATTCCAATACCCAATGCGGCGCCTGGAATGAGCCCGAACTTCGCAAGAAGCTTGAGTGCAACGGGCAGAAGATGCCAGGGAATGTGTTGCCAATTCATGGTCGCAAGTATCGCACAGGGACTTGCGCCAACGACCGACTCACAACAAAACGCATCCGGGAACCTTGAGCCCGGAACATTTAGAATGGATTCTGCGTCTTATCGTGGTATGCGTCCGCCGATGAGCGGGCGAGAAAGTCCTTGAACTCCTACCTATGCATCGCTGGTCAAAGCTCTTCATCCCCACTCTTCGCGAGGCCCCGGCAGACGCCGAAGTGGCCAGCCACA
>CAYWSR010000438.1:0-1974 GCA_964460385.1 uncultured Occallatibacter sp. | reverse complement strand
CACCGATAATCTTGAGTGCGACGGCGCGAAGCTCAAGGCCAGGGGCACTTCGCTGCTCGCGGATGGCGCTAAGATCGGCGGTGGCGTTTTCCTGCGCGACCACTTCGAGGCCGAGGGTGTCATTCGCCTTCTCGCTGCGGCCATTGGCCACGACCTGACCATTGATGGCGCAAAAGTCGCGGCGGTCAGCTGCCAGAACACGGTAGTCAATGGCGATCTATATTGGCAGGGCATCAAGAATCCTCGCTTGGCAAGCCTCATTCTCATCGGCGCGAAGGTGAAGAACTTGCACGACGACCGCGAGAGCTGGCCTGCGGCGGGAAACCTTTATCTGGAGGGTCTGGCCTATGAAGAGCTGACGCTTCATCGGCGGCCTTCGCAAGAACAAATCGAGAACTCACTTTGTTCCGAGGAATTGGAACTGAAAGTCGAGGACCGGATCGACTGGCTCATGCGCCAGCCTGAAAACGAGCTATCGAATGCCCAGCCATGGATGCAGCTCTCGAAGTATATGGAAGGCAAGGGGGACCCCGACGGCGCGAAGCACGTCCTCTTCAAATACAAGTGCCTGCTGGTGACCAGGGAGTGGCCGCTCTGGCGGTGGGTGCGTGTTGCATTTTTCCGGCTCGAGGAGAATCCCCTCCGCATCGCCTGGTCCATCGCGTTCACTCTGCTTATCGGTTGGCTCATTTTTGGGTTTGCAGGGGCCCATGGGCTATTGGCCCCAACCGATGCGGACGCCGATAAAGCGTTCAGGGCAAAAACCAATTTGCCCGCCGGATATCCTGAGCTGAACACCCTCGCCTACACCTTTGAGAACGCGGTTCCACTCGTCAAATTGGGCCAGGACGCAAAGTGGGCGCCTGACCGGAGCTGGTTCCCCAAACAGTCGTCCACCGGCTACTGGTTCCTGGTGTGCACTCGGTGGGCATTGATCCTCTCCGGTTGGTTCCAGGGGGCGGTCCTGGGCGCAGCGCTCCTGGGGCGATTCAAGAAGTGAACCATCCTCGCGCTTCGGGCTTTAAGCTGAGAGCCGGAAGCTGAGAGCTAAAAGCTAGAAGCTAGGAGCTGGAAGCTGCAACCAATTCCCCGCTATCTCGGTCTCGACGTCGGCAACCGCCGCATCGGCGTCGCTGTCTCCGACGAGCTGGGCCTTACCGCCCAGCCGGTGCTGACCCTGGAGCGGCGTCGCCCAGCGCCCAGCATTTCCAGAGAGGACCTTCGTTCGTTGGCCCGTCTGGCCCGCCGCTTCGGCGTCGCCGGCATCGTGGTGGGCAACCCCGTTCACCTCTCCGGCGAGCTCAGCCCCCAGGCCGCCAAAACGCAGGCCTTTGCCGCAGAGCTCGGCACGCTCACCGGTCTGCCCATCCACCGGTGGGACGAGCGCCTCACCTCCCGCGAAGCCCACCAGATCCTCTACGAGGCTGGCCACAAGCGTCAGCAGCACCGCCGCGTCGTCGACCAGGTCGCCGCTACCCTCATCCTGCAATCCTTCCTCGACGACCCCGCAGCGAAGGCCTCAGTCCCTGGTCCCTCAGTCCCTTAGTCCCTCAGTCCCTTCGTCCCCCAGTCCCTTCGTCCCCGATCTCTGATCTCTGAAATCTGATCTCTGTCATTTGCGCATAATTAAGCCCTCTTGGCGCACACTCTACGTGTGAAGCTCAAAAAGCCTCACCCGGAGCGACCGCCATGGTGAGCACACGAAGCACTCGACCCTGCACCGTCCGGGTCGTTTTCAACAGCGTTTCACCGCGAATCAAAAAGTGCAAAAACATACTCAAATCAGCTTCTAACCAAAATGTTTTCAGTTCATTAGACCCAAAACCCGTACCCATGTCACCCCCTGTGGGAAACCGGCCGGCCAGCCGACATGATTTTGAAAACAAAGGAGTTGCAGAAATATGAGACCCAAAAACGGCCCCAAAAACAGCCCAAAAAGACCCCGAAATGGTCACTTTTCGCCGATTTTCGGCC
>CAYWSR010000437.1:0-1977 GCA_964460385.1 uncultured Occallatibacter sp. | reverse complement strand
GGACGCCGCGTTCATAGTGGAGGTTGCGGGCAAAGCCGCGCTCGATGCTGCTCTCCTCCACTGCGTGCTGAAAAATCCCCCGTGCGATGGAGCGCATCTCGCATCCGTATGCATTGCAAGTCGCAGTCATTCCACCATCCCCTTCTTGCGGCATCAGCCTCACTCTTTACTGTGTCTCCTTTGTGATTTCATCGCATGATGCACCGATGAGCAGAATGCGTGAATTGCAAAACACACGGCCCCGTCAAACACAATCCTTTGATCAGTGCCTGGTACAGATCACAAGTTAAGCGACGAGAGGATGCCTGGACTGCACCCCTAAAGTGAGACACTCGGCATTGATCACTTTGCAGTGAAAGGAGCTGCGAGTGGCAAACAGAGTGTGGCGGCATGCGAGCGAGTTTCGTCGCAAGGCAGTCGAACGGATGCGCAACGGCGAAAGCGTGCTGGCGCTGGAGCGCGAGCTTGGGGTGCAGCACGGTCTACTCTACAAATGGCGAAAGCAGGCCGATCAGGCCGAGTTCCGCGAGAAATCGCCCTCGGAAAAAGCCTATCGCTTCCTGCGCCAAGAACTGCAGCGGGCCAAACAGGCGTTGGCGGAGAAGACCCTGGAAGTGGATTTTTTCAAAGGTGCCTTGCAGAAAATCGAAGCTCGACGCCGGCAGGCAGGCGGTGCTGGCGAGAAGGCGTCTACGACCAAATCCGGGCGTTGATGCCGCTGCAAGGCGGTTTAGGGGTCGAGCGCATGTGTTACTTGGCACAGGTCAGTCGGGCCGGTTTTTACCGCTGGTTGCAGCCCTTAGGGGTGATCGAGGAAGACATGACGGTGCGCTCCGCGATCCAGGAGATTGCGCTGCAGCACCGGCGCCGCCTGGGTTATCGCCGCGTTGCGCGCGAGTTAGAGAAGCGCGGTTTGGTGGTGAACCACAAGCGGGTGTTGCGGATCCTGCGCGCTGACCATCTGCTCGCGGTGCAGCCCAAAGCGTTTGTAGTTACGACCCAGGCGGATCCCAGCTTCGAGGTCTATCTGAACCTGGCCCGGCGCATGCGGTTAACTGGGGTAGATCAGCTCTGGGTCGCCGATCTCACCTACATCCGGCTGCGGGCGGAATTTGTTTATTTGGCGGTGATTCTGGATGTGTTTTCCCGCAAGGTAGTGGGGTGGGAGTTGGGGCGGAAACTGAATG
Organism: uncultured Occallatibacter sp.; assembly: GCA_964460385.1. Classification (GTDB taxonomy): domain Bacteria; phylum Acidobacteriota; class Terriglobia; order Terriglobales; family Acidobacteriaceae; genus Telmatobacter. The sequence continues at coordinate 790 of CAYWSR010000437.1, read as the reverse complement.
CCGAGCTGACGTTGGCCGCCCTGCGCCAGGCCTTGGCGGAACGGAAACCGCCGCCGGGGTTGGTGCACCACTCGGACCGAGGCATGCAGTATGCCTGTGGCGTGTATGTGGACCTGCTGGAAAAACAGCAGATCATTCCTAGCATGAGCCGACCGGGGAACCCTTACGATAATGCCTTCTGCGAGAGTTTCCTTAAGACCCTGAAACGCGAAGAGATTTACGCCAACCGATACGAAAACCTTGAAGATTTGCGGGCGAATCTGGAGGAATTCATTGAGCAGTACTACAACCAGCAGCGCTTACATTCCGCCCTGGGTTATGTTTCTCCGGCCGAATTTGAGGCCGCAACCGAACGGGAGGCAGGGAACGCTGGGCGGGTAGCAACCCTCAAGTTCTCCCCGCATGGGGACAGTTGTCGCTCCGAGGAGGCAACGGGGGGGGAGACGCGCGCGACGACTCCCCTGTCTATCGGTTTAAGTCAGCTGGACGTGGGAGAAGTAGTCCTGAAATCCGTCGTATGGGTGGACAACCTAGCTCGGGCTTAGCAATAGAGGCTGGGGGCAGAGGGCCTCAACCGCCGGCCCCCTTCCCCCAGACCCCCTTGCCCTGGCTGTCCAAGGTCAACTTGATTACACTGAACAGCAAAACTGATCAACTCGCTGTGTCTCAGCAAAGGGGTGCACCCCATGCTCAAAAAAGTCGTTGGTCGTCGGTCGTCGGTCAGCGGCAGCCAAGGCGATCAAGATGATCATTCATTCTGTGGAAACTGGAAACCGGAAACTGGAAACTC
>CAYWSR010000436.1:0-1981 GCA_964460385.1 uncultured Occallatibacter sp. | reverse complement strand
CCGTGCGTACTGCGGCCGCACCTTCCTCAGCCCCAGGTAATAGAGCATCGTCCCCCAGGCATCCGTCAGGTCCTTCGGCCGTGGCGCCAGATCGCGAATCAGCTTCCTTCCTTCCACAAGCATCGCCAGGTAAAACACGTGATAAATGCCTGCACCAATCAGCACCACACCTGCCACGCGATGCACTGTGCTCCGCGCTTGCTCGCCCATTGCCAGCACCTGCGCCAACCACGAGTATGGAAACTTCAGCGCGAACCCCGTCACCACCAGCACAATGAAGCTCGTCAGCAGAACCAGGTGTTGCCACCTCTGATTTGTGCTCATCCGCGTCATCATCGGATTCTGCATTCCGCGGATCTTCGCCGCTTTGCTTCTCCAGATAATCCCGTTGTGAAGCGCCATCGCACCAATCACGCCGAAGATCACCACCAGGTAGAACCACCGCACCCACCGCACCACGATCGACCCGATGTCCTTCGACACATCGCGATCCATGTGCACTTTGGTCTGCGTGAACCTCTGCGTCACGCCCTTGTGGCACTGGCCGCACGTCGCGTCCAGGTTCGCCTTGTTAATCGTCGACTGCGGATCGCTGGACGGCAGTATGTTGTGCACCCCATGGCAGCTCGCACAATTCGCCACCACCACTGACCCGCCTTCCGTCGCCAGCCCGTGATAGCTGTCCAGGTAAGTCGATTCGCGATTCCCCGCAACTCCAAACTCCTGCGACAGTCTCACGCCTTCATGGCAGCGCGCGCACGTCGTCCGCGCCACATTCTGCTCACTGACCGACGAGTTCGGATCCAGATGCGCCTTGATCGAGTGAATCCCGTGGCAGTCCGTGCACACCGGCGCAAGCCCGTTCCCCTTCGCGATCCCCTGCCCGTGAATGCTCTTCATGAAGGTCTGCGAAATCTGCACGTGGCACTTTCCGCACGTCTGCGGCACGTTGAACTTGTATATCGGCGACTTGTCTTCGTTCGCCGCCAGAATCTCGTGGTCCCCATGGCAATCCGTGCACACGGCCGCCTGCGTTGATCCATTCGCAATGGCCTTCCCGTGCACACTTTCCTGGTAGCTCATGTAGGTCTGCGGGCTTACGCCGTCCGCCCCCACCACGAACTTTTGTCCGTGGCATCGGCCACACGTCGCCGGGATCATCGCGTGACTGACGAGCGATTTTGGATCCCCCCCGCCTGTAATCTGGTGCGCATCCCCGTGGCAGTCCACGCACGACGCGCCCTTGCCCTTATCCCGCGCATGCATACTGCGTTCCCATGCCGCCTGCTCGCGCTCGTGGCACGTGCCGCACTCTACTTTCTTCGGCGTCGTTGTGTGCGCAGCCTCCTTCACATCCGAGTGGCAGTCCACACACCCGAACAACCGGCTGTGCGTCGAGTGCTTGAACCTGTCCGCGTCCACATACAGGCTCACCGTCTTGCCGCTCTCAGTCGTTGTAAGCGTCTTGTCCCCGTGACAGACAAGACAGTCCCCGTCTTTAGGCTTAAGGCCCTTTGGCTCCTGGCCAGCAAACGCCGCACAGGCCACGCCCGCGACCACTGCAAAAACGGCAAAAACACGAATCAACCGCGCCACGGCTGACGACTTACGTATCACGACTACCGCTCGAGAGAACACACTTCTAGCCCGTTTCACGTCTATGAGGAGATGCTCATTCGCGCCGCCCGGCAGTGACTCGAATCACCGCCCATGTACGGAATCCCCGCCTCATTCGACACTTTCCCCCACGCCTCGCCCGCGTGCTCAAAAACCACCCACCTGGTCCCGCCAACCCTTCACTCGTGATTGCGCAACGCCAATTCGTAACCGCCGCGCTGCTCCGCCAATTTGCTAACTCGCTAACTCGCCAATTCTCTCGCGCTAACTTGCTAAATCAAGCAATTCGTGCACCATTAACTCCTAGACCCTAGACCCTAGACCCTAGACCCTAGACCCTAGACCCTAGACCCTAGACCCTAGA
>CAYWSR010000435.1:0-1983 GCA_964460385.1 uncultured Occallatibacter sp. | reverse complement strand
ATCGACATGAGCGAGTACATGGAGAAGCACGCCGTGGCAAGGCTGATCGGCGCGCCTCCCGGATACGTGGGTTACGACGAAGGCGGGCAGTTGACCGAGGCGATTCATCGCCGGCCTTATGCCGTGATTCTGTTCGACGAAATTGAGAAGGCGCATCCAGACGTGTTCAACATCCTGCTGCAGGTGATGGACGATGGACGCCTGACCGACGCGAAGGGACGGACCGTGGACTTCAAGAACACGGTGCTGATTATGACCTCGAACCTAGGAGCGGCTGCACTTGCGGGTGAAGCGCTGATGACCGAACACGATTTCGACATGGCGCGGGAGAGCGTGATGCGGGTGCTGCGGGAGCACTTCAGGCCGGAGTTTCTGAATCGCGTGGATGACACAGTGATCTTCCGTCCACTGGGACAGGCGCAGATGGGCCAGATTCTGGAACTGCGGCTGAACGAGGTGCGGAAGCTGCTGGAAGACCGTCAGATCTCGCTGGAGTTGACGGAGTCCGCGCGGCAACTGATTCTCAAGGCCGGATCGGATGCGGCTTATGGCGCGCGTCCGCTGAAGAGGGCACTACAGCGGATGGTGCAGGATCCGCTGGCGATCAAGATCCTCAATGGCGAGGTACTGCACGGATCGCATGTACGGATCGATGCGGATCGCAAGTCGAATGCGCTGGTATTTGAGCCGATGGGTCGGGAAGCGATGGCGTAAACGCAGCGAGTCAGCGAGTCAGCAAGACAGCGAGTTGGCCATGGAGGATGTGTTCGTGCTCAGGATGGGGTCTTGCGGATTTATTCCCGCAAGGCCCGTTTCTTTTGCAGCAAGCTTACGATCATCGAAGACGAGGTGGTGGGCTCATGGGCCGGTGCTGGCTTCAGGAATACTTCTTGCAGGCATCGTGCTACCCGGCTAGACTGGTGCGCATGAAACCGACTGCGTACTTCCCCCTTCGTTCGTTGAACATTGCGCTGCGTTCGCTGGTCGTTGTGCTGCTTGCACTTACAACAACAATGTCACTTTACGGACAGGACTGGGCAAAAGCCCGGCTCGAAGCATCGCCGCGCCACCGCGAGTACGTGGCCCTAAAGCATGGCGATCGCAAACTGCAGGCATTTGTGGTGTACCCGGAGGTGAAGGGGAAGGCCTCGGTGGTGATCATGATCCACGAGATCTTCGGGCTGAGCGACTGGGCCAAAGAGATGGCGGACGAACTGGCGGCGGAGGGATTTATTGTGGTTGCTCCCGATCTGCTCTCGGGATTCGGGCCGGGGGGTGGCGGGTCGAGCGAGTTCACAAGCATGGATGCAACGACGAAGGCTGTGTCGATGCTGGACCCTGCGGTAGTGTTGGCCGATCTGGATGCGGCGGCCGACTATGGGAAGCACCTGCCAGCGGCGAATGGGAAGATCGCGGTTGTGGGGTTCTGCTGGGGCGGGGGTAAGTCGTTCGCCTTCGCAGCGCATCGCAAGGATCTATCGGCGGCATTCGTTTTCTATGGGCCGGGGCCGGCGGATGTTTCCACGATTACTGCCCCGGTGTATGGGTTTTACGCGGGGAATGACGGACGCATTGGGGCGACGGTTCCGGCCACGACTGAGGCCATGAAGGCTGCGGGCAAGACATATGAGCCCGTGACCTACGATGGTGCAGGGCATGGGTTCATGCGGGCGGGCGAGGATCCGGGAAACACGGTGCCAGGAAACAAGACGGCGCGGGAGCAGGGATTTGCGCGGCTGGTGAAATTGCTGAAGGAGCTGAAGCAGGTGGCAGCGGTTGATGACGGCGGAAAGACCACAGTGGCCGGCAAAGTGGGCGGAAGACTGGTGGAGTGCCACACGGCAGGCGCGGTTGCACCTGCCGCGTCGATGTAGATGCTACTGCTCTCTACTGTCCTGAGTCTGAAGTTTGCTGCTATCTTCCGAAGTGCAACCGCAGATCCCCTTCGGCTTCGCTCAGGGCAGGCTTTCGACTCACCACCCC
>CAYWSR010000434.1:0-1983 GCA_964460385.1 uncultured Occallatibacter sp. | reverse complement strand
GCCGTCTCAAAATGTGCAGAATGGCGTGCGCCCCTCTCTTCACGGTCAAGCGTGCGGACGATTGAGACAGATACTTGCGCATGGCAGGATAAGCGCATGGGGGAGGTGAATCATGGCAGCGCTGCACCCCGAATTCGTCATGGACAAAAAGGGGGGTGCATGTAATCTCCTTCGGTCGTCGGCGTCCCATCGGGACGCAGCGACAATAGGCCGGCATTTCAGAAGCCGTCTCAAAACCCATTTTCACTTTTTATGTCCAAAGAGGTAAACTCCGGCGGCCAGAGTTGGCCAACAGGAGGAACGCGATGAGTCGGACGATCCGAGCTGATTACGGGCAATTGCTGCTCTTGCCGCCCAACGTTGACGACTGGGTGCCGGCGGACCATCCGGCCCGGTTCGTGCGGGATTTCGTTGATGCGTTGGAATTGAGTGAGTTGGGGTTCCATGTGCCCGAAGCGCTCGACGGGCGCCCGGCGTACGCGGCGGACCTGCTGCTGAAGGTCTGGATTTACGGCTACTACAGCAAAATCCGTTCGAGCCGCGCTTTGGAGCGGGCCTGCTACGATTCGATTGCGATGGTGTGGCTGACGGGCAACCATGCCCCCGATCATAACACGCTTTGGCGGTTCTGGCGGGACAATCGCCTCGCGCTGCGGGAATTGTTCAAGAAGAGCGTGCAGGTGGCGGTGAAATCGGACTTGGTCAGTCTTCTGTTGCAGGCGGTGGACGGGACGAAGATCGCGGCGCAGTCGAGCACGGCGAAGGCGTGGCGTCGGGATGTCTTGGAGAAGAAGCTGGAGCGGCTCGACGCCGCGATTGAGGAAATTCTCGCGCAGACGGAGCGAAACGAGGCGGAGGAGACAGGCGCCTGCCGTCTGCCGGAGGCGCTGGCGGACACCCGGAAACGTCGGGAGGCCATCGTGGCGGCGCTGAAGGAGTTGCGTGAAGCGGACCGGAAGATGATGCATCCGAAGGAACCAGAGGCGAGGGTGGCGCCCTGCGCGGAAGGCCAGCGGCTCGGGTACAACGCCCAAGCGGTCACGGAGGCCCGGAATCACCTGGTGGTGGCGGCCGAAGTGATCCGGGAAGTCAACGACCAGGAGCAGCTCAATCCGATGATCGCCGCCTCTGAGCGTAACACGGGCCAACAGGCGGTTCTGACGGTGGCCGACGCCGGGTACTTCACCGGCCATCAGATACAACAGGCCGAGCGCGCCGGGCGGGAAGTGCTCGTGAATGCGCCGGCGGACTATGCCGGAGACGGCAGCCGCTTTCATCGGGCGAACTTCACCTACGATGCCGAAAGCGACGAATTCCTTTGTCCGTTGGGCCGGCGATTGGCGTACTTCGGCACGCGCAAACCCGAGAGAAAGCAAGAAACCGCCACGCGCCTCTATCGGTGCCGATGCGGCGCGGCGTGTCCGAGCCGAGCACAATGCACGCGGCAGGCGAAGGGCCGAACGATCAACAAGGACGGCTATTATGAAGTGGTCCTGCGCCAAGTCCTCAAGCAGCAGGAGCCGCTGAACCGGGATCTCTTGCGGCAGCGGAAGCAGATTGCCGAACTGCCTTTCGCGTGGCTCAAGCACATGATGGGATTCCGCCGATGGACCGTGCGCGGAAGAGAGAACGTCTGCGCGCAGTGGAACCTGTTGTGTACGGCGCTGAACCTGAAAGTCTTTTACGGTGTCTGGAAGAAAGGCCTCCTGAATATGACGTAGAGAAGCCGGATCACAATCCCAGGCGGTGGAAGGACTGGCTGTCTCCACAAGCTGAGGTCCGAACGCGGCAGCCGACCGGTTGGGTGCAAACATCACCGACCTCCATCGGCATTATGATGTGTCAACTCAGTGCGGCAGTCCAATCGTTTTGAGACGGCTTCTTCAATGCCGGCAATCTTGAGCGCCTTCATTCTGTTCGCGTCTCGCAGAGACGCGGGGGACAACGCCTGCAACCCATTTTTCCCCGCGCCCGCAAGCCTTG
>CAYWSR010000433.1:0-1994 GCA_964460385.1 uncultured Occallatibacter sp. | reverse complement strand
GGTGTTCTTGAAGACCGAGAAATCAAGAGCTTCGAAGCCGGGGCCGTGCAGGACGTTGCGTGGCGTGTCACCATACGCGCCGTTGGCCGAGGGAGCGAAGGCTTTGGGGTTGAGCCAGTTCACTGAGTAGCTCTGCACACTGCGGGAGACGCCGGAATAGGGGCTGACGCCTTTGACGAAATTGGCTCGCTCAGCATATTCCCCGTTTCCGCTGCCGCCGCCATTGCTGGAGAAAACAGTGAAGGGCTGGCCGCCGTGGAGATTCACAAGGCTGTTCAGCTGCCATCCGTTGGTCAGCCACTTCATGGAGCTGCCACCGGGAACGTCGTAGGTGAAGTAGGCGGTGAAAGTGTTGCGGACATCGAAGTCGCTGTTGCTGTACTCGCACTTGAAGCAGTAGCTGTTCTCAGGATTGGAGAGGTAGATCTCGCTGGCTTCGTCGAGCGCGTGTCCCCAGGTATAGGAGAGCTGGGAGGTGAGGTGGTGGTAGCTGGCGAAACGGAGAAGAGCCTGTAGCGAATTGTAATTGGAGGTTGCTTCAGACTGAACCTGGTTGATAACGCCGTAATTGGGATATTCAGTGGCATAAGGGCGAGCCGGGGTAGCGAGGGCGATGTTGATCTGGTTGATATCGACCAGGTCGCGGAGGTGGCGCCCCTGGCTGCCGACATAGCCGAGTTGGGCGATGGCCCCTGCGCCGAGGCTGCGCTGGAGGTTGAAGTTGAAGTTCTCGACGTATCCGGGCCGCAGATGCTGGCTGACGGAGAACAGATTGACCGAGGGGCAGCTGCTGGAATTGGGATCGAGGATGCAGGGATTGGTTGGGCTGCTCTCATTGAGAAAGATATTGGAGCCGTAGGCTGCGCCGGAGGGAATGGTGCCGACCACGGGGCCGGATTCTTCGACAGGCGTTGCGCCAGCAGGATTATCCTGCACGCCGAAGGGACCGCCGTTCGAGGAGAAGCGGGAGTTGAGCATGTTCACCACGTTGGGGCTGTCAAAGCCCAGGCCGAAGCTTCCACGCACGACCGTCTTGCCGTCGCTGGTCGGCTGCCACGAGAATCCCACGCGCGGGCTGGCACCCCCGTACCACTGCGGATAGAGCGTCGGAATGGTGACGCCGGCAATGGCGATCCCATTCGTAGCCCCGGGCAGAAAGGTGCTTAGATCCTTGGTTCCATCGTGCATCGGGCCGATGTACTCGTAGCGCAGGCCGTAGTTGACATTGAACCGCGGCGAAAGCTGCCAGGCATCCTGAGCGAAGAGAGCCCATGAGTTGACGAAGACCTGGCGCTTCGGGTCGCCCTGGACAATGCTGGTCACGCCGGAATCAAAGCATCCGGCAAGGAAGTCAGCGAGAGCATAGACGTGAGCGGGGTCGGAAGTGGCGGGGGCGGAACCAGGGGTTTTAGTGGCGAGGGCATCGCAGGCGGTGCCGGTGGCTCCGGACCAGGGTCCCTGGGTTCCGTCGAAGACGAAGGTGCCGCGCTCGCCGCTCTGATAGAAGTCGTCGATCTGGGCCTGTCGGAATTCGCCGCCGAAGCGGAACTCATGTTTGCCGACGGTCCAGGCGAGAGCTTCGTCGAGATGGCCGGTGATGTCGTTGCGTCCGGAATTCACCGTCGCGCCGACATAGTCGAATCCGTCCGCGGAAGAGCCAAGACCGCTGCTCGCCGAAGGCGACGCAATCTGAATGCGGGGAGAACCGGCGAGCGCCGGATCGGTGACTCCGGTGTTCAGGCCAAGGGCGGTGGCGTCATAGTGGGTGTTCTGATCGGAGAATGACTGGTTGTAGTAGTTGACACCGGCGAACAGCTGATTGGCCATGTGGGTTGACAAAATGGAGTTCCAGGTCAGGGAGTAGTTCTGCACGTGCATCGGTCCCACCTCGAAATAAGGCGTCAGCAGCGAGACCGTAGGCGCGATCTGCGGACCCTGGCCCACATACCATTTGGCTGAAATCTTGTTATTGGCGTTCAGGTTGTAGTCGAGTT
>CAYWSR010000432.1:0-1996 GCA_964460385.1 uncultured Occallatibacter sp. | reverse complement strand
TTACGTTCGCTAAGTGGGCTCAATTGGGAGACCGGCGGCTTCCTTAGCGTTGGCATAGTCGATCAGGTTGGACTGAAACGCGGAGGACGGATCGTACTGGCCGCCCTGACAGGCAAACATGACCTGGTTGTACTGGTTCAGCGACGACTGGGTGCCTTCGAGCTGCGCTTCCGAAGGAGTGTTCGCGTCGATAGCTGCTCCCGGTGACCCAGCGCCGAGGTAGATGTTGATCCGCCCTGAGCCGATGGGGTCGGTAAACTCCGAGTCGGCGATGCCGATCTTTCGCAGCACGCATTCCAACCCATCCGCGGAGCCGGTAACCAGGGCGACCTTCGGAATGTCTCCCTCAGCCTGGGACGTTGGAAAGTGAGTCAGCGACGCCTGGACAGCAGTATTCACGCAGGCGGTCACGCTCGGGATCACCACCTGACGCCGCCATCTGCCGATCTGGATCACCAGTGGAATGTTCGTTCCGGATGGTACATTGACGAGCGTGAACGAACCATCCACAGCTGTAATCGCACTGGCAATAGGCGAACCTGTTACAAGCTGCGCAGACCCATCGCAAGCGACTCCGTTGGTGAAGGGGGCCACAGGCTCTCCAGGTACATAGACCAATACCTGCGGCAACGGGTCGATGCCATTGGGCGCGTAAACCGTTCCGGTGATTGTGGTCATCGCCGACCCAGTACATGTCTGTGCGTTGCCAAGCGCGCCGGCGGAGAGGAGGAGGATTCCAACCCAGATTTGTGTGGCCAGCGTCGCAATCTCCCTACTCCAGAAGCAGCGAGACATGGTTCTCCGAAGTTCAGAACGGATTGCGAGGACATGCTTTGCGCAAACGATGGAATTGCTGTTGGGCATGATCTGGGTACTCCATTCTCTTGTGGATGAACGTCCCGGAGTCTCGGTGTTGCCTAATCACAATCTGAAGTCGTTGTGAAGGCGGTATCCGGAATGTTGCGGCCGAGGTCGCAAACGGAACTCCGCTTACCTGATACTGCGCGAAACAGCGCAAAAGGAGCTCAGGCCCTGTGGCAGAGAATTGCGAACTCAAGGTGAACAGAGCTCTGGGGATCTTTGTCGTTCAAGCCTGCCTCAGCTTCACATCCTGATTGGGCAGGCTGACGGCTGTGAGTCTGGCCGAGCAGCCAAAAATCTCCTGTACAGGCCCGTAGGGCTCCTGGAGTGGCTTGGAGTAGGCAGGTTAGAGGAGCGCCGCATGAAATTGCAAGCTAAACTTTGACGGGGCAGAGGCCCGCGCATGGCGCCGGCAGTCGATGATCGGCGAGTGGGCCGCGATGGACGCCGCATCCCCGCTCACTGAAGGAAGGGCTCATGAGCGCAGGGATTGGTGCCGGCAAAAACGAATCGCCCGTAGCCTGTGAGGGGGCGGAGAGCTCGGGCAGAATCTCCGAGGCTTGAAGGCTTGCCGGGAGAGTTCACCGGCTGATTGAGAGGAAGAATAACTATCTTTAGATCGATCTATGAGAACAATCGGGCTTTTCTGGATGGTGATTTGGTGGAGCTGAGCGGGATCGAACCGCTGGCCTCCTCGTTGCGAACGAGGCGCTCTCCCAGCTGAGCTACAGCCCCACGACTTAATTAGTTTAGCAGCGAGCAAAGAATCGAGGAAGAGGCGCCGACGTTCGGGTTGGGAGCCGGAGGCCCCGACGACAGCCGGACTGGAGTCCGGCGCTACATTCCGCGGACCCATTTCGCCTCAAAATCGTGAACGAACCCTACAGCTGGTTCATATTGGCCAGGAATTCGGCGTTGTTGCGAACCTTCTCAAGGCGCGTGATCAACAGCTCCATCGCTTCGACGGGCGAGAGAGGGTTCAACACGCGGCGGAGAATGAAGATGCGCTGCAAATCTTCCTTGGGGATGAGAAGCTCTTCCTTGCGGGTACCACTGCGCTGAATGTCGATGGCCGGGAATACGCGCTTGTCGACGAGCTTGCGGTCGAGAATGATTTCCATGTTGCCGGTGCCCT
>CAYWSR010000431.1:0-2012 GCA_964460385.1 uncultured Occallatibacter sp. | reverse complement strand
GTTTATATTCGTGCGATTCATCGTAATTGCTCTGTTGGCTTTGGAGTGTGGTTCGGCCGCGGTCGCACAGGGTGAGAAGACAGACCTGGGCGGAGACCAGAAGACTTCCCCATCCGGCTTTACCGGGGCAGGAGCGGGAGGCAGTAGCACGACGGCCGCAACACCCGGCGGAGCGGATAGCCTGAGAAACCCCATGTTCGGAGGGGAGCGCTATCCGCTCTACCGGTTACGACCCAGCGATGTGGTGGACGTGAGCTTTACCGTGGCACCGGAGTTCAACCAGACCCTGACGGTGCAGCCGGACGGCTACGTGATGTTAAAAGACGCCGGCATGGTGGAAGTGCAAGGATTGAACCTACAGGAGTTCAGCGAAGCGGTGCAGAAGGCCTACCACGGATATCTGCATGATCCGCAGGCAGCGGTGGCGCTGAAGGAATTTGAGCATCCTTACTTCATTGTGGGCGGCGAAGTAGGCAAGCCGGGCAAGTATGAACTGCGTTCGGACACGACCGTGGCCGAGGCGGTGGAGATTGCGGGAGGGTTGACGCAGCAGTCGAAACACTCCCAGGTAGTGCTGTTCCGGCGAGTGAATGACGATTTGGTGGAAACGCGGCTGCTCAACCTGAAAAAGATGCTGAAGGACAAGACCCTCAAGGAAGACGCCCATCTTCGACCGGGGGATCTGGTGTTTGTCCCGCAGAATTCAATTTCGAAAATCGCCCGCTTTCTGACCAAGCCCTCCCTAAGCGCGTACGTAAGCCCCACTCAATTTTAGAAAAGAATCTCACAGTCCCCATGCCAAATGAAGACGCAATTCGCGTGCGAGAACAGGTGTCACCACCAACCCTGCGGGAACTCGCCATGGTGCTGTTCCGGCAGCGCCGGCTCTTCGTCTGCGTTTCGGGGGCAGTGTGGGCGCTGGCGATCCTGTATGCGTTGTTGGGCACGAAATATCAGGCCAACATGAAAGTGCTGGTGCGCAGGGGGCGTGCTGACGCTCCAGTGAGCGCCGCGGAAGACGCGCCTATCGACCTGACGCGGATGACGATCACGGAGGAAGAGTTGAATTCCGAAGTGGAGTTGTTGCGGGATGATGAGGTTCTACGGAAGGTGGTCGAGCAGACCGGAGTGGGCGGGCGCGACTGGTTTCACCTTCTGCGGCTCGGTGAAGGGAATGCGGAGCGAGTGGAGCGGGCGGCCAGGCGTTTGGCAAAGAAGTTGGAGGTCGAGCCGGTGAAGAAAACGAATTTGATTGCGATCAGCTATGCGGCGGACGATCCGCAGGTGGCGGCGAAGGTGCTGCAGGCGGTGGCGAACGTGTATCTGGAGAAACATATGGAAGTGCATCGCCCCTCGGGCGAGTTTCATTTTTTTGAACAGCAGACGAACGAATCGCGGCGACAGTTGGAAGAGTCGCAACGGAAACTGCTGGATTTCACGGTGGGACATGGAGTAGTGGTGGCGGCCCAGCAGCGCGATCTGGCGCTGCAGAAGTTAAGCGAAGTGGACGGCAGTTATCGGCAAACGCGAATCGAACTGGCCGAGACGCAACAGCGGGTATTGGAACTTGGGGACCTGCTCGCGAAGCTGCCGGAACGGACCACCACGCAGGTTCACACCGCGGATAATCCCGACCTGTTGAAGGCGTTGAAGTCGAGCCTGCTGGATCTGCAACTGAAGCGGACCCAGTTGCTGACAAAATTCGAGCCTGGCCATCGCCTGGTGCAGGAAGTCGACCGACAGATTGCGCAGAACGAAGCGATGATTGCGACGGAAAATGGATTGCCGCTGCGGGATGAAACAACTGACAAGAATGAGCACTACGAATGGGCGAAATCGGAATTGCAGCAGATGCAGGTGCAGTTGAAAGCGCTGCAAGCCCGCGAGGCAGCGACCTCGGTGCAGGAGACGGCGTACCGGGCGATAGCGCAGCAGCTGGGCGAAGATGCTGTTATTCAGGATGATCTGCTCAGCACCGAGAAGGCTGCGCAGGACAACTATCTTCTTTACGT
>CAYWSR010000430.1:0-2036 GCA_964460385.1 uncultured Occallatibacter sp. | reverse complement strand
GAATTCGTCATCCGCGAATCAACCGGGCCCGCCCCATCACAATCGCTGTCATCCTGAGCGAACGGGGCCCCAAGCGTAGTTCAGCTTGGGGGTGGTGAGTCGAAGGACCTGCTTTCGCATTTCTTGCCCGAAGGATAGCCGAAGGATCTGCGGCCGTCGCCCCCTTTGCCTCTCGCCCGCACCAAAACCACATCTGCCCCACAATCGGCAATCCCCCGGGCCCTCACCCGCACAGCGCCTCAAGCCACCTGCTGATGTACACCTGCGCGTGACTCTCTCCGCAATAGTGCCGCGCCCCTGGAGTGTCCGCCGCCTCTTTGCTCCACTTGAACACCGTCAGCGATTCGCTGTTGCACTGAATCACGATCCACTTCTGCGGATTCTGGCTCTCTTCCCCGCAAATCTCACACCGATAAATCGAATCGATCATCCCCGCCCCCCGCATCTACGCCCCGTCGCCTCAAATCACAGCTATCCCAGTCCCTGTTCCCTGACCCCCGACAACCGAAAACTGACAACCGAAAACTAACCACTAATCACTAACCACTAACCCCTGTTACTCCAGCATCTGCAAATCCAGCGGCTCGCCAATCATGTAGTCCTGTTTCTTGATCCCTTCGAGCGCCCGCTTCAACGCCGAGCTCTTGCACGGTTCCACAGTAACGACAAACGGAAGCGCCTCCGCCGGGTAGCCCGGCTTCTGCACAATCGCGCGAATATTGATCTTTTCGTGTGCCAGCGCTCCTGTAATCTCCGAAACAATCCCTGGCCGGTCGGCCACCGTGAAGCGGATGAAGTGCGGAACCTCAAACTCCGCGCTCAGCACCGCCGGAGCAGATGGAATCTCAACCCTGCGCGATCCGTGCGCCAGCGCCAGCAGGTCGCTCACCACCGCCACCGCTGTCGGATGCCCGCCCGCTCCATGCCCCGAGAAAACCACGTCCCCGCCATAGTGCCCGTTCAGGATCACCATGTTCTCCGTGCCGCGCGACCATGCCAGCGGCGAATGCAAGTCCACCAGCATCGGCCCCACCGTCGCGGCCACTTCGCCGTTCGTCTTCTCCGCCCGCGCCACCTGCCTGATCGTGCATCCCAGGTCGCGCGCATAACTGAAGTCCACGGCCGAAACCGACGTGATCGGCCTCGGCACAATCTCCTCCGGATTCACCGCGACCCGCATCGCCAGCCGCATCAATATCGCCAGCTTCGACCGCGCGTCAAATCCGCCCACATCCTCCGTCGGGTCGGCTTCGGCATAGCCCTTGGCCTGCGCCTCGGCCAGCACCGGCGCGTACTCCGCCCCGCTCTCCATCTTGCTGAGGATGAAGTTGCACGTTCCGTTCAGAATTCCCTCGATCCGCTCGATGCGGTCTCCAGCCAGACCCTGCTCCAGACCCGGAATCACCGGAACTCCGCCGGCCACAGCGGCGCCATACTTCAAATGCCCGCCCTTCGCCGCCGCAATTCGTTCCAGTTCCAACCCATGCAGCGCGATCAGCTTCTTGTTCGCCGTCACCACGCTCTTCCCGGCTTCGAGCGCCTTGCGCACCCACCCGCCCGCCGGCTCCAGGCCCCCTGCCAGCTCCACAATCACATCCGCATCCGACCCGAGCACCGCGTCCGCGTCCTCGCTCCACGTCACGCTCGCTGGAACCCATTCCACCCTCTTCCGCGCTACGCCTCGATTGAAAATATGCGTCAGCTCCAGGCCCTGCGGCTTCGACTCCACCAGGATCCGCGCCACCGAACTCCCCACCGTCCCAAATCCGAAGATGGCAATGCGCAACGGCTGGCGCACACCTGCCTCCGGACCGCTTCCTGCCGTACCATCCTGCACCATCGCCGATTCTCTTCCCTCTGCCAAAGCAACTCCCTCTCACACGCGCGCAAATCGCCCCGCGCCCCGCAATCCCATGCAAATCCCCTGCGATACCTCGATGATAACTGACAACCTGCTCCGCCTTCACGCCAGCGCCGCACAGTAGCGTCACCTTCGCTTTGCCGGTGAACCCATCGGAACTCGTCAGTGAGTGCTT
>CAYWSR010000429.1:0-2041 GCA_964460385.1 uncultured Occallatibacter sp. | reverse complement strand
TCGATCCCGACGCAGAAGCGGGTGATCAAGGGACTGAACAAGCACAAGAGCAAGAGCGTGAATGCGCTGGAGAATCTGCGGCCCGACTTCTTTCTGGACTCGCTGCTGGTGAGAGGGCTTGAGCCGGAAGACGAGTACATGGTGGTGGAAGACTCGAAGACCGTCGAAGACCCGGCGCGCAAGCACCTGTTTGCGATTCCCGAGTACAAGCTGACCCTGATGCAGCATGCGGGCGACGGCCATAAGATGTTGCCGCTGCGGGTGGTCTACTTCCATCGCGAAGACCTGATGCCCTATCAGCAGGATATCTACGACAGCGACGGGGTGCTTGCGACGCAGGTGTTCTATGCAAACTACCAGGACTTTGAGGGCAGCCGCTATCCGTCGTCGATCATCATCAAGCGCCCGGTGGAAGAGATCCAGATCGTGATGGAAGTGGAAGCGGTAAAAGAGAATCAGACGCTGACCGACGATCAGTTTGTTCCGCAGACCGCCGAGGGCTCGACGGTGCAGGAGCTGAAATAGATCGCTGAGGGCGACCAGGGGACCTCGGCACACGTGTGGCTTACGAGACTGCCATCTCTGACAGGGGCTGAAGCCCCGACATTTTGTGCCCTTCTTCGGCTCGACTGAAGTCGAGCCCTGACTCATGGTCGCCTGGATGAGAGGCTCTCTAGTGCGCCGGACCGTGCATCAGTTCCTGATAACGGCGTGCATATTCGGCTTTGTAGTCGGCGACGGCGCGGTCGTAGCTCATGTGCGGAGCATCGGGGCGCGGGGTCCAGTGCAGGTGAATGTGAATCTCTTTCGCACTTGAAGCAACAACGAGCGTGTCGCCGGCTCGGCTAGCCGGTTGGCCGTCGACGGTTGCGCTTTTCACATCCATAAAAAAGGGCAGGTGGATGACGATCTGTGTGGGATAGGGCCCGGTGAACTCCGGCGTGAGGGTGAGGAGAGCCTCGGACTCGGTGGGCTGGGTGAGGCGGAAGGCGATCTTGCCCCACCAGGTGGGCGCGTTGCTGAGGGCGATCTCCTTGCCACGGCCGATCCAGGCGGGAGAAATAAGACTGAGCAGGTGAAGCCGGCCACGCAGTGGCACGCCCTCTTCACGAACGAGCATGGTGCGCAGCAGGGTGCGGTACTCGGCGGCAAACCAGCCATGGGGAGCGAGATTGTCCTGGAAGTTGCGATCGCCCCAGGGAAGAATCGCGAATTCGAAGCCGGCATGGGTTGAGCTGGTGTGAACGAGCAGCGCATAGAGCTCGCGCAGCGCCTGGGCCTGATCTTCGGGGCCGCCGCGGATCACCTCGGTCATGGTGTTCTTGATGGTGAGGTAGTGGTGGAGGAACTCGCCGTCGGCGTAGGTCATGATGCCTTCGGCATACTTGGCCTGCGTGGCCTTGAGGGTCGCGGTGACGCGGGGGTCGTGAGCATCGAGTGTGGGCTCGGGGACGACGGCCAGCAGGTTGCCCCAGTCGAAGCCGCCTTTCTGTCGATCAAGCGCGGGAGGGATGTAGCCGTTGTTGGCTGCGGCCTGGGCATCGAGCACTTTCAGGAATGCGGCGCGATAGTCGTGGTACTCGGTCTCCCAAGCGAGGGCGATATCCAGGTGGCCGGTTTCACGCGCCATCTCGAAGGCGAGGCGCAGGCCTGAGAGCGCGAGGAAGTTGTAACCGGTGAGGTGGCCCGGGACCATTTCGTTGTCGCGCACGTCGCTGGCCGGCATGATGTGGAGCGGGTCGGCGGCGCGGGCCTGCTTGAGCCAGGCAACCGCACGATCGATTTGCGGAATCGCCCACTCGGCGAAGTCCCTGTCGCGGGTGAGGCGATAGTGCTGCGCATAGGCCCAGACAGCTTCGCCCCAGCCATCGTACTGCTGCGACTGCGAGAGGAAGTTGCCGTCGGGCAACTGCGACTTGGCGAAGAACTGCAGATCCTGGCGCGCGATTTCGGGATAGCCGGTGACGTCGTAGCTGTGGACGATGTCCGCGCCGTCGCGCAGGAGGAACTCGTGGTAGTGGAGCTTGTTGACCGTCTGAAT
>CAYWSR010000428.1:0-2042 GCA_964460385.1 uncultured Occallatibacter sp. | reverse complement strand
TTCGGACAAAGGCGTATAGCGAAGTGGAGGTCGGTGAAAATCGACCAGCATGAAGAAAGCATCAAAAGCCGTACTGGTCTTGGCAGCAATAGGCATGGTCTCAGCCCTCTTGCTGGTTCCAGCAGTGCAGATCCCAGTCGTGCCCGTGTGCAGTATCTCTCAGGACTCGAAGTGTCCATTATTTGATAACTACATTTACGGTTCAGGCTCAGTAGCTTATGCCTACTTCGGTATCGGCGCGATTCAGGTGCCCAACCTCTATGGTGCGGGTCGCGGATACTGCCTCATTTACGGCCACCCGGCCATAACGTGCGGACTTCAGGAGCGAACGGCTTAGATGACGCCCCGCACGGATGCCACTCGCGACCTCAAGAGACGACGTAGAAGGGTCGTCCTTGCTTCCGTGCTTATCCTATTGCTCACTGCAGCAGGCTTGGGCATCTACGTGTTTGGGCAGACGACGTGTTCGTGGGCTTGCGGAGGCATCCCAAGTCCGGTGATTCAGAGCGCTCAGGTGAGCACTCAGCTGGCTGAGAGCAACTGCCAGTTCGAGAGCGCGACTGCAATCTCCTGGAACGTGGTGTGCAGCGCCTACGCCAACGGGGGAGACTCAGGGATGGTCGCGTTGACCGTGGCCAATCATGGACCCGGGGAGGCAGGTTCCGATATCGACTTCCTCGTGTATTCCTCCGAGCCGCAGTACATCAACTTCACTGCCATTCCTACCTGCGCGCACACTACAGCTCCTCCTTTGAACGACCAAGCTCCCTGTCCTCTTTCCGGCAACTCGCCACAGACCTTCCAGTTCGCCTTCGCCGTGTCCCAGGGCTATGGTGCCTCTTCTCTCAGGGAACTGGCCAGCGTCACCATCGTGATGTACCAGACCTGTTGCTTCCCCTAGACGTCTGGGCTCATCCTTTTCTGGGTGGAGGTATTGCGTGCCGAGCCGGTGGACCCTCCGCGATGTGTATAAGGAACCAGGCCGGGTTTCGCCTCAATGGGAAGCGGCGCGCCCCTCTTGTTCAGGAGCAATGCGAACTTGATCGCGGCGCACGCGTCCCTGCTCGCAGGCATGGTTGGGCTGCTCTTCCTGCAGAGGTACATCTGGGTCGAGCAGATAGCCGAGCGCGGCTACGGGCCGTACCAGAGTGTCTCCTACCTGGCGGAGGCGTCGGCGGTGATCGTGGTCATTGATTTGTTGATCTTCAGATCCTTGTGGCACGGCTCCCGATGGGACAGGGCGTTCTCGCTGGCTTGGCCCGCCTTCTGGTTTGGCTTGGCTGTGTTGATTCTCATCCTCAACAACGCCTAGGGTCCCGTAGTCTTGCCGGGCCTGTGGTCTATCGTACGCTCTCCTTCCGCATCACCGCGGCCTGCCGCCGGTCGTAGGTCTTCAGCGCGGCGCCGACCTCCAGCGCCAGCGCGATGAACACGGCGTCGCAGACGGGCAGCCCGTTCCTTGCGGCGAGCGCATAGGACCGCTCCATCAGGCCCAGACTGGGGCGGACCGCCCGGATCCTGTTGGTCTCAAGCAGCCCGTGGAATATCGCGAGATACCGGGTCCCGTCCCCGAGGTCCTTCAGGAGGTGCTGGTGCTTCCAGACGGAGTTCGCCACCTCGTAGACGGCCAGATCGAGGGTGACGATGTCCTCCTCCCGGAGCAGGTCCGGGTCCTTCAGGAGGCCTTCGACGATGAAGCTGGAGTCGGCGACCATCAACGCCCTCTGTCCTCCCCGATGAGCCTGGCGTCTTCGACGGAGGTCGTTCTGACGCGGTCCTCGCCCTGCAGTTCCCGCAGCTTTTGCAGCAGCCGCTCGCTCCTCTTCGAGTCGAGGTAGAGGCGGACCGCGTCCCTGATGGAATTGGAGAGGGGGCCGTACTCGAGCAATGCCTTCTTCTGGTCGTCGGAGATCCTGACGCTTATGGTCGGCATGTATGACATGTTGTAGGACAGGATGTAATATTTAGGAGTTCGGTGGCGCAAGACCCCTGAAAGCCGTATAGGTGGCGCCCCGTCGCGCGCTGATGCAATGGCCTTCTGC
>CAYWSR010000427.1:0-2052 GCA_964460385.1 uncultured Occallatibacter sp. | reverse complement strand
GCGCGGCGGCGTTCCGACGGCGTACGACCGGGTGCTGGGGCAGCGCTACGGGTTGCACGCAATCGACATGGTGCACGAGGGCAAGTGGGGCCGGATCGCGGTGCTGAAGGGTCTCGACATCACCGACATCACGATCGAGGAAGCGATTGCGGCGAATCGCAAGCTGGATCAGCGATTCTTTGACGTGATCAAGGACCTGGAAGCGAAGGTGTAGGCACACGTCAGCAAGAATGACTACAAGAGGCCATCTCCGATTGGGGATGGTCTTTTTGCTTTGGGAGCGAGGTTGGTCTGACTGGGGTAGATTTGGGCTGTGCAGTATCGACCCTACAGACCGGAGGATTTTGAGGCGCTGTATGCGTTGGAGGAGGCGTGCTTTCAGCCGCCGTTCCGGTTTGGGCGGAGGTATATGCGGAGCCTGGTGAGGCGCGCGAACGCGGCGACGTGGATTGCGGAAGAGGAGGGGACGATTGCTGGGTTTGCGATTGTGCATTGGGAGAAGAGGCGTGGCCGAGTGAGGGCTTATCTCGAGACGCTGGAGGTGAGGCCGGAGCTGCGCGGGAGGGGGACGGGTGGCGAACTGCTGCGGCGGTGCGCAGCGTCGGCGCGGGAAGCCGGGGCTGTGGTGATGGGTCTGCATGTGGACGCTGAGAATGAGGCGGCGATCGGGCTCTACCAGGCGCACGGATTCGAGCGGCAAGGGCGGGTGGAGGGATACTATCCCGAGGGGCGCGCGGCGGAGGTGTACGTGAAAAGGCTGACGGGCGAGTAGTGCGACGGGCTGAATGGGACGGCGGACAGCGAGAAAGCGCTAAACTTGAAGTAAATCTAGTGTCCATAAGCAATCCAAACATTCCCAAGTCGATTCAGGCGTTGCGGAATTACAACCTCACCATGCTGCAGCACGATCTGGTTGCCGGCGTGACGGTGGGGCTTGTGGCTCTGCCGCTGGCCATGGCGTTCGGCATTGCGTCGGGAGTGACGCCGCAGGCGGGGCTGTATACGGCGGTGGTGGCGGGGTTTCTGATCTCGGCGCTGGGCGGGTCGAGGACGCAAATCGGCGGGCCGACCGGGGCGTTTGTGGTGATCGTGGCCGGGATTGTGGCGCGCTTTGGGATGAGCGGGCTGGCGATGGTGACGGCCATGGCCGGAATCCTGCTGCTGCTGATGGGACTGACCGGCCTGGGCGCGGCGGTGAAGTTCATTCCGCGGATGGTGGTGATTGGGTTTACCAACGGGATCGCCATTTTGATTGCATCCACGCAGATCAAGGACTTCTTTGGATTGAAGACCGGCGCGGCGCCTAGCGAGTTTCTGGCCAGGATGAAGATGCTGGCAGCGGCTGCGGAGACGGTGAACTGGGCAGCGCTGGGCTTGGGCGTGGGGACGCTGGCGATTCTGCTGCTGCTGCCGAAGGTGACGAAGCGCGTGCCGCCGTCGATTGTGGCGCTGCTGGTTTGCACGGGTGCGGCGGTTGTGTTTCATCTGCCGGTGGAGACGATTGGAACGAAGTTTGGCGGGATTCCGCGCGGCCTGCCGCCCTTTGCGATTCCCGATTTTCACTCTGAGCATATTCTGCCGTTGATTCCGTCGGCGTTTACGGTGGCCTTGCTGGCGGCGCTGGAAAGCATGCTCTCGGCGGTGGTGGCGGACGGGATGACAGGCGACCGGCACAACCCAAATGTCGAACTAGTGGCGCAGGGAATTGCGAATATTGTCTCGCCGCTGTTTGGAGGGATTCCGGCGACGGGGGCGATTGCACGGACGGCGACGAACATTCGGTCGGGAGCAAGGTCACCGATCGCGGGGATAGTGCACGCGCTGACGCTGCTCGCGATTCTGCTGGTGGCTGCGCCGCTGGCGAGTTACATTCCGCTGGCGGCGCTGGCGGCGATTCTGTTTGTGGTCGCTTACAACATGGGCGAGTGGAAGGAGATTGGCGGAATCCTGCAACTGGATTTCACGGCAATCTCGGTGTGGGTGGTGACGTTTGGGCTGACGGTGTTTGCGGACCTGACGGTAGCGGTGGCGGTGGGGATGAGTTTGGCTGCG
>CAYWSR010000426.1:0-2067 GCA_964460385.1 uncultured Occallatibacter sp. | reverse complement strand
CTGCATCTCCACATCCTGCTTCCCTACATGGCGAAATACGTCCGCATGGCCAACGAGCGCGGAGCAATCTCCATGCTGGAGGAAACGCTGAAGCAGGCCACATGGACGGAGCGATTGGCAATCGGGCTGAAAGCGGGAACCGGGGTAATCACCAAGGACCTGCCGGCGATTCTGGCCGCACTGACCACAATCGAGCTCCTGCCATTTAAAGGGCTGAATGTACAGTCGGTGTTCCTGCACAATTCCTTGACCGACATGCTGTCGGCGCTCCGCTCCACGGAGGTCGTGAAGTTCTTTGTGAAAAACATCGAAGAGGAACATGGCGTCTGTCCGGCCTTTTGCACTCTGTCGGCGGGGCTCACGATGAGTTACTTTCGCGAGATAGGACTCGAAGCGCCGGTGATTATGGCGCCGTTCAATCCAGCAGGATTCCAGATGAATCCTTCGCGCGAACGATGTGAGCAACTGCTTCAAGAGTACCCCTGCCACATGGTAGCCATGAGCGTGCTGGCAGCCGGCCACGTGAAACCCGCAGACGCCGCACTCTATCTGTCTTCTCTTTCAGGAATCGATTCGATTATCTTTGGAGCTTCCAGCCCCGGGCACGTAACGGAATTGAGTAGCGTGTTCGGCACTCGAGTGAATCAGACCGTCACTCACTAGACCTTCCATGCTTTAGCGATGCTGCGTGTCATCGTCATCGATGAACTGATCCGAGATCGCTGTGAATGAAATAGGACAAGGGGAATTTATCGTGGACAAAAGCCAAGACCTTTCCGCACGCCCGCACGTCGTGATTCTGGGAGCCGGCCCCGCAGGCGTAGGCGCAGCCTTAAGGCTAATGCAAAACGGGACCGCCCGCGTGACGGTTATCGAACAGCAAAGCAAGTCGGGAGGAACCGCTGGAAGCTTCGAACTCGACGGCGTCTACTGCGACTACGGCAGTCACCGGCTCTTTCCCAAGCTTCCGCCCGAGATCATTGGGGAACTTAAGAGGCTCCTCGGTCCAGATCTTATCTTCCAGGTGCGCCACGGCAACATCCTCCTGAGGGGGCATTGGATCCATTTTCCGCTGAAGCCCATGGACCTGCTTTCAAAGCTTCCCAAGAGTTTTGCTTTCGGCGTACTTGGAGACACGCTTCGAAAACTCCTGCCACGGCGTAGTGTGGGCACGCCAACATTTGCGACCATCCTGGAGCAAGGACTGGGAAAGACGGTTTGCAGGGATTTTTTCTTCCCGTACGCGCGGAAGATCTGGGGTGTTGCCCCCGAGAAACTGGATGTGATGGCAGCGCAACGGCGCGTTACGGGCAGTTCCATTGGAAAGATACTGAAAAAGATCTCAGCTCAGGTTCCAGGCCTCAAGCCGAAGGACGCAGGCAAATTCTATTACCCTCGGCGAGGGTTTGGTCAATTCACTGAGTGTCTGTGCGAAGAGGCTCAAAGGCTTGGCGCGGATTTCAAATTCGGCACCCGCTTCCTGGGTGTCGAGCGGGAGAACGGACGTATCAAATCAGTGCGCTATCAGCAGGGCGAAGAGGTCTTCGAGCTTCCGACTGAGATCGTTTGGTCTACGATCCCCATCAGCGTGCTCGTGCAGGGGGTGCGTCCGGAACCGCCTCAAGAGGTTCTCGACTCTTCCCGAAGTATCTCTTACCGGGGAATGATTCTGATCTACCTTGTGCTCGATCAGGATCGGTTCGGCAAGTTTGACGCTTATTATTTCCCCGAGGAGTCGATCCCCATCTCCCGCATGTCGGAGCCGAAAAACTTCAACAATGCCACAGAACCCCGCGGCAGGACCGTGCTCTGCGCCGAGCTCCCTTCCGATCCAGGACGCCCCGAGTGGGACATGACCGATAGTGAATTAAGCGATTACCTATGCGAATCCCTGGGACGCGCCGGCCTTCCAGTCACCGTCCCCGTCTTGAGAGTGGTCACGCGCCGCTTGCGGCAGGCGTATCCCATCTATCTCCAGGATTATGCCACCCACCTTTCCCGAATGGATGATTGGCTGAATGGAGTCGAAGGCATGCTGACTTTCGGCCGCCAGGGATTGTTCGCGCA
>CAYWSR010000425.1:0-2075 GCA_964460385.1 uncultured Occallatibacter sp. | reverse complement strand
TTTCCTATAGCCTGCGCTTTCTCCAGCAGCGCGGCATAAGCCACTGAGTAGTTCTTTGTTTCATCGGAGACTTGGCCGGTGCCCACGTAAGCGTAGAAAAGGTCTGGTCTGGCCTGCACCATTCGAAGGCCGAGGATTGATCCAAAGGAGTGAGCGACGAGAACGATCTTGTCCTTGCCGAGATGCTTCCGCAGAAACTCGGACAGTTCGATCCCATCTTGCGCCATGCGATCAAGGGTCATAGTGGAAGCAACCGAGGGGCCGGTTTTTCGAAGCGTTCTACCCGCGCCCCGTTGGTCCCATTGCACCACTGTGAAGCGCCTTTCCCATGCTGCGAAGTAAGCGAATGACCACGGATTGGTTACGTCGCCTGGGCCGCCGTGAACAAATAGCAGCACAGGATTATGTCGATCTTCCCCCC
Source organism: uncultured Occallatibacter sp. (assembly GCA_964460385.1). Taxonomy (GTDB): domain Bacteria; phylum Acidobacteriota; class Terriglobia; order Terriglobales; family Acidobacteriaceae; genus Telmatobacter. The sequence continues at coordinate 1,654 of CAYWSR010000425.1, read as the reverse complement.
GAATGGTGACCCATTGATCGATGCCTCCGAGGTGAACGTACATTGCCTCGTCAACGCCCTTTGTGGAGTCAATCGCATATTGCTTCGCGTTGCGCTCCCGCAAGAACGAAAGTGTCTGGTCGAACTTTCGATAGTCTGCATTGTTGGAATCGGTCGCCGCCGCGCTCTTTCGTGCCGCGGATTGTTGCGACGGTGGACTCTGTGCTTGCGCTGCGACTGACAGGATGACTAAGAGGGACACACAAGCTCCGCAACAAGGCAACCTTTGAACTCTCATGGTGGAAGGATACGGATCACGCACCACGCCCGTTCCCATGATTTTCAGCAAGGATCGACTGGCGTGAGTCATCTGTATGAGGACGTCGATCTGTGCCGGATCGCCTAGGAGCGAACTGAGGGTCTGTGAGTCAAATTCTAGGGTTCTGGATGTATAACCGGCAATCCGTCAGTTACTGGTTGATCAACGTCCCCGGACGCGCCCCATCACTTCTTCAGCGTCAGCAACCCATCCCGATCGATCACGTTTCCATCCACGATCAGCGTCGAAATCCGCCGCACATTCCAGATGTTTGCCGTCGGGTCCCCATCCACAACCAGAATGTCTCCCCTCCGCCCCGGCGCAATCTGCCCCAGTTCATTCCACCCGAACTGGATCGCGTAGTTGTTGGTGGCCGCCGCCAGAGCCTCGCGCGAAGAGAGCCCCATCCGCACCAGCATCTCCAACTCAGTGTGCATCGAGATGCCCGCCATGGTGCCCTGGACCGACGCGCCCGACCCCGCCAGGTAGTGCGGAAACGCGCTGAAGATCGTCTGGTTGATCCGCCACAGCCGCATCGCCGCCTGATCGGCCTTCTTTTGCAGGCTCTCTTCCTCGTAGCGCTGCACCGCTCCAGGCATACGCCGCGTCCAGTTCGGGAGCGGATAATCCATCTCCCCCGTCGCGCGGTTTGACGGCTCAAACATGTTCTTCGCGTCCAGCACCGCCGCCGCCGGCTCCTTCCACAGATCCCTGTGCCCGGGCAGTTCGAGAAAGTATAGGCTGAAAGTTGGCATCAGCGCCGCGTGGTGCTTCGCAATCATCTGCGCATAGAGCTTCAGGTGCGTATCCGTCGGCGGCAGCCGTTCGGAGTAGTCATACGCCGTGTTAGCCGCTGCGCCCTGAAAGTTGTCCACCAGGGGCCGTTGCAACTCGTCCGGAACCACGCCCAGCTCATAGCGGCTCATGTGAAGTAGCACGTCCACGCCCGCTTCAATCCCCACGCTGTACGGCGTCGAAACGAACTCCGCATACGTCACCAGCCCCATCTGGTGCGCCCGCGCGATGATCCACTGCGTATTCGCCGCCGTCAGGTTGTGCCCCAAGAAAAGCACGCGCGTGCCCAGCCTCGCCGTATCGGTCAATTGCTTCAACGTGTCTTCCGGGCTCAATTCCGCCGGAAGGCTCGCTTCCTTCATCCGCGCCGCCCATTCCGGCTTGCTTGCCAGCAGGCTCCAGTCGTCGGTGGTCCCAATCGAGTCCACCAGATAAAGATGCGGACTGGGATTGGCCCCAAAGTCGATCTTCCCGCGCCGATCGTCCTGCGACGTCACCACCGTTGTCACGCCCATGTAGAGGTTGGCGTTGGCCTGTCCCTGGCTATTCATGCCGGCGAAG
>CAYWSR010000424.1:0-2077 GCA_964460385.1 uncultured Occallatibacter sp. | reverse complement strand
TATGGCGCTGCGGACACGGCTGACCACGATCAATCCGGAGCGCACGATTCTTGTCCGCGGCGCAGTGCGGCCAGGGATCCTCGTGGAAGAGGCAGAAGCTCCTTTCAGCCAGATTCCCAGCGACGTGTTTGTGCTGCGCTGGCAAGGGCTGGGCGTGGATGTGGACCTGGCATCCACGCTGGCGGCCGAAGAGTGCGAGATTCTCTACCAGACCTTTGGAACGCAGAGCTTCGGAGGCCTGGATCGGGGACGGCTGTTGAGCGAGATGGACGAAGAGCTGGTGGCGATGATTCAGCCGTTCTACACGCCCAAGCTCAACTACGCGGTAACGCCTCCGGCAACAATGCTGACGCAGGTGTTCTGGGATGAGCCCGGCTTTACGCCGGTGGTGACGCAGCGCGATCGTATGAGCAGGTCGGTAAAGGTGTTGGTTTACAGCTACCAGGAGCAGGGGGAGTAATGGCGGCCAATTGGTTTTCAGCTCCCGCGCCGGTGGCGAGGCGCGTGCGAGGATTCTTTGCGCCGGTGAATCGCGCCGCACAGACGCCGGTGCTTTTCGATCCGGTCCAGCAGGGCCGTTTCAGTCTGGATGCTCCACCGGCTCCATGGGTGAGCCTGGGGTGGATCCAGGACTTTACGCGCAAGTCCGCGAGCAAGACGGCGCCTGTAATGACCGGCATTCCGGCCTCAACGCTTGAGCAGGTGCGCGAAGCACTTGCGGCCGAAGTGAGTTTCCAGTTTCTGAGTTGGACGAAGCTGAGCATGGCGCTTGCCACGGGGTCGCAGCACATGAACCTGCTCGCATCCGCGACCGGGCTGACGCTCGCCGCCGATGGGCCACAGGCAACACCCGCCGTGACGCCGCAGAGCGGTTCGACCTCAAGCTTGATCCTTCTTGCCGCAGCCGATGCAGCGAAGTTTTCGCCAGGCTCACTGGTCGCGGTGGATGCGGACTATACCGGCCAGACAGGCTATGTAGGTTCGCCTGTGGCGGGCGCTTTTCTGCGACAGGCAGTCACCGATGTGGATTACATCCGGCGCATCACCTTCAACGTCGGGCTGGTGACCGCGGTTAATCCGACGGGCATCGCGCTTGCCGAGCCACTTATAGGCGGCGCTCCCATGGCGGGCGCTAAGGTGCAGGCGATTACAGGCTTTGTCGACCGCGAGGGCGGCAGTTTCTACCAGGAGTGGTCGGCCCTGTTTGTGATGGAAGGCAGCCAGGGAGAGCGGATTTTCTTTCATTACCCGCGACTTCAAACGATGAATGGCGCTGAGGAAGCGGCAGTACCTCTTGCCGGCAAGCAGAAGACGGGCCACGCGCGCATTCAGCTCAATGGGCGGTTCATGGCGCTGCCGGTCACGGACCCGCTGGATGGGGAGCGCGTGGTGTGTTACCGCAGCTTTCTGCCCGCAGCCAACGCACTGATTTAGGCAAGGAACAGGTGAGCGAGCCAAAATGAAGATCACAATCCAGGGGCAGGACTACACAGCGGCCCTCGATGCGGCGCGTCCGCTGACCATCGAACGCAAGCTCAACGCGCCTTCCGTTTGTCAACTGTGGCTGAGCCTGCCGGCGAATGGCAGCCTGGCCGCGCCGACGCGCAATCAGTACCTGATGGTCATTGGCGATGACGGGACCATTTACTTCACCGGGTATATCGCGGTCTCGCCGTTGCCTGAGTACGCAGGGCTGGCGGTGGAGGGGCCGCGCTATCGCACTGCGATCCAGGCCGTGAGCGACGAGCTGTTGCTCGATCAGTTGCTGATGCCGCCGAGTGCGGGAGTATCCGGCGCGACGGCCGGAGAGCTGATTGAGAGCCTGATAACTCACAGCGGATCATCCTCGATCTCGACGCAGGGAATCTCACTTACTGCGCCAGTGGGCAGTTTTATTCCGGAGCCGGGCGCATCGTGGAGTAAGAGCGCCGGCCAGGTGGCCACACTGGCGCGTGCGGCGTACCGGGTTGTGAATGGCGCTCTCGCGCTGGCTGGTGTGCAGAGCACCATCCATCCGCTGAATGAATCCGACGGCTCGCTCAACCTGGCGAGCCTTACATTCACCGCCAGCGTCAAG
>CAYWSR010000423.1:0-2098 GCA_964460385.1 uncultured Occallatibacter sp. | reverse complement strand
TAGTCTTTTCCAATCCAAGAATGAGCCTGAACGGTTAGTTTTCGGTGGGCAGCTTTGGACGGCTCCTTTCGGGATCTTTTCATATATGGCTCGTAGCCGTCGCGGCGGTGGAAATGTGGGAATCGGCTTTATCGATTTCCAAGGTTTGTGGAAAGGGCGGAAAACAGCTTTATCGTTTTCCGGGCTTTCCATAAACCGTCATTTCCACGGTCCGCTTGCACTGCTGTCGGAGGTTCATGCCGATCTTCTTACCTGCTCGAACATGTTGTCTTTGGCCTGTTGCATGCGTCGTGCGGCTTCGGTGTCGCTCATGGATGCGGCCACGCGTTTGAGCGCGTTGATGCTGAGCCCAGGGCGCAGGAACTGTTGCGGGCGATCGAGCGAGAGCAGTTTCTCGAAGGGTGTTTGCCACTGCTTGTAGAGGCGTCGTTTGCGTCCCTTGGCGTCGATCAGGACTTCGGCCTGGGCCGAGGGCCGGTGGTAGTTCACATAGGGGTTGAGAAAGCCGGTGTAGAACTGGTTGATGGGCGCGGCGTGGGCTGGCGCGATGTGTCCCCAGCCGATGTGTTTGCGCACGATGGCGGCGTTTTTGGTTTCCACCAGTCCGTTGTCGCCGCTTTTGCGGGGACGGCTTTTGGTCTGCTCGATGAGCAGTTTTTCAAGCAGTTGGGCGACAGTTTTGTTGATGAATTCCGAGCCGTTATCGGAGTGGAAGTTGAGGATTGCGAAGGGGAACTGCTGGAGGATACTCTCCAGAAGCGGCATCAACCAGGCCTCTGAAATGCGCGGCGTAGCCAGTACCACCTGCCACTGCGTAACCTCGTCGACGGCGTTGATGTGGTAGATTCCCTTGCCCTCGGGCGAGTCTCCTTGGTGCACGGTATCGATGCGCAGAAAGCCAGGCTGAGCGTTGGGCTCGGGCTTGCGCCGCTCGCCGATCTGGACAGCTGTGGGCCGCGTCTTCTCATACGTACGCAGTCCGTAGCGCGGCCTCCGGCGCAGGTTATACAAGTGGCCGTTGGAGAGCTTGGCCAGCCGCTCGAACTCCGGCTTGCCGTAGACCTCGAACTCGCGCTTGAGGATGTGCCTGGTGGCCGGACCGCTCAAGGTCTCATGCGCGTTGTCAACCGCGGCCAGCAGTTCGATGTCCGCTGCGGTGTAATGCGGCTGGAAACGGGGCCGTAGCGAGGGCTTGGGCGCGATCCGTCCGGCCTTGACATAGCCGCCGATCAGCCGCGTGGACTGCGCCCGGCTGAAGCCGGTCATACGCTCGATATAAGCACGCAAAATCCCCTTCGACCGCCGTCCCTGAAGCGGGTACTCGTGATGGCAAAGCAGGCGTTCTACCCAGCCGTAAATCTCCGTGCGCCCACATCCACTGAACCGCACACTCTCCGAGGCGGCAAGAAATGCCTCGATCTCAACCAAACTCAACTTCTCTGCTCCAAGCACGCTGATCATCCATCTTCAGCTTGCCCGCTCTGACTCCTTTCAGGCTCATCTTGCGTTGGAATCAACGTCCCCGCTCAGGCTCATCTTGCGTTGGACAAGAGTCTTTTTAGCGAAATATGCATCTATACTTCATTATGGCCAAGTATTCGATCGTTGTGCCCTTTCACAATGAAGAAGAAAATGTCACGGCCCTCTATGCACGCCTCAAGCAGGTGATGGAACAGGTGGGCGATAGCTTTGAACTCGTGCTGGTCGACGACGGGTCCAGTGACCGAACCTACAAACTTCTGGAAGAAATTGCCGCGGTGGACAGCCGCGTGCTGGTGGTGAAACTGCGCCGGAATTTCGGGCAGACCTCGGCCCTGGCAGCGGGCTTCGACCATGCCTCGGGCGAGTTTATTCTGGCCATGGATGGCGACCTGCAACACGACCCCAACGATATTCCCGCCTTCATCGAGAAGCTTGAGGAGGGATACGACGTGGTTTCGGGCTGGCGCAAGGAGCGCATCGACAGCTTCATCATGCGGCGCTTTCCCTCGCACTGCGCCAACTGGCTGATGGCCCGGCTGTCCGGTGTGGACATTCACGATTTCGGCACGACCTTCAAGGCGTATCGCCGCGAGGTGATCCAAAACATCCCGCTGTA
>CAYWSR010000422.1:0-2110 GCA_964460385.1 uncultured Occallatibacter sp. | reverse complement strand
TTCACCGCATTGCAGATTTCGATGCGCGAGTCTTCCAGAAACTGCTTGGTGCCCATCTTCGGCTTGGTGATGATCTCCACAGCGCCGTACTCCAGCGCCCGGAAGGTGCTCTCCGCGCCCTCTTCGGCCAGACTCGAACAGATCACCACGGGAATGGGATGCTGGCTCATCAGTTTCTTGAGGAAGGTTAGCCCGTCCATGCGCGGCATCTCGATGTCCAGCGTGATCACGTCCGGCACCTGCTCGGCGATTCGGTCGGCGGCCACAAAGGGATCGCCGGCCGTGGCAACCACCTCGATCTCTCCATCCGACTCGAGCACCTCGCGCAGTGTCTGGCGAACCACTGCCGAATCGTCAACGATCAGAACGCGAATTTTCTCTGTGCTCATCGGTCCAGCCTCGCTGCTTCCTTTCCCATTCTTGCGGTGCCGATCGCTCGCTTGCCTGTTGTAGTTCTAAAACCGCTTGTTCACGCGTGCCGCTCCAACAGCACTTCTCCAGTCTGTGTATTGAACCGTATGTTCACGCCTCGCTTGCCTCCCAAAGAGGAAGCGGAGACAGCAAAGCCCTCCTCTTCGAGCACTTTCATCGCGACCTCGATATTCAACCTGCCCACTGTGGGCCGGCCCGCATCGTTGACCACCATAAGCACATCTCCGCCCCCGAAGAGCTTCACCTCGACCTCGTCACGGCGCGCCCCCAGCGCGTCGAACTGCCGGGCCAGATCGCGAATGGCGAAGTCGACGTAGCGGCGGCTGGCGGAACGGCTGGAATTCGCGGCGGAATTTGCGGGGCAGCGCGGCAGCATCGGATGGCAAAGCGCGCCCACCCCCAGGCGCGGAACCCGAAACGCAATGCCGACACAGGAGCCCAGCAAGGTGCGTAGAATCGCCGGCTCGCGGAGCAGGCGCGACTCTCCCGGCTGCACGTAGACTTCGGGCAAGGCCCCATTCGCCAGTTGGTCAAATGCGGCCATCGATCCTCCTGTAAAGCGCGGGAGCGACGGGCGTGAGGGGCAGATTCATATCGTGCAGGGTCTCCGCATGGCCGACAAACATATAACCGCCCGGGATGAGGCAGTTGGACAGCTTTTGCAGAATGCGCTCCTGCGTCGGCCGGTCGAAGTAGATGATCACGTTCCGGCAGAAGATCGCGTCGGCCTTCTCAGATACGCCATAATCGGCATCCATGAAATTGAGGCGGCGAAACTCGGTCAGGCGGCGCAGCTCCGGCACCACGCGTTGTTTCTCTGAGCCTGGCTCGCGGCTGCGCATGAAGTACTTGCGCCGCAGCAGGGGCGACACCGGCGCCACAACGTCGTTTGTATACACGCCTAACTCGGCTTTAGCCAAAACCAGGTTGGAGATATCGGTAGCCAGAATGCGAAAGCGAAATCCTGGATGGGTGAGCGCATACTCGCTCAGAACAATCGCCATCGTGTACGGCTCCTCGCCCGTCGAACAGCCCGCGCTCCAGATCAGCATCGGCCGGCCGCTGATGCGCTCCGTCAGCTCAGGCAGCGCCTTCTCAATCAGAAAATCGAAGTGTCCCGACTCGCGAAAGAAGTCGGTCTTGTTGGTCGTCACCACGTCGATCAGATGAACGATCTCCTCCTTGAGCCCCTCATGCCCGAAGAGGTAGTCGCAGTATTCGCTGTAGGAGTGCAGGTTCAGTATCTTCAGGCGTCGCTTGATGCGCACCTCGAGCATGGTCTTTCGTTCCGTGCCCAGGTGAATTCCCGCCTCGGAGTAAATCAGCTCGCAGAGCCGCGCATAATCTCTTCCGGAAATCGCTTCGTCGTGAACACTCATGGTGTGAACGGGGCGGCGTTACCCGCCCCATTCCCTCCCTTACGCAGCCGCTTTCACAAGCTGTTTATCGGCAGCCTGCTGCCTCTCCGCGAGCTGTGTGCCCACTATTTGCTTGGCGGCTTCCGCCTTGCCGGCTTCCTGTCCGCGCACCGCGGCCAGCTCTTCGGCCGAGAACACGCGATCGATGTCCAGAATCATGATGAACTGGGTATCGCGCTTTCCCATCCCCTTGATGAAGTCGGTCCGTATCTGGGTTCCGATGCGCGGCGCCGGCTGAATCTGCTCCGGCTCCAGGTCGA
>CAYWSR010000421.1:0-2129 GCA_964460385.1 uncultured Occallatibacter sp. | reverse complement strand
ACCGGCAACGAAACGCAGGGGCGCGTGACGGTGGTGTTCCGGGGGAACTGGGCGCAGGCCACGGATATCGCGCGGACGAACGTGCAGGGGCTGGAACTAGCGAGGTCTTCGACCTCAAACCGACAAGCATAGATCCCGAAGCATCGCGTAAAATCCGAGGATGGCGACCATCCCGGAACTGTTAGACGGGCACGTAACGCTGGAAGTGGAGTGCCTGGATCGTCTCTACCTGAACGGCTATATCGGCAAACTGGCAACGGGGCCGGGTCTGGTAGGGTTCATGCGGGGCCAGTTGCAGAAGCCGGTGCCCTCCCCAGTCGTCCTCGGGCAAATCTCGGAGCGCTTTCGCAAGGCAGTAAAGGAGCAAGCCGAGCGAGAACACGTACCGCTGCACGAATTCAAGCATAAGGAGCGGAAGGACGACATTGCCAACGATTTCCGCCGGCAGCGACAAGTGCGAGACGGAATTGTGTTCATTGGGGTTGCGCAAGAGAAGGCCCAGGCATTCAACGGAAAAAAAGTGGACGGGCGGTTTGAGTTCAAACGCGGCAAAGCGGTCTATGTGAACCACTACTACTTCTATATCGATGATGAAGACTTCGGTCCGCTATTCATCAAGGTGTGCAGCTATGCCCCTTGGAGCGTGAAGCTGTGCCTGAACGGACACGAATGGGCCAAGCGGCAACTGGAAAAGCACCAGATCGCTTATGAGGCGTTGGATAACGGCTTTCTGTCCTGTGCCGAGCCGGACAAGCTGCAGCAGATCTGCGACAGTTTGGGTCCGGCGGACATCGATCGGGTATTTCGCAAGTGGCTGGGGCGAATGGCGCTGCCGCTACGGCCGCAGGACCGAGAGGCGGGCTACGATTGGGACTTGTCGATCTGGCAGATGGAGGTCAGTCTGACCCAGATCTTCGACCGGCCCCTTCGCGGGCGGGAGTTCTTCGAAGAGATCATTGCCGACAATCTGGATCTGGGGCGGCCCGACCGTGTGCAGTTGATCTTCGGCCGCAGAGTGACGAGGAGAACGCCTGGAAATTTTCGGACACGGGTCATCCAAGACGGTGTGCGGCCCAGCCTGCATATCGAATATAAGAACTTCGATCTGAAGCAGTATTTCAAGGAAGGCCGGGGCTGCCGGACGGAGGGGACGTTTCGCAACACCAAGGACTTCGGCGTCAACAAAGGATTGAGCAACCTGCCCTACCTGCAAAAACTCGGTCGACAAATCAATCGGCGCTTGCTGGAAGTCGAACGCGTCAGCCACAATAGCGGCCTGAGCGGCGACAGCATCCAACGCGTGGTGCAACCTGCCGTAACCGATGACGGCAAAAAGGCGCCCGGACTGAAATTCGGTCAACCGAGGGTGATGGCACTTCTGCTGGCCCTCACCACATTCCATCACCTGGTGGACGGCTTTCGCAATCAGGACCTGCGAAGTATGGTCGCCGATCTGCTGGGCGTGACAGTGAGCGAATACCGCGCCGGACAGATGACGTACGATCTGCGCCGGCTTCGACTGAAGGGGTTGATTTACCGTCCACCCAAAACCAACCGCTACTTCGTCACTCCATACGGTTGGAAAGTGGCGCGCCTGTTCTCCCGACTGGAGGCGCGCATCTTCCGGCCCGCGATGGCAATGTTCACGGCTAATGACGCTGTCCTGCCGTTCCCTCTTCGTCAATCCTTGGACCGTGTCGATGCGCAGTTGGACCTGTTGATTTACGATGCTTTCCCGCTCCCGAAAGCGAGTTGAAAACTTGACACTTCTATAAAGAAATCACTTACGTTAGACGGCTAGAGGCCCGCCTTCAGCACCAGATGGAGGCCACCGGCGCGGCTTCGGCCGAGGAATCGCTGGGACGCTTGCTCGACACCCAACAGGAGCTCGATCGCTGGCTGCTCGAGAATCGCGACCTCATCAACGCCAAAATCCGCCGCGGCATCGAGCAACTGGGTCGCGGCGAAGGCATCCCTGGAGATGTCGCCAAGGAGCGTCTGCAACAGCGAAAAGCAGCCTGGCTCAAGCAAAACTCCGCGACGAAGCCATGAAGGCCTTCGAGCTTTCGCCCGAAGCCGAAGAGGATGTTTGGAGCATCTGGCAGTATCTGGCGCAAGAAGCGGGGCTC
>CAYWSR010000420.1:0-2136 GCA_964460385.1 uncultured Occallatibacter sp. | reverse complement strand
TTCTCCGTCTTCAACGTTGCCACCGACGATTCCGTCACGGTTACCGAAATCGCTGATCTCGCCGTCGAGATCCTCGGGCTCTCCGCCAAACCTGTCTTTGAATACACCGGAGGCCGTCGCGGCTGGCGTGGCGACGTCCCGGTCGTTCGACTCGATTCCACGCGCATTCACTCTCTCGGCTGGTATCCGAAACGGAACAGCCGCGATGCCGTACGCCAATCCCTGCAGGAGCTGACCGCCGATGAACGCACACGTAGCAACTGACTGGACCCTTTGCCCACCGGTGATCGGCATGACAGCATCCAGCGCCGGGCCTTTTTTCGATGAAGACTCGCGCGAACCGCGACTTCCCGAGGAATGGGGTGAATCCCGCTGGCCTCCGCGCCTGGCTCTCCTCGCCGGTGGCCTGGCCACCCGCTTGCGTCCGCTTACCAGCCTCATGCCCAAGTCGCTCATTGAGGTGGCGGGTGAGCCGTTCCTCGCCCACCAGCTGCGACTCATTCGCGCCGGGGGCATCCGCGAAGTCGTCCTCTGCTGCGGATTTCTCGGAGAGCAGATCGAAAATTTCGCGGGGGACGGCAGCAACTTCGGCCTCTCCATCACCTATAGTCATGACGGCCCCGTTCCGCTGGGCACGGGCGGCGCTCTGCTCGCCGCGCTGCCGCGGCTGGGCCAGTGCTTCCTCGTCATGTACGGAGACAGCTGGCTGACTGAGCCCGTCGAACCCATCTGGCGCTCGTTTATCAATTCCCATAAACCCGCGCTGATGACCGTGTTCTGCAACCACAATCGCTGGGGCGCCAGCAACGTCGAGTTTCGCAAAGGCGCCGTTGTGCACTACGACAAACGCCATCCCTCCCCGACGATGCACCACATCGACTACGGACTCGACGCTCTGGACGCCAGCGTTCTTGCGCACTGGACGGTGCCGGTCTTCGACCTCGGCGACGTCTGGTCCGGCCTCGCAGCCTATTCCCTGCTCGCCGGATACGAGACCTCGGACCGCTTCTACGAAATCGGCTCTTTGCCCGGGCTCCGCGAAACCGAGGCGGTCGTCGCTGCTTCTCCCCGGGTTCGCCGCGTTCTGTCGTTCGCACGCTCCAGTGGCCCTCCCCCGCAACGAGACACGCAGGTGGTGTGAAGTTGATCATGACCCGCACACCCCTGCGTATCTCTATTGGAGGAGGCGGCACGGATCTGCCCTCGTATTACCGCGAAAATGGCGGGGGCTTTGTCATCTCCGCCGCCATCACCAAATACGTCTACATCACCGTCAATCGCAGTTTTCTTCCTGGGTACTTCCTCAAGTATTCCGAAACCGAACACGCCGATACCTGCGACGAGATCCGCCACCCGCTCATGCGCGAGGCGATCTGCCTGCATCACGCCCCCTCGCCGCTGGAAGTTGTCAGCGTCGCGGATGTTCCGGCCGGCACCGGTCTCGGCTCGTCAGGGACGTTTTTGGTCGGCCTCCTCCATGCGCTCTACGCGTGGCAGCGCGAACCCGTCACCGCCGAGACTCTGGCTCAGGAAGCCGTCGAAATCGAAATGAACAGGCTCGGCGAGCCAGTCGGCAAGCAGGACCAGTACATCGCGGCCTACGGTGGTCTCCTCTGCCAGGAATACCTGCCCGATGGCGAAGTCCGCGTGACGCCGCTGCACATGACCGAGGAATCCCTGCACGAGCTGCGCGACTCGCTCATGCTTTTCTTTCTCGGCGAACTCCGCAGCGCGTCCTCCCTGCTGGGCGAACAGAAGCGCCTCTCCGAGGCTCACGATCCAGCCATGCTCGACAGCCTCCATTTCGCCCGCATGCTCGGCCGGGAGATTCGCAGCGTGCTCGAAGCCGGCCATGTCGTTGAGTTCGGTAGCCTCATGCACGAGCACTGGATGCGTAAACGCTCCCGCTGCCGTTGCATGACCACCAGCCGCGTCGACTCCCTCTACGATCTGGCTCGCTCCGAAGGCGGCGCCACCGGCGGCAAGCTCGTCGGCGCGGGGGGCAGCGGCTTTCTGCTTCTGCACACCCAGGATCGCCGCCGCCTGCGCGACACCATGCTCCGCGCCGGCCTCAGCGAAATGGATTTCGGCTTCGACTTCGACGGATCGGTGGTGCTGCTCCGCAATGCGTGACCT
>CAYWSR010000419.1:0-2140 GCA_964460385.1 uncultured Occallatibacter sp. | reverse complement strand
GGTGAGAGCGGACGCGCGGAGCGGGGTGAGGACGCGTGAGCGGAGCTGGGCAGCGTCGAGGCGGGGGAGATCGGGGCCGAGCCGCTCGAGAAGGGCATGCACCACGGAGCCGATCAGGCGTGCCTGGCGGGAGCCCTCGGGACGGACGAATTCGGGAGTATCCGCAGGGACGGAAGAAATTGATCCGGTCACGGCGACATTTGCCGGGAGCGGGGGTTGCACGGTGTCGAGGGGCAGGCGGCGCAGGGTGAGACGAGGGGCCGATTCGCCGACGGCGGCGACTTCTTCGAGAACGCCGGGGGCGGGGAAGGCGAAAACGCGGGCGGGGGGCGCGACTGGAGGTTCGCGCAAGGCCGATTCGAAGTCCGCGTGCAGCGCGGGCCACGCCGTGGCCAGCAGGCTGTCCTTGTTCTCGTACCTGACGCCGGAAGCGGAGGCGACAGCGGTGCCGAGGAGATGCAGCTCGCGACGCGCCCGCGTACAGGCAACGTAGAGGAGGCGCTTGCGCTCCTCGTCGAAGCGAATCTGACGCTGATTGCGCACCCAGGCGTACAGGGGTTCTGTGTCTTCTCCGTGGAGGCCGATGGGAGCGACGAGGAATTCATTTTCGCTGGAGTTCCAGGGGTTGGTGCGCTCGAGAGAGCAGACAAGTGGCTTCGGATCGCCGGAAGACTTGCGGTCGAGACCGGGAACGATGACGACTTCGAAGCCGAGGCCTTTGGCCTTGTGAATGGTCATGAGCTGGATGCCGCAACGTTCGCTGACAGCGGGGTCGGGTTGGGCGAAGAGGCGGTTAAACTCCGCATCGAATTCGGTGGTGGAGGGAGCGAGGCCGTCGGGCGTGACGGCGTCGAGCAAAGAGAAGAAGACATGGGTGTTCTCGTAAGCCGCCGCATCGATGCAGGCGGGACCGCCCAGTGCGCGCCAGGTGCGCTCGATCCAGGAGGAGAAAGAAGGAGATTCAGACTGGCGCCAGCGGAGATCGAGGGCGCGGCGGAGGATTTCGGTGGTGCGGGAGAGGCGTTGCTGGCCGTCTGTCGAGAGCAGGTGCCGGTGACGGTCGATGAGCTCGACGATCGACAGATCTTTGAATTCGGGGCGGTCGGAGCCGGTGAGGAGGTGGAGGTCGGAAAGAGTGAGACCGCACCAGGGCGCACGCAGTACTGAAAGCCAGGCGATGCGATTCATGGGGTGGAGCAGGGCGCGGGTGAGCGCGAGGAGATCGAGGAGTTCCTGGCGCTCGGACAGCGCGGAATGGGATTTTGTTGCGGCGGAGCAGCGGAACGATCTGGGCAAGATGAGTGCGAGCGCGGACGAGGATGGCGACGCGGTATTCGGCGTCGGCAGCCTGGGCCTGGGCGATGCGCGGGAGATTTTGCTCGAGAATCTGAAGGATGTCGAGAGCTTCCTGCTGCTGCGCGTTGGCGATGTCCGCCAGGCTGGGGCGACGATCTGCGGCGCCGATCACCTGCGGATGAATATGCAATGACAGCTGGGAGAGGTCGGCGAGCGCGGAGGACGTGGCGCGCGCGAATGGGACCGAGGCAGCACCGGGAGGAGCCTCCTCCGCGCAAATGAGGTCGAAAATGGCGTTGAGGGAATCCGTAAGGCCTGCGTGCGAACGGAAATTGACGGAAAGCTGCACGGGCTGACAGAGAAGGCGGTTGCCGGCGGGGCCGATGCCATGATCGCGGACGTGGGTGAAGAGCTCGACCTCCGCCTGGCGGAACAGATAGATCGATTGCATCGGATCGCCAACGAGAAAGCAGGTGCGATGCTCGCCAGGATCCCAGACGCTGAGAAGGGCGGAGACCAGCTTGTGCTGGCGGCGCGACGTATCCTGGAACTCATCGATGAGGAGATGATGCAGGTTGCCAGCGATGTCGATGACGCGCTCCGGAGATTTCTCGAGAACCTGGAGGGCGGCGAGGTTCAGCTCGTTGAAGTCCACTTTGTTGTGCTCAGCGAAGACAACGTTGAGCTCGGCTACGGCCTGGCGCAGGACCGTGAAGACGTGGCGAAGAGTGGTCCACTGGGCTTCGGTGTAGGTGGCGGGGGGCAAGCGGCGAATGGCGCCGAGGGCGGTGAGGAGCTCCGGCTTGTGATGGAGCCAGTGCAGGAGAGCCTGCATGTCGGATTT
>CAYWSR010000418.1:0-2145 GCA_964460385.1 uncultured Occallatibacter sp. | reverse complement strand
CGGTTGCTGCACCCCTCAACAATGCAGCCCACAACCTCCAGCTCACGGGGAGTAAGCCCGTAAGTCTTCCGCTGCGGCACAACGGCCTGCTGCATCAGGTCGTGGAGTGCCGAGACCAGGTTGACCACGCGCTTGCCGCCGATCCAATAGTCTCCGCTGAATACGGTGCGAATCGCGGTTTGCAGGTGGCTGGCCAGCGCGTCCTTCAGCACGATACCCCGGGCGCCGATGTGCAGCGCCTCAATGATCTGCTGGGTGCTGATGGTCGAGGTCAGCAACAGAATCTTCACCGTCGGGGTGCCGCTCATGATGGCGCGCATCGCCTCAATGCCGGGCAAGCGGGGCATCTGGACGTCGAGCAGCAGGATGTCCGGCTCCAGCTCGAGGGTTTGCGTGATGGCCTCGTCCCCGTCAGAGGCCTCGCCGATCACGTCGAAGCCATCCTTCAGGGTGAGCATGTTCTTCACGCCGATGCGTACTACGGGATGGTCGTCGGCAAGTACGATTCGAATGGATCGTTCCACGTGAGCGGGTTCCCTTCAATGCCGGTTTCGCGGCATTTTTCAGCTTGGGAATTCAACAACCAGCATACGCTTCAGGTTCTCGGCAGCGGTGCGCAATTCATCGAGGACCGGCGCGCTGTTATCCAGATGGTTAACGGTAACCCCAGAACCGGTTACTTCCAGGACTCCTCCCTCAATCAACGCTCCCAGCCGCGCGGCCTGCGCTGCGCCGGCCATGCCGCAGCCACCCTTGATGGCGTGGCCCAGCCGCCGGACCTCGGCTGCATCGTTCTGGACAATCGCCGCCCGAATCGCCGTGAGCCGCCGTTCAATGTCGGCAACAATCGCCTCGTAGATCTGCCGCACCGCGGCTTCGGGCATCATCTCGCGCAGTTGGGCCAGGATTTCGGGGTTCACCACCGGCTCGGCGCGCGGCGGTTCGTGCCCGGTTCTGGCTTGGGCTACCCGTTTTTCCAGCAGCGTGGTCAGATCCTGGGGCGAGAAGGGCTTCAGCAGCACGCCGTCGGCCGCCGCCACCACCTCTTCAAGGGGCGCGCTTGCGCTGATGGCAATAACGGTAGCCTTGGTTGCGATGCGCAATTGCTCGATCAGCGCCGTTCCGCTCAGCCCCGGCATCTGTGCATCCATCAGGATCACGGCCGGCACGCACTCCGCGCCGGCAATCATCTTCAGCGCCGACTCCCCATCAACCGCGGTGTGCACCGGATAGCCGCTCATGGTCAGCAGCGTCGCCACCACTTCGCGACTCACCAAATCGTCGTCAATCAGCAGTACGGTGGGGAGATCGTTGGGATGAACCAGATCGAGCATGGCGCGCGCCCTTCTGTCTTACTCGTTGACCGCGGTTACTTCATGAAGCCATTTTGGAGCCTTGAGCAGTTCGCGCGGCTTGGAGCCGTCCGCACCGCCCACCAGCCCGTCGCGTTCCATCAAATCGATCAGATGGGCCGCGCGGCCGTAGCCGATGCGCAGTCTGCGCTGAAGCAGCGATGTGGATGCCTTGCCAAACTCGAAGACCAGCCGCACCGCATCGTCGAACAGCGGATCGTCGTCGTCGGCTTCGCCGCCGGCTCCCTCGGCATTTGGCCGCTCGTCCTTGGGCGATTCGAGGAATCCGTGCACGTACTCGGCCTCGCCCTGCTCCTTCCAGAACTTCACCACCGCCGCTGTTTCCTTCTCGCTCACATAGGGCGCATGGATCCGTTGCAGCCGGCTCGTGCCCGGAGGCAGGAAGAGCATGTCGCCGCGCCCAAGCAGCGCTTCGGCCCCGTTGGTGTCGAGAATCGTCCGCGAATCCACCTTGGTGGCCAGCCGGAAGCTGATGCGCGTGGGAACGTTGGCCTTGATGAGCCCTGTAATCACGTCCACACTGGGCCGCTGTGTGGCCAGAATGAGGTGAATGCCCACGGCGCGCGCCATCTGCGCCAGCCGGGTGATGGATTCTTCGACGTTGGCGCGGTCGAGCATCATCAGGTCGGCCAGTTCGTCGATGATGATCACGATGTAAGGCAGCGGGGTTTCTTCCTCGCCGTCGTCAAAGAGCGAGGGCATAGCCCCGTCAAATAACTTGTTGTACTGGTCGATGTTGCGCACGCTGCGGCTGGCCAGCAGCTTGAGGCGG
>CAYWSR010000417.1:0-2165 GCA_964460385.1 uncultured Occallatibacter sp. | reverse complement strand
TGCGGCGTTCTGACCGAGCACATGCCCTTCGCAGAGGCTCAGTGCGTTCGATCCGGTCAGCGTGTGCACCGCCATCGGCCCCGCGGCCCTGACGCCTGCGCATTCGTCGGGCAAGGAAACGGTTACGGCGCGCTGCGCTACGGTGATCGCCGCAGGGGTCGCGTTGGAATCCGGAGTTGCTGGGAGCGCGCCCAACGGACCGACTGCAAGGAAGGCCGTCGCAAGCAGAACTCGAACGGGGAGAACCTTGGGAAGTACAACCATCTTTCACTCCGTAGGTCGGTGATGAGATGAGGGAGGGTGAAGTGCGTCGCCCGTGAGCTGTGTCCGATGGACAGCCGCCACCAGCTGTCTGGCGCAGCCAATCAACCCGCGATTGAGGGAAGAGATCGCCTTTTTCAGCAAGGACTCAGGGCTCTTGAACCGTTGTCGGCGGTTCTCGCAGATGCGATAATCAGCTCAAGTCGTTCCCGTGACAAGTGCTGCCTTCGGCCAAATCGGGCCATCTGCTGCCACTGTCCTCTTTTACGGAGATGTCCTCTATGCCCCCAGCCTTCCCAACCCGCTCAGGAACGGAGAGCGCCGGTCTTAGAACACGTCTGGATGGCTGGAAAGAGGTTGCTGCTTATCTGAGGCGGGGGATCCGCACAGTCAAGCGCTGGGAGGCCGAACGGCGGCTGCCTACGCATCGTGTTCCAGGCGGAGGCAGGGCCTCTGTCTACGCATTCACAAATGAACTGGATGATTGGCTCCATACCCGCGAGGGCATAGAACTCGACGGCCTGAGCGATGAGCCGGATTCTCCCAAGTCCAGGCCAGACCTTCTTCCCGCAGCGCCGCCTGCCGAACCCGTAGGAGCGTTCAACCCGTCCAACGCCTCGGCGTTCGGACTGCCTCTGCCGCGGAGCCGGCGCAGGTCGGTGGCAGTTGCCGTGGTTGCGTTCGCTGTCGTCGCAGCGTCGGTCGTATTTGCTGCCACCATTCCCGGTGTCAGGTCGCGCCTGTCCCAGGCACTGCCTGTCCTCTTTCCCGGCGAGCAGCAGCCTCCTGCACCATCCTCTTCGCAGGTCCCGTCCGATGCGGAGAAAAAGCTGGCCCGCGACCTTTATCTCAAAGGCCGTTACGAGTGGAATCAACGCACTCCAGACAGTCTCAACCAGGCGCTGGACTCTTTTACCCAGGCAATTGTGCATGATTCCAGCTATGCGCCGGCATACGCGGGCCTCGCGGACACTTATGACCTGCTCCGACAGTACTCCACCATGCCAGACAACGACGCCTATACACGTGCCATCAATGCGGCACGGAAAGCGATCGAGCTGGACGACTCACTCGCCGAAGCGCATCGCGCCCTCGCTTATGCCGAGGTGTACGGTACCTGGGATCTGGCGGACGCGGATAAGGAGTTTCAACGCGCCATTGAGTTAGAACCAAAAGACCCGGTGGTCAGGCGTTGGTATGCGAATGCCTTTGCGATGCCCGGACATTACCAGCAGAGTCTGGAACAGTTGGACAAAGCCCAGCAGTTGGATCCGACCTCCCAGGCAACCCTCGCGGACAAAGGGATTTTGTTGTTCTATGCGGGCAGGCAGAAGGAAGGCGTTGATTTGCTGAATGAAGTCGAGCACATCAATCCGGAGTTCCGGTCCCCTCACGCTTATCTAATGCTCATCGATTTTGACCTGCGGAACTTCCCAGGTTATCTCAGGGAAGGCCAAAAAACGGCGGAGATTATGAGCGACCCCGAACTCAAAGACATCATGGCCTCGGCGCAGAAGGGGTATCTCCGGGGCGGTGCTTCAGGTCTCTTGAGCGCGCTCTACGCCAAACAGAATGAGTACTACACGCTGGGGAGACTCTCGCGTACTGCGCTGGCCAGAACCTGCACGATGATGGGCAAGAGACAGGAAGCGTTACACCTACTCGAAGAGGCCTCGACCCGCCACGAGCGAGATGTCCTGACATGCTTGTCAGACCCTGAACTGATCACGCTCGAGAATGAGCCTCGCTACCAGGCGCTTGCGAAACAACTCAACTCCCTCCTGCCCCAGAACCGAAAAGCACCGGCAACTCAGCCCGCATCCGATACGACCCCTCTTCAGGCTGCAAATTACGTTCGCTAAGTGGGCTCAATTGGGAGACCGGCGGCTTCCTTAGCGTTGGCA
>CAYWSR010000416.1:0-2195 GCA_964460385.1 uncultured Occallatibacter sp. | reverse complement strand
AGGCGGCGGCGCTCTTCCGGGGTGCGGACGACGACGAATCGCCACGGCTGCAGGTTGTAGCCGCTCGGCATGTTCAGCCCGGCTTCGATAATTTTCTTCAGATCGGCATCGGGAATGGGCGCACCGTCAAAACTGGATGTCGCCCGCCGTTGCTCGATCACTTCGCTGAGAGGCTTTTCCGTTCGACTGGCCATGCCGGTCTGTCCTGCCTGCCTTCCTTGCTATGGAGGGTTAACTATGTTGTCCGGGAGGGGGAGCCGAATTCTTAATCTGATCCATGGGCAGTTCCAGGGCAAAAGGACTCTGATTGCCAGGCGTCGCCGCATAGACCCACAAGCCGTGAAACGCGGTTAGCAGTTCGGGGTGCTGCTGGAGCAGCGCTCGCATCACCGCGGTCACCTGGGCCCGCGCCGTGACGGGATCCTGATTCGGCGAGGCATTGTAGGTCACGACCAGGTCGAGCTGGTTCGAGAGCTCGCCGGTGTGCAGGCTCACGATGTCGAAGGTCTGCGTTCCGGAGCTCAGGTGCAAAGGGTCCGAGCCCGGCAGGTTGTCGGGGCGGGCCTGTTCGGCTTCCCGCTGCAGCTTCTGCAGGTTGGGGCTGCTGACGAAATCGACGGGATCGAGCAGGTATTCCGCAGTCTGGTAATAGAACCATGCGTCCCACAGCTGCTTCTTCGCGGCATAATCGCGGGCCTGGGTCCAGAACCAGACGCCGTCGTGGCCGCCCATCATCATGGGGCGGGTGAAGAAGCCTGCCAGCTTCCAGTCCTGGCCGCCGGCCGGATCGTTTTCGAGCACCAGGGAAAGCTGCTGGGGCTGCTGGACGCCGGTGGCGTGCAGAATCGCCAACGCATATTTGCCGGGGGGCAGGGCTGGGATGGTGATTTCCACGGTCAGCGGCGATCCGGTGACGCCGCAGAAGAACTGCGTTTCCTGGGCGGCCTTCAGATCGGAGGCGTCAAGAAGGTAGACCGCATCCACGGTCAGGGCAGCGTGCTGAATCGAGGAGTTGATGGTCTGGATGGAATCGGCAATCCCGTCGAACTGGGCCGCCACCGTGGCGATGGTCTGCGTCCGCACCGCCGCCGCATTCGCCGCCTTGACGTTGTCGCCCAGCATCTGAGCCGACTGCTGCAGGTTGGTCCGTTGCGCGGCGCTCATTTGCGACTCGGTCATGCAGGAGACGCCAAAAGCCGGAAGCGCCAGACTCAGAGCCGCGGCCAGCGACGAGACTTTGCCCCAATCCATCGAAATACGGCAGCGCATCGGCAAACTTCCCTCAATTCGCGGTGAGCGAATTCGAATCACTGCTAGTCTAGTACACAGGAGCGGGGAAGCTTCGCTAACACGCGGCTCCCTCAAAATTCCACGACTTCGATGCGCTTCACACACCTTTCACGATGGCTGGCCTGGGCAGCTTTTACCGCTTTCGCGAGTTCTTGTCTCGGCCAGGTGATGCAGGCTCCGGGAACCATGCCGGATGGGCGCCGCATCCACGTTCCGGGCGTAGCGCCGCCGCGAGTCCTGCCGCCATCCTCGATTGC
This sequence comes from uncultured Occallatibacter sp., assembly GCA_964460385.1. Taxonomy (GTDB): domain Bacteria; phylum Acidobacteriota; class Terriglobia; order Terriglobales; family Acidobacteriaceae; genus Telmatobacter. The sequence continues at coordinate 648 of CAYWSR010000416.1, read as the reverse complement.
GCCCAAGCCCTCGGCAGCAGTTCCACCGGGAGCGGCAACCGCAGCACCGCCACTGGGTGTACCGCCCGCGGGCGCCGCGGCCCCGGGTGCGATGAGCAGCGCGCGTCCCCTGCCGCCTTCCCTGCTGGACAAGCCCGCTCAGGCGGCGCGCATCAGCCTTTCCGGCGGACAGCTGTCGGTGGAAGCGAACAATTCGAGCCTGTCGCGGATTCTCCAGGACCTGTCATCCACCAGCGGCATGACCGTCGACGGGCTGGACAAAGATCAGCGCGTCTTTGGCGTCTACGGGCCCGGCAATCCGCGGGACATCCTGTCGTCGTTGCTCGACGGAGCCGGTTATAACTTCCTGATGGTGGGCTCGACGGACGCGGGAACACCGCGCGAAGTCGTCTTGACCACCCGCAACAACGCTCCGCTGACGCCCAGCCCAAGCACACCCTCGCAGCCCGAGGAAGAAGATGAGCCGGTCGTCAACAATTACCCGCCCGAACAGGTGACCCCGCCGCCGCGTCCGCCCGGTGGTCCCGGCCAGGATTCCAACGGCCAGCCCAACCAGCCGAGGACGCCCCAGGAGATCATTCAGGAGCTGCAGCGCATGCGCCAGCAGCAACAGCAGCAAAATCCGCAGCAGCCAGCGCCGCAGTAGAG
>CAYWSR010000415.1:0-2205 GCA_964460385.1 uncultured Occallatibacter sp. | reverse complement strand
CCATTCATCGCGGCCTTATCGCGATGAGTGGGCGGCGCTCTACGGAGTCTGTGCCGGGTGCCTCAGGTCTCGTCCGCCGCGGTCCGTCACGGCGGAAGACCTGGAAGTCCACAATCCTCACCGCGTTCCCCACCAGCGCATCACTTCTTCGCCTTCGAAACGCTCACTGCATACTTGTTCGCCAGCAGTTGTCCTTCATCGCTGTCCAACGGCTTCAGGCTCATGTCCGTGAGCGCCGAGCTCTGGCCAAGAAGGAACGTGTTCTTCACCTGGAAGTAGTAAACCCCGCCCGCCTCTGCGGTGAAATGTGCCGCCGAAGCCATCTTGCCCTTCCCCAGAATCACGCCAAACTGCCAGCTAGCGCACAGATGATGCTCTCCCGGATCTACCACAAAGGCCATGTACGAATTCCCGTGCGTTGCGCCCACCCATTTGCCGTCCACGCCCATGCGCGTTGTCGGCTTGGGAAACGAACCAAAGTTCGAATCGTCTTCGATGAAATAGACCAGCGCCCGTCCGGGCTCAGGCTTTGCAGCGTCCGCCCCGGTGTTGGTGTCCACGGCAAACTTCGCCGAGTCCACGCCACATCCCGGCGCACCTGGGCCTGAATTGTCCGCTGCCCGCGCGTGGATAGAAAACAACATCACCATTGCCGAAACTGCAAGAACCTTCACGGTCTTGACCTTCATTGTGCTCCCTCACCTTCATTTTTTCAGTTACTGCACGGTTAGATGGCAATTCTCATCGTTTGGTTTGGCGTCCCCCTCGAAATAATTTCGCTCAGGTTCTCCGCCCTTTTTTGTATCCTGTCCCCATGAAGACTCTTCTGCGCACTCTTCTCTATCTCGCGCTCATCGTCTGGCTCGGCGCCGAGGTGTTCTTTCCCGTGGTCGCAGCCATCACCTTCACCACCCTCCACCCCGACACTCACACCGCCGGCCTCATCGTCGGCCACCTGCTCCGCATCCTCCATGGCATGGGCCTCGTCTCCGGCATGGTCCTGCTGGCCCTGCTCCTGCTTGCCCCCGCATGGGGCGTTTACCGGCCACGCATTGCCCTTGCCGCCATGGTCCCCATCGTCCTCATGATTGCGCTCACGTCTTTTTCCCAGTGGGTAATCATTCCGTCCATGGAGCGCGACCGCATCGCCGCCGGCGGCGCCATTGACACCGCCAACCCCGACAACCCCATCACTGCGCATTTCAATCGCCTTCACAACCGCAGCGAGAACGTCGAGGGCGCTGTCCTTCTTCTCGGCATCGTCTCCGTGGTCCTCGTTGCCGTCGCCGAAACCCGCAAACCCTAGCCTCTCTTTCACTTCTTCACTTGTTCACTTATTCACTGACTCCCGCCCCTGAACCCTGAACCCTGTATCATCGAAGCACATGAAAACTGGAATTATCGGCCTGCCGCAGGTCGGAAAAACGTCTTTATTCAAGATCCTCACCAAGGCCAAGCTCGAGGAGAAGGCCTACTCCAATCCCCGCGAGGAGCACATCGGCGTCGCCAAAGTTCCTGATGCCCGCCTCGACAAGCTCTCCCTGCTCTACAGCCCGAAAAAAACCACCTACGCCATCGTCGAATACGCTGACGTCGCCGCCATCGGCAAGGAAGCCCTCAAGGAAACCGCCTTCCTCACCAGCCTGCGCAACGTCGACGCGCTCATCCACGTCTTGCGCGCATTCGAAGACGAATCCATTCCCCATGTCGGCCCCATCGATCCCCTGCGCGATATCAAAAACGTCGAATTCGACCTCATCATAAGCGACCTGGGCCAGGTCGAAAAGCGCCTCGAGCGCCTCGAAAAGGACCTCAAAAAAGGTCGCACCAGCGAGCTCGAACGCGAGCAGGCACTTCTACTCCGCTCCAAAGAAGCCCTCGAAAGCGAGCAGCCTCTTCGCGAGCTCGAGATGACCAACGAAGAGAAGAAGCTCATCAAGGGCTTCATGTTCCTCTCCCAGAAGCCCATCCTTTACGTCGTCAACATCGGCGAAAGCACAACCCTCGGCGATGACCTCAACCAGGCCGTCAGCCGCTTCAAGCTCGACGAAGTCGCCGCCCGCCCCAATGCCGGAGCGACCGCGATCTGCGGCAAGGTCGAAGCCGAGCTCGCCGAAATGGACGACGAAGAAGCCGCCGAATTCCTCTTGAGCTACGGCCTCCACGAGAGCGGCCTCGTCCGCCTCATCCGCAAGAGCTACGAGC
>CAYWSR010000414.1:0-2214 GCA_964460385.1 uncultured Occallatibacter sp. | reverse complement strand
AGCGCTCGAGTTCCCGAGTTTGATGCACAAGCGTGAGATCGTTCGTGGCGGCACCCCGCGCAGGCCGTGGTTAGTCACCTACTCGCTGTCGCTGCCTCGACGACGCTTCAGCCGAGCGATCGGACGTCGGTAAGTAATCAATCTCCCTGGTAGATGGCTCTCTTCCGGTGAACAATATGACAGACGGGAGCGGGTTTGAAAACAGTCCCATGCAGCCCGCCGTGGTCAGAATCACAACGTTCGGGCAGCCCAGGCGCTAAATTCCTGTGTTCGCTCGCTCGGACGTCGAGTGAATGTTATTCAAACCCCGGCGTCATTGTTCGCGATGATCTGAGCGGTACGTGTCTCAATCGCCGCGAGGTGTGAAGGTGGGACGGTGACACATCTTCTCCTGAAAGACGAACTGCTCGACGCTCAGCTACTCCGTACCGTCGGGACGGCACCCTACGGCGGCGCGGACATAGGCGAATGCCTTACGACCGCGTCTCGGATCGAGGGGACGAACCTGTCGAGCTGGCATGACGCGTGGTCGTCGACGGCTGAGCGGGTATGCGCTCTCGCGGAGACGGAACTGACTGCAGGTCGGCTCGAGACCGCGAGAGGCGCTTATTTCCGGGCGTCGAACTACTTTCGCACCGCCGGGGTGATGCTCATGGGCGCGCCCGTAGATGAGCGATTGCGCGCGACCAACGTGCGTCAGACCCAGGTGTTTCGCAAAGGCGCGGCCTTGCTGGCGCAGCCTCCGGAGATCATTGCCATCCCGTACGAGGACACGACGTTGCCGGGCTACCACTTCCGCGTCGATGCGGATGAGCGCCCGCGGCCGACGGTCGTGCTTGTCGGCGGCTACGACGGGACGTCCGAAGAGCTGTACTTCTTGAACGGGCGTGCGGCCCTCGCGCGCGGCTACAACGTCGTCGCCTTCGACGGACCGGGACAAGGCGCTGCCCTGTTGCAGCAACAGCTCGTGTTGCGTCCGGACTTCGAGACCGTGGTCACGGTAGTCCTCGACTTTCTCGCAGGACGCCACGACACCGATATGGCGAAGATCGGTGTCATCGGTTTGAGTCTCGGTGCCTATCTCGCCCCCCGCGCAGCAAGCGGTGATCACCGGGTCGCGGCGTGTATCGCCGACTGCGGCTCCTTCGACTTGTTCGACTCCGCCCTCGAGCGCATCCCGGGACCACTTGCGTCAGGTCTACTTACCGATAAAAAGAATTCGATGGGCATCCTTCGCCGGGTCCTTCAAGTCCTTGAGTCCAAGCCCACGGCGGGCTGGGCGCTTCGGCGAGGACAGCTCGTGCACGGTGTCAGTGACCCGGTCGAATACCTGCGCTCACTGCGCGACTACTCGATGAAGGATCGGGCTGAACTGATTTTGTGCCCCACCTTTGTCTGCAACGCTGAAGGAGACGACATCAGCACCTCCGCACCGCGCCTTTTTGACGCGCTGCGCGCTGAGAAGGAGTTCATCCAATTCAAAGCAGTCGACGGCGCCGGCGACCACTGCGAGGCGGCCGCGCGCACGCTGTATCACGCTGTGTCCTTCGGATGGCTAGATCGGGTATTCAACAAGGATGGTTGAGCCTGATGAATTGCCCGGGGCTTTCATGACGATCCTCAGATCGATCGCTCTCGAGACACTTTCCCCTTTCACATCCACCGGTCAGGAACTCGTCGAGAGTGCCTCAGGACTGTCGGCCTGAATATCCGACAGGATCTTTAGACCGACTCAGGGACGGTACCTGGGGTTGTCCGACGCCGATAGTGCGACGCGGCTCCGATCCGAGCCGTCGACCGGTTGCGGCCAGCGCTTCGAGAACACTGAACGTCATTCAAACCGCGGCGTCAACGCTCTCAATGACCATTGACACAAGCCAACGATTTCGACTCGCGGTTCCCCGGCCGGACACAGTTCGCGAATGTGCAGGCGCCGTTTGTTGAGCCAGGTCATCGTCAGGCATGGGGAGGCTGTGCCCAACCGCGGCCGCGCCAGAACTACGTGATGCCCAACGCCCAGTGAATGGCATGGGCACAAATAGTCGGCAGGGATACGAAAGAGTACCGAGTTCGATAAACATGCGTGAGAGTGACGATATCGTTGATCCTTAACGGTATTCCGATACGGAAGCAACAAAGAACGCCCTTCAGGAACGCTCTGAGGAGAGGAACAGATGAACCACTGGACATGCCTGGGATTTGACAAAGACTCCG
>CAYWSR010000413.1:0-2227 GCA_964460385.1 uncultured Occallatibacter sp. | reverse complement strand
ACGCACAGAATCAGAACTCCAACAGCAATCAGTGGCCTTACGGCTACCCGGCGCCGGACGAGAATTGGCCCTACGCAAACATCGGACGCGCGCCCGTGCTGGCGGTGGTTGGCGACGTCGCCTGCGAGCCGGGCGAGTCGGAGCCCTCTGGTGAGTCGGCGCACGAAAGCTGCGGCACCCCCAAGGCCCCCTATACCGCAACCTCTCTGTGGCAATCCCAGGAGGCCACTGCGAATCAGATTGAGACTCTGAAGCCTGACCTCGTTGCGATCCTCGGAGATCTGCAATACCAGGTAGGCCAATATTCGGACTTCGAGAACTCGTACGATTTGACCTATGGCGCATTCAAAAAGATCACGCGGCCGGCGCCCGGCAACCACGAGTTTTATGACGAGCATGGCGCGACCGGCGTTGCCGGCTACGGCTACTTCTCCTACTTCAACGGCTTCCAGATCAATACCACAGGGCAACCGATCACGGCCACTCTTGCGGACCCGTGCCCGTCATCGATGACGGGATGCGGCTATCCGGCCGCTACCACTCCCAACCCGCAACCTATACCCCGGGCTGATGGACAGGCGGGGCACTTCGAGGCGTCGGGTGGAGTTGGAGAAACACTTCCGGCGGGGGGCCAGGTCGGAGTCGGAGATGGCTGGTATTCCTATAATCTGGGCTCCTGGCACATTATCTCGCTCAATATCGAGTGCGAGACGCAGCCGGGCGGATGCTCCACGACGGGCTCCTGGTTTGCCTCCGAACTGGAATGGCTGAAGAAGGACCTCGAGGCGAATCATTCCGCTTGCACAGCCGCGTACTGGCATCAGCCCACGTTCAGCGCTACGAACAGCATCACCGAGGAGGGCATAACCGCTCAGGCCTTTTGGCAACTGCTCTACGAACACGGAGCAGACCTGGTGCTGAACGGACACGACCACCTTTATGCCCGCTACCGTCCGCTTGACCCGAACGGCAATTACGATCCAAGGAACGGGATACGGGAATTCATCGTGGGCACCGGCGGCGAGACACTCGATCCGATCGTCTTAACCCCTGTCACGAGCGGCGCGGGTGAAACGAACCTAGAGGACCCTACCGGCAACGTGAATTTCAACGAACAGAATCTCCAGGCATATTCCGGGTTCTACTGGGGCGTGATGGGCCTGACGCTCCATGAGAACGGCTACGCATGGGATTACGAGTCGGCACTGCCAGGTCCCACAACTTTAGCGAATGGTCCTACACTTCCCGCACCGACTGCGACTGGTGCATATATAGACAAGGGCGTGGGCACCTGCCACGGCCCAAACAGGTGGTAGCGACCGGATCGTTTTCGCCACGTTAGGCTTCACCTGGCTTCAGAAAACATTCCCCCTTCGCGAGAAATGGCGAAGGGGGAATGTTTCTTGCTCGCCGCCGGCTGCTGCCCGCGGCGATTACTCATCTGCGCATTCGAAAATCCGGGCGCCGATAGAGAAGCGTTGCTCCGCGGAGCCCGATGCTTTCGCCAAGGCTCGATGTTTCCGGCGAGGCGGTACTGTTGCCGTTCGTCAAGGTTCGGGGTCCTCGAGTTTTTCTTTGACCACCTTCATGAATGCGGCCATGGCGGGAGAGATCCATTTGTCTTTATGCCAGATGATGCTGGCGGCAATGTCGAGAGATGGACCGGTCCAGTTGAGCGCTTTGAGATGATGCTGGCGGAGTTCGCGGGCAACGACGATGGCCGGCAAGAGGCCGACGCCCATACCGAGGGAGATGCACTCCTTGATTGCCTCAACGCTGGAAAACTCCGTTATGTTGGCGGGGCGAATGTTGGCCAGGGCGAGAATGCGGTCGAGCTTCTGCCGGTAACCGCATCCCGATTCAGTGAGCAGGAGATTCTGTCCGGCCAGATCGGAAGGCTTTACCGAGCGCTTTGAGGCAAGCGGGTGGGTGGGATCGGCCAGCAGGAAGACCTGCTCCGTGCGCAGGCGGACGGCCTTGATGTTGGGTGAAGGCATCGAGTCCGCCATGGTGATGGCCATGTCGAGCTTGCCGGCTTCGAGTTCGAGCGCAAACGTCGTGCCGATGTAGGGACTGAAGATGAGTTCGACGTGGGGAAAGTGGCGGCGGAAGGCGTGCAATACCTGGGGCAGGCGATAGGTGAGCACGCTTTCCGGAGCGCCGATGCGCAGGGGGCCGCTGGGTTCGGCGCCGGTCTCGATGGCGCGCTGACCCTGGTCCATGGCGG
>CAYWSR010000412.1:0-2244 GCA_964460385.1 uncultured Occallatibacter sp. | reverse complement strand
ACCAGAGGCGCGAGCAGTTCGCTGCTGGCTCCGACCCATCCGGCCAGCGTGGAGCGATCCAGTTCCACACCCTGCCGTGCATAAATCTCCGACTGGCGATAGAGCGGGCAGTGGTCCGCATACTTCGAAACCAGAACATGCGCCAGCAGCCCGGGAGCAGCCAGTCCGCGTGCGATCGGCCGCGACGGAGCAGGAGCCTCGACGACTGTCTCGCACCTGCTGCAGGCGAACTTCGGCCGCACATGCCGTATCACCCGGAAGCTGTCCGGGACATAATCCAATTGCTCGGAAACGTCTTCTCCGAAATGGCGAAGGTCGCCGCCGCACTCCGGGCAGCAGCTCTGCTTCGGCTCGTGCGTAACGATCTGGCGTGGCAGATGCTCCGGCAACGGCTTGCGAACAGGTTTCGCACCAGCGCTCTCGGGCTGAGCATCGCACACCGGAACCGACGCGAGGGCCGCGTGAATGGCCTCCATCTCCTCCAGCTGAAGTTCGAGCTGGTCAAGCTGCAGGGAAAGCTTCTCACTCTTCCTGCCGAAGAGCATCCGGCGCAGCTTCTCCACCACCAGCTTCAGGCGTTCGATCTGTTCAGCTCGTTCCAGCAGCTCGGCCTGATACTGAGTCCGCTGCTCGTCCAGTGCGGCTCTCTGCCGGTTCAGTTCCTCCAGCTGCCGCTGCTTCTCTTCGTGCTGTGAGAGGATGAGCGCCCTCAGCGCTTCGATGTCCAGTGCATCAAGATCGGGAAGCGGCGCACGCATCGTTCCAGGCAGTATGCCACGCTTCTGTAACTGTGCGAGTGTTAAATATGGTTCATACCGCCATCGGCGGCTGCCATGTGCGATCCGGCCGTCTCCAGTCGATGCCTTCGAGCAACATCGACAACTGAGCGCGGCTCAGCGACACCGTTCCGCTTGTCGCCTGCGGCCAGATGAAGCGGCCCCGCTCCAGACGCTTCTGCAATAAGCACAGGCCGTCGCCATCGAACCAAAGGAGCTTAATCAAATCACCGCGCCTGCCTCGAAAAACGAACACGTGACCGGAGTAGGGCTCCTGTTCAAGGACAGTCTGCACCTGAGCGCTGAGCCCATGAAAGCCGCGCCGCATGTCGGTGGTCCCCGCCGCGAGCCAAATCCTCGTCCCTGCCCGCAGTTCAATCACCGCACCAGGCTCTCCAGCACAGCGCGAATCACGGCAGGATCCGCGGCGCCTTCGATACTCAGCAGTGCACGCCCGGGAAACTCAATCGTGACGCTGCCCACCGATGGCAACGTCGGAGTCTCCGCCAGCTTCGGCGCTTCCGGTTCCGCAGCGATCGTCACCGGCACCAGAGCGGCACCCGGCTTCGACCTGCGTGACCGCAACTCGCCACGTTCATACTGCCGCTTCCAGCGAAACACCTGGTTGGCGTTGACGCCGTTGGTCAGAGCGATATTGGCCACGCTCGCGCCCGGCTCCAGCGTCAGCCGAACAATCCTCAGCTTCTCTTCTACCCGGCGAAACACCCGCCGCTTCCGCCCCGGCAGTGCAGTACCATCCATGCGCCTTATCGTCGGCCGCCGCTCACGACCTGTCCAGATGGGAACACCAGACGTTTACGCGAAACCCGAAGACGCGGATTGCGAACATCCAGTTGAACCATCTGGTACCGGGCAGATTTCGGAGCACTTCGGCAACGGCTTCCCCTCCGAGTTTCATGGACCCGTCGGGCATCAGGAGATGGATTGTGGCATAGGCATTCCAGATATTGAGGCCTCGATTCAGCGACCGAAGCTCTTCCGGATCTTCACCAATCGGCCGTACGATCATCACAGTCTCGCCCAGGCGAGTCTGCGCCGACTTCCGCACCCACCGCGCAAGGTTTCGGCAGACACCGCATTCGTCGTTGAACCGCAGGATTGGCACATTCTGCCTTTTGTCCGCATGAACAACGGCGATCTCGTCACTCATATGGTTGCCTTACCACAGCCAGAAGCTTCGATACGATGGGAGTTGGCCCTTCGTCCCGTCCGACGACTGCTCCGTTGAGAAACATAACGAGGGTGGGCGTTCCCCGGATCTTGTAAAGATCTGCGAGGTCCGGCTCCACGGCAATGTTTACCCTGAAGATTTTCTCGGTGGACTCGACCATCTCTGCTACCTGCTGGAGGTCCGGCTCGATCACACCGCAATGTCCACACGAGTACGACATGAACTCGACTACGATTGGTCCTTCACCTTTCAATACCAGCCGGTCAAATGTACTGG
>CAYWSR010000411.1:0-2252 GCA_964460385.1 uncultured Occallatibacter sp. | reverse complement strand
TCGCGCCAGCAATCGTAGTCGGTGACCATGGCGATGGTGGCGTAGCAGATTTCGGCTTCGCGCGCGAGTTTGGCTTCCTGCAGGTTGGTCATGCCGATCACGTCTGCGTCCCAGCTGCGATAGAGGTTCGACTCGGCCTTGGTGGAGAACTGCGGGCCTTCCATACAGACGTAGGTGCCCCCGAGTTTGCCGACGACACCGACGGTAGTGCAGGCTTTCGATGCGGCATTGGCGACAGTGGCGCAGACGGGATCGCCGAAGGCCACGTGACCGACGACGCCATCTCCGAAGAAAGTGGAGATGCGATGGAACGTTCGATCGATGAACTGATCGGGGATGACGAAGTCGGTGGGCTTGTGCTCTTCCTTGAGCGAACCGACAGCGGAGACGGAAATGATTCGCTCGACGCCGAGTTTTTTGAAGGCGTAGATGTTGGCGCGGAAGTTGAGTTCCGAGGGAAGAATGCGATGACCGCGACCGTGGCGCGCGAGGAAAGCGACCTTGCGGCCTTCCAGTTCACCGAGCACGAAGGGATCAGACGGATCGCCAAAAGGCGTGTCCACGCGTACTTCATGCTGATTGGTAAAGCCTGGCATGGAATAGAGCCCGCTGCCGCCGATGATGCCGATTTCCGCTTGAGCCAAGACTTGCTCCTTACCCACGACGCGCAGACGACTGCGCAGCCGCGGGCAGATTGTGTCGCAAACATCTCAGTATAAGGGTTGGGCGCGGAGAAGACTCTTTAAAGGGGCGAGAGCTGGAATGGGCTCAGAGATGGAGAAAGCGATCGGCGCCGTAAACGAGGCCGAGGGTCACGAGTGCGATGAAAACTTCGCCGATGGCTCCAACAGCAAATGGACGCCAACCCTGCTTGCCAAGTTCGCGAAAGCTTGTGCGCAGACCCACGCCCGCAAACGTGAGCAGGAATGCCCAACGGGAGAGGTTCGCAAGGGATGTGAGCTGCGGCTTGGTGAAGAAGCTGAGCGTGGCGAGAAGCGAGATGAGGAGAAATCCGAGCACAAATTTCGGGAATTTTTGCCAGAGGAATTGCGCCTTGTTTCCGATGGCCTGGGCCTGGCCGCGTGATGCCCAATAGATTGCGTAAGCGAGGACGACGAAGCCGATCAGAGCGTTGCGCGAGGTTTTAGCCAGCACGGCGACCTTGCCGGCGGCATCGGAATAGAGTGCTCCGGCGGCGGTGGCTTCTGCGGTGTTGTCGACGGCGAGGCCGGCCCAGAGGCCATAGGCTTTGTCGCTGAGATGGAGCGAGTGGCCGATCAACGGGAACGTGAAGAGTGACAGCGCGCCGAGCGCGAGGATGGCGGCGATGGCGTAGGACGCGTCTTCGTCGTCCGCATCAATGGCGGGCTTGGCGGCGATGATGGCGGAGACGCCGCAGATGGAGGAGCCGACGGCGAGAAGCGATGTGAGTTTGGGCTTCAGTTTGAAACTGCGACCGAGGATGTGCATGAAGGTGAGTGAGAGCGTGAGGGCGACGGCGACGAGGAGGAGCGAAATGCCGCCGAGATGGAGGATGTCGCCGAGCAGAAAACGGGAGCCGAGGAGGACGATGCCGGCTTTAAGCCAGAACTCGTAGGTGGCAACACCGGGCTGAAAGATGCGCGGGACGCCGACGGTATTCGCGATCAGAAGGCCGAGGACGATGGCCCAGAGGACGTACTCGATGTTGGGAAAGACAATGTGGTGCGACTTGGTGTAGGCGGCGATGGACTGCTCAATGAATTTTCCGGCGTAGCCTACGGCAGCCAGCAACAGCAAGCCGGGGACGAGCGCCACGATGCGACGGCCCAGATGAATCGGCTCATCAAGACCGATGGTGCGGGTGGTGTTGGCAGCGGTGGCCATAGAAGTCTCCTTGCATAAGTGACAGATCGGAACGCGCGCAATTCCGGCGCACGTCTGGCTATACGAGAGCTCGCGCGTTCACCACTTGACGGTGGGGATCACGTTGAGGCGAACGAGCAGGGCAAGAATGAGCGCGAGCGCGACGGCATAAACGTCGAGCGAGAGACCGCGCCGGCGTGCAGTGGGTTCTGGCATGGGTTGCTCCGATTTGGTTGTGGATCAGGCTCTGACTGAGACGCCTTCCGCTGCGAATTGCTGAATGACAGCGGATTCCCGGATAGCCCAGCCGGCGATGAGCAGGCTGGGGGCGGGGACAGGTTCGGCGTCGCCGAGGGCGGCGAGAGTGGTACATCGGATTTGCTGGTCGGGGTGACCGGCGCGCGAAA
>CAYWSR010000410.1:0-2255 GCA_964460385.1 uncultured Occallatibacter sp. | reverse complement strand
GTTCTTGTTGTACCTCGAGGGTCCATTAATCGGCCCTAAAGAAACGGGACATGATCGACATTCATCATCACCTGATCTACGGCGTCGATGACGGCCCCCCGGACATCGGTATGTCTCTGGCCATGGCCCTTGAGGCGGCCGACGAGGGCGTAACCGATATCGTCTGCACCCCGCATGCAAACGACACCTACCCGTACCAGACGGCCCTGAATCAGGAGCGGCTCGAAGAGTTGAGCGGCCAGCTCAAGGGCCTGGTCCGATTGTCGCTTGGCTGCGATTTCCATCTCAACGCCGACAATATCCTCGATGCCTTGGATAACCCGCTGCGTTACTCGATCGACGGCAAGGGCTACCTGTTGGTCGAGCTGCCCGAGATGGTGATTCCTCCGCAACTGACTGAGGCCATGCGCCGGCTTCAGGGAGTCGGGTACACCATCGTCATCACCCACCCGGAACGGAACCAGGTGCTCTATCACCGGCACGACCTGCTGGCTGAATGGATGCGCGATGGCTGCCTTGTGCAGGTAACGGCAAGCTCGCTCTACGGCCGGTTCGGCAACGCGGCGGAGGCGTTTTCGCTGGAGCTGCTCGAGCGCAACTGGATCCACTTCATCGCTACGGATGCGCATAATCCGAAATGGCGGCCGCCGCACCTGCGGAAGGCCTACGACTTTGTCGCCGATAAGGCGGGCGTCGAAACTGCGGAGCGGCTCATCGTTACGAATCCACACGCAGCGCTTGAAGGCGCGAGCTGGCCCCGGCAACCCGAGCCAATGGGCCTGTGGGAACACCTTCCGCTGAAATTCGATCCGAATCACTTTCCGCGCGATTCCAGGCGCTCGCCGGCCAAATCCCGCAACCGGCCGGAGACACCGAGCGACGAATCTAGTTCCGGCAAAGGCTTCTGGGGGCGAATCTTCGGCAGATGAATGTCTTCGGCAGACGATTCGGGAGACACACCGATGGTAGGGCCAGCTTTACACCAGCCCCAGACCGCCATCGACTCCGAGTATCTGTCCGGTAATGAAGCTCGGACCCGTGACAAAGAAGAGCACAGCCTGTGCTACATCCTTCGCGGTGCCATTGCGGCCCATCGGCGTGCGCGCGGCAAACTTCGCTCCGGCATTGCCACTCTCGCCCACCTCAATCCATCCCGGTGCAACGCAGTTCACGCTCACCAGCGGTGCGAAGCCCTTGGCCATTGCCTGCGTGAGCATGTGCAGCGCGGCCTTTGAGCTACAGTAGTGCGCATGATCGGCCCAGGCGTGGCTGCCGCCGAGGGAGCCGATGTTGACGATGCGGCCCTGTGCGGCCTGCAGATGCGGCAGAGCCTCACGCGCCACCAGAAACGGCCCGCGCGCATTCGTTTCAAAAACGTCATCCCACGCGGCAACACTCAGTTGATCGAGCGGCGCGCGGTCAAAAACAGCGGCATTGTTGACAACCATGTCCAGCCTGCCGAAGCGCTCGACCGCTGCAGTCACCGCGGCACGGACCGAACTTTCTGAGCGTACGTCACACTCAAGCGCAACGGCCCGCACACCGAGAGTTTCGATTGCCCGGGCGGTCTCCTGTGCCTCTTGCTCCGATTTCAGAAAGGTGATGGCAACGTCCGCGCCCTCGGCGGCCAGCGCCAGCGCGATCTCACGACCAATGCGGCGCGCTCCGCCGGTGACCAATGCCAATTTGTCGCTCAGGAGTCGATTTCCCATCGCACTCTCAACTCCAGTCAGGATGAAAGGGGGCTGCTCTACTTTGGTGGCGCGGCCGAATTTGCAGGCGGGGTCGAGTTTGCAGGTGCGGCCGAGTCCGGACCCTTCGCGGGAGCGGCGTCCTTGCCGCCCTCCTGGGTCTCGGGGTGTTTCTTGTATATCGAGTACTGCTCGCCGGGCCGCTTCATGCGAATTTCGATGGCCATGTCGGCTTTATCGACCTTATAGTCGTCCCCGAAGGTCTGAAAGCCCTTGGCAATTACCTGCAGCCGTACTGTCACGCCGATTGGCAGCACGTCGATCACCGTCTTGCCGTCTTCGTTGGTCTTCAGCTCCATGTTGCCCTCGTCTTTCTCCCCCTGCATGGGATGAAAGATCACGGCAGCATTCTCGATGGGCTTGCCGTTCACGTCCTTCAGGATCGTCACCTCGATGCGTCCGGTCGGGGGTGGGGCCTTGTAGTGGCGGCCGCGAGAGCTGTTGTCACTCTGGCCATGAGACGCGACCGAGGAGACGGCCAGGCCTAAGCCAGCCACAAAGATT
>CAYWSR010000409.1:0-2264 GCA_964460385.1 uncultured Occallatibacter sp. | reverse complement strand
CGCCATGCTTCAGTTCCAGCACCGGCGACGCCACCGCCCAATAGGCCAGATTCCCCCAAATGCCCTTCCATTGAAAGTCCGGCGGAAGCCAGAAAACAATCGGGATCAGGTAGATAGGAATTGACGACAGCGACACTGAAAAATAGGTCAAGATCACCGACGCAAACTGATACCGCGGTCCGCGCACTCCGTTGGACCCCTGCATCATCCCCAGCGCCACCATCCAGCCCACAAACAGCGACGCGTAGTTCACATCCCATCCCGTCAGCAGGCCAAACAGCGTGCAGAACGCCATCCCCAGCACCGCCGCCGCGCCGCCAAACAGCAACCCCGTCGCAAACGCCCTGCGCAGCTCCGCCGGACTCTTCTTCAACCGGTCCGCTGCGCACTTCGCGCAAATCTCTTTCTCTTCAAAAATCTGCGGCTTGCCCACGATCAGGCTGTTGCAGATCGTGCAGAAACACAACCCCGCCTTCGGCTGGTTATCCGGCGCAAGTGGATCAGCCACCTCCGTTGTCTCGGGGGGAGCGACCAAACCTGTGATCGACTTGTAGCCTTCGGCCACGATGGCTGAAGCGTAGCACACGAAAAAACAACTGGGAACCCTCAGAAGGTTTTAAGAATCCAGCCCTTCAACCCCACCTTCTGCCCCTGATTCACTTCTGTTCCTCCTCGTTGCCGTCTGAATCCCTGCTGAACCTCCCATCTGCCCCAGCCCACCTATTCCGAAGTAGGACACTCCTTCCCGCCCTGAAGCTGGCTCCTGTTTGCTCACCCGAATTGTCATTCCCTCTATCTGCTTCCGCCCTAACCTGCCGATGCAGAAATCGGGCAGCCATCCCTCCCCGTGCCTGCCCCGGTGGGAGAGCCTTTCATGTCAACGTTGCGGAAACCTGCATTCTTCGCGGTTCTGACCGTTTTTGCTGTCCAGTTCGCCCTTTCCGGTCTGATCGTCTTTTGCGGCTGCACCTCGTCCGCTGACCTCAAGGTCGCCGACCCATCCCCAACCTCGCCCACCCCCTCCCCTGCCCCCAATCCCCTCGCCATCACCACCACGTCGCTCGCCGCCGCCACGGTCGGCTCCGCCTACAGCGCGCCCGTCTCCGCTTCCGGCGGCGCCACCCCTTACACCTTCTCCGCCTCGGGCCTGCCCTCCGGCCTTACCATCGCCAGCGCCACCGGCTCCATCTCCGGCACGCCCGCAGCCGGTTCCTCCGGCACGGCCAGCGTCACCGTCACCGTCACCGACTCCACCCAGCCCACAGCCCTCTCGGCATCGGCCACCTTCTCGCTCACGGTCAATCCGGCTCCTGTCCTCCCTCCGCCAGCCGCTGGCTCCTGCAAGGTCATGAGTCTCGGCGCCGGCGCCAGCCTCAATGGATATGACCCGTTCCCCGCCACCAACATCTGGAACACCGACATCTCCAGCGCTCCCCTTGATCCAAACAACACCCTCATCACCACCGCGGCTGGATTCACCGGACTCCACCTTCATCACAACTTCTCGTCCGTCGCCGGCGGCAACGTCGGCATCCCCTACATCGTGGTCGACTCCTCCACCACCCCGCTCGTCCCCATCAACGTCATCGACTACGCCAGCCAGAGCGACGTCGCAGCCGCTCCCTATCCCCTCGACGCGCCCATGGAAGGCAGCCCTGCCGACTGCCTTGGATGGCCCGACAAATACGAAGGCGACGCCCACGTCCTTGTGCTCGATCGCGCCACTTGCACCCTTTACGAGACCTACAACACCCATCGCTGCAACGGCGCATACAACGCTTCCTCCGAAACCATCTGGGATATGGACAACTACGAGCAGCGTCCCTGGGGCTGGACTTCCGCCGACGCCGCCGGTCTGCCCATCTTCCCCGGCCTCATCCGCTACGACGAAATCGAAGCCGGCGCCATCAATCACGCCATTCGTTTCACCATGCAGCAAACCAAGAACGACGCCAACCACGGCTACTTCGTCTACCCCGCCAGCCACGCCGCCGGCACCGTCTGGGGCGTGAACAACGTCATGGGCATGCGCATCCGCCTCAAGGCCAGCTTCAATATCTCCGGCTTCTCGAAAACCAACCAGATTATCCTCACCGCCATGCAGAAGTACGGCATGATCGTCGCCGACAACGGCGGCTACTTCTTCTTCCAGGGCGTCGCCGACCCGCGCTGGAACGACACCGACCTCGAGAAGCTCGACTCCATCCAGTCCTCCAACTTCGAAGTCGTCCAGATGACCCCTGCCTTCCCCGGCTACGACTCAG
>CAYWSR010000408.1:1648-2273 GCA_964460385.1 uncultured Occallatibacter sp. | reverse complement strand
CGCAGATCGATATACGAACTCCTGAGAATCGATCCCACCAGATTGGCCGGGACCGTGTCTTTGCAGTTGCCGCTCTTCAGGAGCTGAAACGTCAGCCTGAACTTCATCGAGTTGGAAAACGGCCGCAGGTTCACCACCGGAATCGCCAGGTTGACCGACGTTTCTCTCGAGGCATCCTTGCCCGGGATCAGCGGCACCGACCCCAGGTACGCATCGTTCGACTCTACCTGCATGCTCGAGATCGGCCCAATCGGGATCGCGTTATACCGGTAATCCAGGTGCAGCAGCACATTCTGCGTATCGCCGTAGAACAGATCGGGCGGCACGTGGTAGTACGTCGTCATCGGCTCGTTGCCGTCGCCCTGCAGCGAATCCGACGAGCTGTAATTCCACAACGGGACCTTGCCATCCGGTTGCTGCCAGCGCGGCGCATCGTCCGGATTGCTCTTCGGCAGATGCAGATCCGTAATCGTTGCCGTCGATCCCTGCAGTCCCGGCCAGCCGGTCGCCAGCGCCTGCGCTGCCGCCAGCGTCTGATCCGCGTCCGCCCCCGTCACGATCAGCACCTTCCCGTACGGATCGACGGGATTCGTGCGCACCGCCACCGTCGGCGATTGCACACCTG
>CAYWSR010000408.1:0-1638 GCA_964460385.1 uncultured Occallatibacter sp. | reverse complement strand
AGCCCCGGCGGCATCGCGTTCGGGCCCTCTGCGATCAGCACCACATTTCCCGCAGGCAGCGTCCCCACCGAAACCGGGAACCGCATCGCGCGATAATCCCCCAGCACCCCGAACCACGAGCTCACTACCCCGGCCGCTTCCAGCCCCGCCAGCGACGGCGTCGCTCCAAATACGATGGGAATCACCGGCGGCTTCGCCAGCTGCGTATCGAAAAACGGCAGCGGCAGCTGCTTCAGGTCATCGGTCAGCGGCAGCAGATCCCCCGCAATGGCGATCCGGGTATGGAGGTCCACGTGCGCCCACAACGCGGAATTCGTCGGGTCTTCGCACGTCTGCGCGTATTGCCCGATAAACTCGAACGTCAGCTGGTTGTTCCGCACCAGCAGATCGGGGGGAACCACCACATCCGACTCGATCACTGCGCCGTTCGAAGGAGTGTCCGGAACGGGCAGCGTCGCGAACACGGTCCCGTTCAGAATCACCTTCAGGTGACTCTGCGATGGGATCAGGCTCGGCGAGAAGTGGTAGTACACGTGCATCGAAGCCTGTTTCACCACTTCGTTCTGCGGAATCGCGAAGTAAATCGTGTCGTAGGCGTCGGCGCCGCGCAGATTGATCGGCCCCGGCACCCCCAGATCGAAGAGGTTCTGCTCCGTCTTGAAGCTGCCCGCCGCCGGCGTTGTCGCCTCCGAAGGGGCTGCCGCAGCAGCCGGTGCAGTTACATCGCTGGTCTGCGCTCTGGCCGTCACACCCCATCCCGCCAGGCCCAGCGCCAGCAGCAGAACCAGGCCCTCCGCCGTCAGCGGCGCCTTCTTGCTCTTGCTCTGCTGCCCGTTGCGGTGCGGCCTCATCGATGCGAACGCCATCCCTAATCCGCGAAACGCGATCCGAATAATCCGGCCCAGGCTGCGCAGCGGCTGATCCACTTCGCGGGATTCTCCCCATCCCAGCCACGAGTCTGCCCGCGAAAACAGCACCATCGTCAGCATTTCCTCTTCCGCAACCGTCAGCGGATCGAATTGCAGGCGCAGCACGTTGTTCGCCAGCCCCACCACCGTCGCCGGCAGCTCCGCATCGCCCGTCCGCAGCGGAAAGATCACCTTGAGCGCCTCGCCGTGGTTGGCGTGCATGCCTTCCAGCAGCTCCATCGCCAGGCCGCCGCTCGAAACGTCGATGGTCTGCCCCGGCACGATGCGCCCATCGGGCAGGTGCACGCGCACCGGAGCCGCGAAGTTGATGCGCACATGCTGCCGCGTCTGCCGCGCCTCGCGCGCCACCGCAATGCACACGCTCAGAATCACAATGTTGAACAGCGTCCACATCGCGTTGGTGATAATCGTCCCCGGATGCGTCCCGTCCCACAACCATCCCAGCCCCGGAACATGCAGGAACCGCGGAATCACCATCAGCAGCCCAAGCATGTTGAAGGCCAGCAGCACGATGAACGGCTGCGCAATCCGCACGTCGAAAAACGTCTGCGATACCAGCCCGCCCTTCGACGTCACGTTGAACTTTCCCGCCTTCGGATTGAACAGCGCCGCCAGCGTCGGCAGCAGAATGTACGGCGACAGCACCGTCTCGTAAATCTCGTTCCAGAATGAATGCCGGTGATATCCCTGAATGCGGCTGTTCGTCACG
>CAYWSR010000407.1:0-2304 GCA_964460385.1 uncultured Occallatibacter sp. | reverse complement strand
ACCGCCTTCAAGATGCGGCCCACAATTCCGTAACCCACCAGCACAATCTCCGCATCCTCGGCATACCACTTTTCAGCGCGCACTTCCTGTTCCTCGGCGCGCTTGTACTTGGCTTCCAACTTGAGCACATGCGCTTCGAGCTCGTCGTTTTCAATGCGCAGCGAAGTAATCAGATTGCCGCGTGACGCAGCCGTTCCGGCAACCGCCCAATCCGGCAATTGCGGTTCGGTTGCGGTTTGCGGAAACTCGACCGGCTCCATCATCTGCCCGACAAATCCATCGGCAAGCAGCACCACCGGGGTCCGGTACTTATCCGCCAATTCAAAGGCTAGTGCGGTCAAATCCGCCATCTCTTGCGCGGAGTGCGGCGCCAGCACAATGGTTCTGTAGTTGCCGTTGCCGCCGCCCTTCACCACCTGGTGGTAGTCGCCCTGTTCTGACCCGATGTTTCCCAGGCCGGGCCCGCCGCGGGTGATGTCGGCGATGACGCATGGCAGCTCGGCGCCTGCCATGTAGCTGATGCCTTCCTGCATCAGGCTGATTCCCGGTCCGCTGGAGGCCGTCATGCAGCGAACACCCGCCGACGACGCGCCGTAGAGCATGTTGATGGCTGCAACTTCGCTCTCGGCCTGCAGAAACACTCCGCCCGCCTGCGGCATATAGAGCGCTGCAACCTCGGTAATCTCGCTTGCCGGGGTGATGGGATACCCGTAGAAACCGCGGCATCCGGCGAGAATCGCGCTCTTCACAATCGCTTCGTTGCCCTTCATCAGTTGCTTGTGCATTGGCTCACTCCCGCAACGCCCGTACCTACCGCCACCGTGGCAACCTTGGCCAGTTTGTATACCGTAATCGCTCCCGGTTCGGGGCAAACCATGAAACAGATTCCGCAGCCCGTGCATCCCTTGCCTGCGTAAGTCGCCGTGCGATAGCCGTAGTGGTTCAGCCGCTCGCTCAAACCGATGACCTTGGGCGGGCAGGCATCCATGCACAGCCCACACCCCTTGCATTCGTCCACGTCGACCCTCAATACCCCACGGTCGCGTTTTTCCGTATCGTTCATTCGACGCTCCTGTTCAACCGCAACAAAAAACTCATGCAAATACCGGCGCTTTCCGCTCCATGTAATGCGAGCGCACGGCAAAGTCTTCAAGTTCCGCCTGAAAGCGCGGATCGGCAATCCTAATCAACGCTTCAGCCCGCGCCCGCAGCGTCTTGCCATGCAGGTACGCAATTCCAAATTCGGTCACCACGTAATGTACATCCGCGCGCGAAGTCACCACCCCGGCTCCCGGCTCAAGCACCGTCGCAATGCGCGATACGCGGCCGCCGCACGCAGTCGCCGGCAGCGCGATAATCGGTACTCCGCCTTTGGACCGCGCGGCTCCACGAATGAAATCAATTTGTCCGCCAAAACCGCTGAAAGGCTTGACTCCCAGCGAGTCCGCGCAAACCTGACCGGTCATGTCCACCTGCAGCGCCGAGTTGATGGCCACCATGCGGTCGTTCTGCGCCACCACGAACGGATCGTTGGTATAGGAGATCGAACGAAACTCGAAGCTCGGATTCTGGTCCACGAAATCGAAGAGCCGCTGCGACCCGAGCACGAACGAAACCACAGCCTTGCCCCGGTGCAGCGATTTCCGCTCGCCTGTAAGCACACCGGCCTCGATCAGGTCGATCACTCCGTCCGAGCACATCTCGGTGTGGATTCCAAGGTCGCGCTTGTCGGTTAGGCACGCCAGCACCGCGTCCGGAATTCCGCCGATCCCGGTTTGCAGCGTTGCTCCATCGGGAATCAGCGACGCAACATTCTCCCCAATCCTGCGCTGCACTTCGGTAAACGGCTCCGCCTTGAATTCGAGCAGCGGCCGTGAGGTCTCGACCACAGCGGAGATGTGGCTGACATGAATATTGGTCTCGCCGTGGGTGCGCGGCATGCGCTCGTTCACTTCGGCAATCACCCGTTTCGCGCAGCGCGCGGCGGTCAGTGTGCTGTCCACCGTGGTTCCCAGGCTTACGAACCCGTGATCGTCCGGCGGAGAGACCTGCATCAGCACCACATCCAGCGGCATGGCGCCACTCAGGAACAGGCCTTCAATCTCGCTCAGAAAAATAGGTGTGTAGTCGGCGCGGCCGGCGCATACAGCTTCGCGCACATTCTCCCCGAGAAACAATCCGCTATGGCGAAAGTGCCCAGCGTATTGCGGCTTGGTGTACTCGGCAACGCCGAGCGTCTTCATATGTACGATTTCGACGTCGCGCAAATCAGCGGCGCGGGCTACCAGTGCATCCAGCAGCACG
>CAYWSR010000406.1:0-2305 GCA_964460385.1 uncultured Occallatibacter sp. | reverse complement strand
GGCTGGTGAGCGTGGTGATCGATTGCGTAGGGCTGGCGCGGACGATTGCGGAGAGGGTGGTGCGGTGACTGTCGTTCGGTCGCACAATCCGCTAGAAGTCAGAAGCGGTGCTGATATTCGTTACTGATTCGCTGTAGGGCGGCCACATAATCCTGGCGGGTATCGCGTTCGTTCACCCACTCAAATCTGTAAGGTTCTTGGTTTCGAGCTTTGAATTTGAGGATCAAAAACTCGTCGTACATTCCTGCTGTATCCGACAACCGTAGCCGGGCGCGCTCGGCTTCTTGGATCGGGTGCTTGTGTATCCTTCCGTCAGTTGGATTGGATCGGTCGCCCTCGTAGCTCGTCATCTGGTCCGCGTAGTTAATTCCAACGACTCCGACGCAAATGGGATTGGTCGAGCCCGCTCGGTGTTTGAAGTTTTGCACTTGGTTGGCCAGATCGCTCTTTACCCGGTCGATCTGCTTGATCATCGCCTTGGCTAGTATCTTTACATCCACACCAATTTCGATCGTCGCCACTGGTCCTCTGGCTACACTGTATCCCGGGTCGATTTGTGGTTCTTCGCCGACGATGAGTTCGCCGAAGGTCCCATCGCCCCGTCTTGCCTCGATGCCCCTACGTTTGTTCTGTACATTTAGTACGCTGGACATGCTCTCGACCGACAGGACATAACGGTCTGACTTGTTAATGGCCACTAGGTCCTCATATAGGTGCATGGCAACGAAGTCCCCAAGGTTTGACTTGCGGTGCAGGTACTTCTTTCCTTCGAAGAGCTTTCTGAATTCAATCAGCAGTCTGTGATCAGTCACAGACAACCTCGCAGGTTGTCGGACCGGACATGCGTCCGACCCGGGTAAGGGCTGTGACTTTTTCCCGGGATATATCGAGATATGACGGCTCAACTTCGACGCCGATCGAATTCCGGCCCGAGTTGATGGCGGCGGCGGTGGTCGATGCGGTCCCGAGGAACGGGTCAAGTACAGTGTCGCCCGCAAAGGAAAAGAGCCGAATGAGTCGTTCGGCCAGCTCGACCGGGTAGGGAGCGGGATGTGACGTTCGAGTGGTCGATGCGCCCGGTACGTCACTCCACCCGGAACGGAGCCACTTCTGCATTTCCTCCTTCGTTAGCATGGACAGCGCTTTCTGAACCGGAGTCACAGAGCGATATTTGCTGCCCTTGCGCAGCAGGAGGATGAACTCCGTGTCGTTCTTGACAATGGATCCGGGCTGGTATGGCTTGCCGTAGAATCCGGCGCCGTTCCCTTCAGCCTCCGTTGCGCCGTTTGCGATCTTGTGCCAGAGGATCGGCGTTAGGCAGTCGAGACCGAGGCTTCTCGAACGAACCTGGATGTCTGCGTGTAGTGGAATCACGTAGTGCCGGCCTTCACGTTTTCTTGGGACGCAGACGTCGCCCACGACGCAACAGATTCGACCGCCGGGTACCAAAACCCGTGCGCATTCTGCCCAGACTTTGTCTAATTCGGCGAGAAACTTCTCGTATTCTGCAATGTCGCCGAGTTGTGAGCGATTACCCTGTGCGTATTCTTTTAGCGTCCAGTATGGCGGCGATGTGACGACCAGGTGAACCGAGGAGTCCGAAAGCCAAGAGAGGTCTCTGGAGTCGCCCAGATGCAGCCGGTGGGTGGTCCTGTCGAATGGGGGCGGCCACGGGACTGTGCGGTAGTGATTGTTCGCCTCCTGGTAGGCCTTTATGGCTCCCGGGTCGGCGTCGTTCAGCGGCAATCGGAAGGTGAGCTGCGCCCGGCTTGTAATCTCGACGTAGGGCTTCGCCGGGACTGCATTTTGGTCATTGAAAAGCCCGGTATCCGAAGTCTGTCGTGCGGCCGCGCGCTTCACTCGTTAGCCCTCCTCTGTGTCCTCGGTATTCTCTATATTCATACACCCTGCCAAGCAAGGCCGCCGATAGTTAACCCGGTACTGGGAGAGGGAGTTCCGATTCGGTCAGGACTGGGGCTTAGGTTCGGGTGATCTTGGCGCTGCGGGTGGTACGGGGGGTCTTGTACGTCAAATTGGCGTGGTTGGGGCTGGGATGTTTGACCTTGGAGGGGCGGCCGGAGGAGCGCATGCGGCGGTCGGCTTCTTCCCACGAAGGAAGCGAGGCTTCCGGCTCGATCCAGTGGGCGACGGAGGCTTCGTCGCACCAATGGATAAGGTGAGTCATGGCGGCCTTGTGGGGTCCGGAGAGCATGAAGCTCTTCATGCTGGCTTCGCTGTCCCATGCGGTCATGGTCCAGAAGGTGAAGTGCTTGTCGGGGAGGAGTGCGCCGGTAAGGAAGCCGGG
>CAYWSR010000405.1:0-2337 GCA_964460385.1 uncultured Occallatibacter sp. | reverse complement strand
GACGCCTTCGGATTCCATGGGTGTCTCCCCGTTGAGACTTTCCTCCAAAAGCCTGCCGCCCGGCGAGGGCTCTAGACCCGGATCTTGGATGCTGGGGTTGGCGTGGCCGCGCGGGGCGACCAAGCGCCAGAGCCACGCGAGCGCGGGGCTGAGGACGTGCATCATCGCGAGGATGCCGTAGAGGCGGCTTCCGCTATGCGTGGGCGGACAGCGCACACCGAAACTGCGTACGTCCACTGGGCGAGGGCCGGTGGTGATGTCTTCGATCATTTGACGCGGCAGAATGACCCGCGGGTTAGGACAAAGCTTGCCGGGCGCGTCTTCCACGTGCTCCCAGGTGAGGCAGGTGCCGCCGGGAACGACGTAATGGTTGAGAAAGAGCAGCGGCTCAGGCGGATCGATGCAGAGGCGCTCGAGGTTGGGTGCGGTGCCGTAGCTGTGGATGTGGTCGACGCGCACGAACCAGGCATTTTCAGCGTCGGCGACGACGAGGCGCTTGCTTGCGCCCTGGTAGCTGGGATGCGCGCAGGCCATGTCGTCGGCGATGGGGCGCAGGTGGCAGGCCTTGGGGCAGATTAAGGGTGCGCTGCTCGTGCGTGACGACGTTTTCGCCGAGGAGCAGGCGGCCGTCTTCCATGCGATGGATGTGTTCCGTCATCTCACTTTTGCCGCCGCCGCTGGCGCCTTCGTGCATGAGAATGAGTTGGTTCTCATAGGGCGTGACGACGGAGACGGCTGCGCAATGGTTAGTGGTCCAGCCTTCGCGCTCGCCGATGTCGAGGAGCATGGAGTAGACGCCTTTTTTCGCGCTCGGGCCGGGATAGAGGTTGTAGGCGAAGACTTCCTGATGCGTGACAGAGCG
Organism: uncultured Occallatibacter sp.; assembly: GCA_964460385.1. Classification (GTDB taxonomy): domain Bacteria; phylum Acidobacteriota; class Terriglobia; order Terriglobales; family Acidobacteriaceae; genus Telmatobacter. The sequence continues at coordinate 1,475 of CAYWSR010000405.1, read as the reverse complement.
GTCGTGGACGACGAGTTGGCGGCCGCCGAAGTGGTGTGGCGAAAGGGCGGCGCGACAAAGAGAACGCCACCGGTGATTTTGAAATTCTCCGGAACCTGGCTGCGGGGAATCATGCCTTGCAGGTCGGCGAGCGCGGCGGCGAAGAAGGCGGCCTGACGCGGCACGATCAATAGCGAACCGTAGCCGAGCGCATCGGGCCCGGCGTAGAAGGGCATGGCGACGAGTTCCTGCGTCTTGAGCCAGTCGAGGGTCTGCTGGCGCGTGTTGTCGAAGGGTTCGCCGAAGCGCTGATCGTAGGTCGGCTTGTCGGTGGGCAAGCTGTCGCCGATGACCATGGCATCGGGATCGCGGCGTCGCATGGCGGGATCGGGGAAGTTGATGGCGAGGCCATTGCGCGCCTTGGTGATGACGGCTTCGACGATGCGGCTTGCGCCGTTCGAGTTTCCTGGAAGATGGAAGACGGCTTCGTAGACGCCGTGGTCGTCGCGATTGCCCAGGGTCCAGTCTGTGGTGCCGGTGGAGCGGCCGAGAGCCCAGTCGAGAAGCTGTGGGCGATTCTCAGGCGTCTGAACCAACGGAGCGGCAGAGAGGACTTCGCGTACGTGCGCGGGGAGGTCGAGGGTAGCCCCGGCGGCTTGGAAGTCGATGACGGGATCGCTCGCGGCGGTAGTCATGAAGGCTCACTTTCCGGGGAGGGGATGTTGCGACTGGTCTCAAGAAGCCAAAGAGACCCAAAACCCTTTATCGCATCTGACAATACGCTTGGCAGTGCGCTTCGTCACGTTTGGGGAAATCGCTCGCGGATGAGGGCCATGGCTTCGTCGGAGTTGGCGATGTTGCCTTCGAGCTGCGCGTCTTCCACGGTGCGTAGCATCTGCTGGAACTGCGGGCCGGGTGCGTAGCCGGCGGCGAGGAGCTCGCGTCCTGTGAGCAGCGGCTTGGGGCGGACCACCTCTGCGGGGGTGGATTCGTAGCTCTCGCGAACGAAGTCGAAGATGTCGAGATCGGCGTGGGCGGCGAGGCAATCCATGCGGTGCAGCGCGAGATGCTGGTCGAAGTTTTCGAGGCGGAAGAAGCGCTTGAGCGCAGAGGCTTTCATGCGCGGTGCGTCGGCAAAACGCATGTGGTTTTCGATCAGCGCGAGGATCATGCGGGTCTCATCGTTGGAGAAGCGGAAGCGGCGACAAATCTCGGCGCCCATGGCGACGCCGACGTCGACGTGGCCGTCGAAGCGGATACGGTCGGGTGCGATGCGGAAGGTGGGCGGCTTGCCAACATCGTGCAAGAGCGCGCCCCAGGCGAGGGTGAGTGGGCAGCCGGGTGGAAGCTGAGCCAGGAGCAAAAGCGTGTGCACCCAGACGTCTCCCTCGGGGTGAAATTGGGGCGGCTGCGCAACGCCCTTCATGCGCGCGATCTCGGGTAGAACTTCGACGAGGAGTGCGGTTTCATCGAGCAGCTCAAAGGCTCGTCGGGCA
>CAYWSR010000404.1:0-2343 GCA_964460385.1 uncultured Occallatibacter sp. | reverse complement strand
CTCCGGTCGATCGCGACGCCTTCGGGTTCATCAAAGCCGCCGCCCAGCGTCGTCACGCAGCTGGCTGCAACGCAGCCCGGAGGCAACTCCTTCACCGCGTTGTTGCCGAAATCAGTGACGTAGACGTTGCCGCTGGCGTCCACCGCCACGCCTTCGGGTTCATCAAAGCCGCCGCCCAGCGTCGTGACGCAGATCGAGGAAGTGCAGGCGACGGGCATCTCCGTCACTTCATTGTCGAGGCCATTGGCAACATAAACATTGCCGTTCCGGTCGACCGCCAGGCCTTCGGGGTCGACGAAGTGGCCGCCCAGTGCTGTCTCAGCGTAGGCGAGATACGCCTTCTGGGCGTGGAGCGGGGATAGAATCAGGGCGCCTGGCAGGAGCAGGGTTGCCAGGAACAGGGCGAGGCGACGCTGCGGTTGCGGCTTTCTTCCGCTACAGGATGCATTCGAACGAAAAGCCGAAGGCAGAGTGAAGAGCGAGCGCACAACCGATCCGAAACCCATGTCCAATGCTCCTTGCTACCAGCTCCGCTCGATTGGGGGGGTAAGAAGCGCGACAGAGCAGAGCCCGGCTTCAGCGCGTTCAACCAATTCGTCGCTGCAACACGACGATTACGTTTCGGTGAATTGGAGGCGCTAAGTAGTGACTATTGATGTTGCAGGACCTGGAGAATGATGTCAATGCAATGTTGGGTCTGCTTTCCGGGTACCTTTCGACCGGGCGAGTAACCTTTCGGTAATGTCAGATTAGTGACTTGCGGTCGCTCTTCGATCTGGCAAACGACCGGTGACTCGATCGAATGGGCGAGCGCTATCGTTCCGGCATGGCCGGAAGAGAAGCCCGCAGGGGCTGAAGCCCAGTTCATGTCCGGGCTTTACGGCCCGACTGAAAGTCGGGCCCTGATACGAACCTCATGGAGGCGATGGGAGAGGCAATTTCCCTCTCCAACAAGAAGCGGCAAAAAGACACTGCGCAGGGGCTGAAGCCCAGTTCATGTCCGGGCTTTACGGCCCGACTGAAAGTCGGGCCCTGATACGAACCTCATGGAGGCGATGGGAGAGGCAATTTCCCTCTCTTCGCTTCCGGCGCTTAGAACGGACGAGAAACGCCTGAAACCAGGCCGATGATCTTATTGCACGCTGCACGGACCGAGCGGCGGCAACCAGCTCCCTGTGCGACGTCCTTCTTCGGCCCAGGAGCCAAGCCGAAGAGGACGGCAACTTAATTAATTAAGCTAGACCGATGCGCCGAAGAAGCGGAGGCGTGCGCGGAGGCAATCGAGTGTTTGCTGGATCGCTGTCTGCTCGCCATCGGAGAGGGTGAGCCTTCGGTGGCGCCTCACCAGGTCAATGTAGTTCTGACGGGCGTTCGCGATCGCATCCCCGACGATTTCCCGGTTACCGCGAACGTCGTCCAGCTCGGTGAGAGCCAGAGCGCGATCCGCGTCGGCCAGCAGACCCTGGACCGCCGTCCGGTTCCGCTCGTCCTCCAGCATAGGGCCTGCAGAGAAAACAGCGGCCGCTGGGGGTTGGGCGGGAAGATAAGGAGTGGTCGTCATCTTAGATAGGATGACTAAGGATCGGCGGGCAGGATGTGATATCCGTCACATATCAACGCCGCAATTCACTCGCGGCCAAGTTCCGAGCCGGCTCTCGACAGAATCGGCTTGTCTGTACGGCGATCAAAGGAGGGAGCGATGTAGACGATAGTGGTACCCCGCGGCTCCTCCTATAGGTTCACGATTGACTGATAGGACTTTTCATAAGTCACGCCGCTCCTCGTGTTGGAGTTTTGCAGTACCGATGAAACGTTATTGGCAAATCCCGGGTATACCCAGCGCGGTACTCGCCGTCCTGGCAACCCTTCTGGGAGCGATGGCGGCGGTGCGTTTCATCCCCGACAACCCGGTTCACCGAGTCTCCGGCGGCGTGGGCGTGGGAGCCATTGTCACCGTTCTGCTGGTGGTCATCGGCCTTGTCGTGCACAAGGCCCTTGCCGATGGGCGATTTCAGATGCAGCGGTCATTGCTGGAAGCTTTCCTCAACCACATCCCGGACAACATTTTCTTTAAGGATCGCGCCAGCCGTTTCCTGCAGGTCAGCCGGTCCATGGCCAATTACTTTGGACTCGCCGAAGCCAGCCAGGCCGTCAACAAAACCGATGCCGACTTCTTCAGCGCCGAGCACGCGGATCGCGCTTTGGCCGACGAGCAGGAGATTCTCCGCACAGGTCAGCCGCTCGCGGGCATGGAGGAAAAAGAAACCTGGCCCGACGGGCGCGAGAACTGGGTGCTCAGCACTAAAGTCCCGCTGCGCAACCACCGGGGGCAGGTCATCGGCA
>CAYWSR010000403.1:0-2351 GCA_964460385.1 uncultured Occallatibacter sp. | reverse complement strand
AATGCGAGTCGTTCGTCGCCACCATCGGAATCCCCAGCTCCCGCTCCAGCCGGAATAGCGCCTCATGAATCTTCTTTTCCTGGTCAAGCCCCTGGTCCTGAATCTCCAGGAAAAAGTTGCCTTTGCCGAAGATCTCCTCGTACTGCCCCGCCACCGTGCGCGCCTTTTCATAGCGCCCTGCGACAAGCTCTTCGCACAGCTCCCCGCTCAGGCAGCCCGAAAACCCGATCAGTCCCTGCGCATGCTCTGCCAGGTACTTCTTGCTCACGCGCGGCTTGCGGTAGAACCCGTGCAGGCTCGCCTCCGACGTGATGCGGATCAGGTTCCTGTACCCCTCTTCGTTCTCCGCCAGCACCAGCAGATGGTTGTTGTCGTCGCCCTCGCCCGGCGCGCGATGGTCCTCGTTTTTTGAGATGTAGAGCTCGCAGCCCAGAATCGGCTTTACGCCCTTCGCCTTCGCAGCCTCGAAAAAGTGCACCGCCCCGTAAATGTTCCCGTGGTCGGTCATCGCCACGGACTTCTGCCCCAGCGCCGCCACCCGGTCCACCAGCTTGGTTATGTCACAAGCCCCGTCCAGCAGCGAGTACTCCGTATGCAAATGCAGATGCGTAAATTCAGACATGATTAATTACGATTCTAGTCGCCGTTTGCCTCTGGGAACCCTCTTAAATCCGGGTTAGATTCCGCAACATCGAGGAACAGCCAGCCGGGTTAAGCGATCGGCACGCCAACCGATCACGAGAATCATCAACACTGACCTGGAAGGAATGCAGCGCCTTCGTGGTCTCAAGAGTCGCGAAAAGGCAGCAGGTTCTTGACGAAGACTGGAGTTTGTGGTAACAAGAATTAGGGGCCGAATATTGCGTTCGGCTACTACGTAAACAGGAACGCGCCCTTGGCTGCTTTTACTTGTGAGCCAAGGAAACATTCGCGGCTTACGAGAAAAACCCTTACTGGAAGGGCGTAAGCTCTGAGCGAACTGGGTGAGCCGTGGCCTAGCGACGGCAAGATTCTGGTGGTCATGCCGTTGTGTCGCGCTAAAAGTGGCCGGGTTGGCACTCTTCTAGTGGTGGCAAGACCTTGGTGGTCATGCCGTTGTGGATTGCTAGAAGTGGCTGGGTTGGCACTCTTCTCGAATTTCCATCGTCACCAGGGATGGAAGATTCGAGGTGCGCCGTGCCGACGGGATCTCCCTCTTCTGGCTTGTTTGAAGCTCTTGCGAATTTCCACGAGTATCCGTTCACAATTGCTTTCGTACTTGTCGGTCTTCTCGGGGCCGCGAGCATGTTCGTGAGCCATTTGTTTCGCGTATCGGCGGAAGTGGTGGACGCATATTACGACTTCCGCAGCAAGTGCGCATCCGCGAAGGCCCGGTTCCAAGCCAGCGGAAAAGAGCAGACGGAATAGGTTCGGCCAGTAGGCTGGCCGCATCAGGTCTCGATTCCGAGACCTTAATCTCTATGCCCGGGTAAAATCGCAGTCGGGGTGAAACTAATGACCTCAACGAAGCCGGATAGGCCCAACCACGGAACCGTAGAGCACCGTCTGTACCAGTTTGCAGTTCTATGCAACAAGGAATCGCCGCACCCATTGGACTGGCGACGCTTCTATCTCTTCGCTGTTTTCGCCCATCGGCGGCAACTCGGTTGGGACGAGTTCGACCTTCGTTCAAGACTCCGCACATTGGGGTTCGACGAGAAACGGGCTGCTGATTTCTCTAATGCGTACTGGCACATTCGCTGCGCCCTGCACATGACGAAGCCACGCACGTTCGACGAAAGCTACCGCGCATGGAAGGGGTCCGGAGGAGCGGCTTCGACGTAATTGGGCGACATGGAATTGCCCTTTCGCCCATCCCGTATAGCGCTGTCGATGGCGAACCCTCAGTAAGTATCCTCCCGCCGCAGCCCGCAATACAGCAGCACCACCTCGCGCTCCGCAACGTCGTAGCGAAAGCGGAATCGCCCCGAACGCAGCCGATACTGACCATCGCCTGCGGGAACGTTCGTCAGCTTCTTGATCGGGTATTTGTGGCTCTTGTTGTGCGGGTCGAGGGACAGAATTCCTATCGCCTCTTCAAACCGCTCCACAAGATCCGGATGCCTGGGTGCCAGCTTCTTCAGCAGCCGGTCGAAATGCGCGGTCGTGACAACGGAATATCCTGCAGCTTCCATAGGCCAGGTCGAACTAGGCTGTCTTTCTTTGAGCGCTCCGCTTCAACTCGCCCAGCAGCTTCCCCACAGGTCGCGTCTTCCCTGCCGCGCGATTCTTCGCACTGGCCGCGATCGATGCCTTCACCTTCGGATTGCGGAGTTCCAGATAGTCTTCCAACTCATCCGCTCCCATAATTC
>CAYWSR010000402.1:0-2362 GCA_964460385.1 uncultured Occallatibacter sp. | reverse complement strand
GCGGTCAGAAGGAGACTGGTCGCACCCAGTTCCTCCGCGAGGGACACTCCGCACTCGATGGCGTTCCGGTCGTAATCACTGATCTTGCGTCGCGCTCTCTCTGTCAGGGGTTTGCGCGAAACGGGATCAGTCCTGATGTCCGCTTCGTCGAGAACGCACTTGTAACACACCACTATCCGCACAGTCGCACCGTCCATTTTCGTGGATTGACCGCCATCTAGCTGAGAACGTGCCGGGATATGACCATACGTTGAACTTCAGAGGTCCCCTCGTAGAGCTCGGTTATCTTTGCGTCCCGGTACGACCGTTCGACCGGGTAGCTCTCCGTAAATCCGTATCCACCATGCATCTGGGTCGCCTTGCCGGCCACACGCGTCGCGGTCTCGCTCGCGAACAGCTTCGCCATTGCAGCTGCCGCGCTGTAGGGCAACCCGTTGTCCTCGTTCCAGGCGGCTCGGTAAACCAGCATGCGCGCCGCGTCGATCTCGGTCGCGCTATCGGCAATCATCCACTGGATCGCCTCCTGCTCAGCGATTGGCTTTCCGAACTGGACTCGTTCCTTCGCGTAGGCGACTGCGGCGTCTAGCGCCCCCTGTGCTATGCCCAAGGCCTGAGCCGCCACGCCGATCCGGCCACCGTCCAGCGTCGCCATCGCGATCTTGAAGCCTTTGTTCTCCTGGCCCAGAAGAGCTTCGCGGGGAATCCGGCAGTTGGAGAAATAGAGGGGCGTCGTGCTTGACGCCTTGATCCCCATCGTTTTCTCGGGCGCTCCAATCGAGAAGCCGGGTGTGCCTTTTTCGACGATAAAGGCGGAGATGCCCCGCGTTCCCAGAGCAGGGTCGGTGAGCGCGAAAATCACGAAGACGTCGGCTTGGCCCCCGTTCGTGATGAAGATCTTGGAGCCGTTCAGCACCCACTGATCGCCCTCCGCAACCGCCGTCGTCTTCATCGAGGCTGCATCCGTCCCGGCCGACGGCTCCGTGAGTCCGAAGGCCCCGAGCCACTCGCCGGAAGCCAGCTTCGGCAGGTACTCCTTCTTCTGTGACTCGTTCGCGAACTTGTAGATGGGCCAGACACAAAGGCACGTGTGGTTGGCCACGATGATTGCCGTGGACGCGCATACCTTTGCGAGCTCCTCAATCACAATGACGTAGCTCAAAAAGTCGGCGCCAGCCCCTCCGTACTCTTCGGGGAAGGGCACGCCCAAAAGGTTCAGCTCCCGCAACTCCGGAATTAGCTCGTTCGGAAAGCGGCGGTTCTGGTCAATCTCCGCGGCTATCGGCGCGACCTTGGTACGAGCAAACTCACCTGCCATAGCCTTTATCAGCTGCTGCTCTTCGGTAAGGGCGAAGTCCATATGTCTTCCTAACTCCGTTGTCAAGAATGGGAACAGGGGTGCCGGTTCGCGCGCTTCGCTCATGGCCGAGAAGCGCTCGGGACGGGACGCCTAGCTGCGTGGCGACGATCGTGGCCCCGCTTTGGCTGTCGAAGGATCTCTCACGGGCAAACTCCATCGTGAGAATCCTTTCGTTGGCTCGTCACAGGAATCCGGCCACATCTCCTAGTGATCATATGTCATTGTGAAAGCTTGCACGAATAGGGGCGGACGACCCAGAGAACCGGAGGACGGAAGCCCTCTACGCTCTTGGCCACTCCAACCGTCAGACCTGATGAGCTGGTTTCGTGAGCTCAAGAGAAGGCAAGTTGAACGGCCACGTCCCGAGGACTGCGCCAAACGGGCTGTGGGGTCAGCTGGGTGGCAACGTCCACCGAACGGGAGGTTTGGCCTCAGTTGCTCTCGAGCGCCATGACGCCTAAGGGGCTCGGCAGGAGTTTCATAAGCACCGTAAGGAAATGCGCATTCGCATCAGAGTTGTTGCCGCGGCGGCAGTAGTCATCTGCCGAAGTGCCTTCGCTACTACTGGAGCTGCGGCGGCTCATCCTCAGCCCGCACAACATTGGCGGGACATTCCGGACTCATTGCGAAGACGCTGGCGTCTCAGCCAAAAAGGCAATCCGAACGCGGGGTTGGTCGGGTGCTCGGGCACCGACCCAGACAAGGAATGATTCGAACACCATCACAATTAGGCCTTGATCCGGCTCTGCGTTCGATCCTCAAGGTGCCCGGAGGTCGTCGCGTGGAGGGCTGATGCCGAGCGCTCCTTCGATAAATGTGAGCACGTCGGCGCTCTCACGCATTTGCGCGCTCGTCGGCTTGCCAGCACCGTGGCCAGCCGAGCAATGATGCCGGCGCGGTCCTCCACGCGGAATCGCAGGTAGTACGGGGCGGTGAGCCGGGTGATCGGAATGGGCCGGTATTCGCCCAGCCGTTCGTGCGCGAACGGCGAGACGCGTTCCGGGC
>CAYWSR010000401.1:0-2374 GCA_964460385.1 uncultured Occallatibacter sp. | reverse complement strand
GTAACTCTTTAGCCATCTGAAGTCCCCGACGAGCAGATAAGCCCTCCTTCGCACTATCCGGCGGCCAGTCTGGACCGCGCAAAATAGGACTGGCGGCGAATCTTCGGAATATGCATACTTTCTCTCATGGACCTCGTCCTTCGCGGCCGTCGCATAGGGTCGGAGGAACTGACTCTCGTTCGATTGCTCATTGAGGAGCTCGGTGGGCGCGGGCGCTACTTCCTCTCCCGCGAACTCTGCCGCCGCTGGGGATGGACCCAGCCAGATGGAAGGCTCAAGGACGTCGCCTGTCGCGATATCCTTCTGCGCCTCGAAGACAAAGGACTCATCGAACTTCCGGCGCGCCAAAGGGGAGCCATCCGCGGAGCGCGCCGCCGCAAAATCGAGCGGCAGCTTGCCCTACCCGATCTTCTGCCCAGCGCCGGGGAAGGCACATTCCCCGATGCCATCGAGTGGCGTCTCGCCAATCGCGGGACGGAGGCTCTCCTCTATAAGGACCTGCTCAACGCCCACCATTACTTGGGATTCGCCCGCGAGGTGGGCCATTGCCTGCGGTACATCGCCTATAGCTCCGGCCGCCCCATGGCATGTCTGGGCTGGGCTGCGGCGGCATGGAAAGTGGGAGGCCGCGACCAATTCATCGGCTGGACTCACATGCAACGCCAAAAGAACCTCCACCTGGTCGTCAACAATACGCGATACCTTATCCTGGAACGTATCCCGCATTTGGCCAGCCACCTCTTGGCCGCCAATGTCCGCCGTCTGGCCGCGGACTGGCAAGCCGCCTATGGCTACGCCCCCGTCCTGCTGGAAACGTTCGTGGACACCACGCGCTTCCGTGGGACATGCTACAAGGCCGCCAACTGGATTCATCTGGGCCTCACTCAAGGCCGCGGCAAGTACGACCGCCATACTCGGCGGGAAGTCCCAATCAAGGCCGTTTTCGCTTATCCTCTGCGGCAGGACTTCCGCCACATCCTCACCCATGACTGAACTGGAAGCGCAGACCATCTATCGTGCTGGCGAAACGGCCACCGTCTCGGCCCTTGTGAGCCTCAGTGCCGAGGCCGAAGGATATCGCCGGCGTCTGGCCTTGGCCCAGGACCATCCCGCCACCCCTTCCGCCATGAAACCGGTTTATGCCAAGCCCGCCGCCAACCGCCGAGGCGCCAAGGTCGGACGCAAAAAAGGACATGCCGGGGCCCGGCGGCCGCCGCCGGAAGCCATTACGCGCACCGTGGAGCATGCTTTGCAGCGGTGCCCGCACTGCGCCCACGATCTCGCCGCTCCCTGCGACAGCAGGAGCCGCTACACCGAGGACATTCCGCCGGTCCGTCCTGAGGTGACGGAGCATGTGATCCACCGCTACTGGTGCGGAACCTGCAAGCGCATCGTGGAACCCGTCATCGCCACCGCCCTGCCCAAGTCCACCCTGGGCCTGCGCACCGTGGTCTACACCGCCTGGCTTCACTACTGCCTGGGCCTGACCCTGGACAAGATAGTCGCGCTGCTCAACGTCTCGGCCCACTTCAAGATCACCGCCGGCGGCCTCTGCCACGCTTGGCGCAATCTCGCCGCCGTCTTGCAGCCGGCCTATGACCAAATCGGCGGCTGCGCCCGCGCCAGCGCCGTGCTCCATGGCGATGAAACGGGCTGGCGGGTCAATGGCAAGACGCACTGGCTTTGGTGCTTCACCAATACCGACCTGGCCTATTTCGTCATAGACCGCTGCCGCGGATCTCCCGTCGTGCTCAAAATACTCGGCGAATTGTTCTCCGGCGTCTTGATCACGGATTTCTTCGGGGCCTACAACCGCATCGCCGCCCTCGCCAAGCAGAAATGCCTGGCCCATCTCCTGCGCGAGCTGGCCAAGGTGGACGTCCTCGATTCTACGCCCGCTTGGCGCTTCTTCCGCCGCAAGCTCAAGCGCCTGCTCAAGGACGCTTTCCGCCTCGCCAGCCAAAGAGATGCCTTCTCGCCCGCGCAGCTGGCTCGCAAGAAGTCCAGGTTCCTCGTGCGCCTTATGGAGCTTTGCGCCTTCCCGCACGCCAACAGGCACGCCCGCAGATTGAGCCGTCGCCTCCTGCGCTATCAAAACGAGCTCTTCACTTTCCTTGACCATCCCCAGGTCCCGCCGGACAACAACCATGCGGAGCGCCAGATTCGGCCGGCTGTAATTATGAGGAAGAACTCTTACTGCAATCGCTCCCGACAGGGGGCCGACGCGCAGGCCCTGCTCATGTCTGTTTTTCGCACCTTGCAGTTACGCGGCCTTCATCCGGTTCAGACCGTCATCGCCATGGTTGAGAAGCAACTGCAATCGGGGCAGCCCTCCGTCTTGCCTTCCCGGGCTTCAATTGGCTAAACTCTTACG
>CAYWSR010000400.1:0-2380 GCA_964460385.1 uncultured Occallatibacter sp. | reverse complement strand
GTCGACTCCGAGCGCATCATCGTCCGCGTCGAAGGCGAGCATCACCCCACGCAGCTTTCGCGTGAGGTCGGCTCCGACATCTACCAGCTCATCAAGTTCAAGCGCTCCAACCAGAACACATGCATCAATCAGAAGCCGGTGGTTCGCGAAGGCGATCGCGTGGTCAAGGGCCAGGTGATCGCCGACGGACCCTGCACCGAACAGGGCGAGCTCGCTCTCGGACGCAACGTGCTGGTGGCCTTTATGCCCTGGCGCGGGTACAACTTCGAAGACGCAATCCTCATCAGCGAAAAGCTGGTGCGCGAGGACTATTACACCTCGGTGCACATCGAGGAGTTCGAAATCGAGGCCCGCGACACCAAGCTGGGTCCCGAGGAAATCACGCGCGACATTCCCAACGTCAGCGAACATGCGCTGCGCGACCTGGACGAGAGCGGCGTAATCCGCATCGGCGCCCAGATCAAGCACGGCGACATTCTGGTCGGCAAGGTGACGCCCAAGGGCGAAACGCAGCTGACGCCGGAAGAGAAGCTGCTGCGCGCCATCTTCGGCGAAAAGGCCGGCGACGTGCGCGACGCCTCGCTCACCTGCCCTCCCGGCATCGAGGGCACGGTAGTCGATGTCCGCATCTTCAGCCGCAAGGGCCAGGAGAAGGACGAGCGCGCCAAGCAGATTGAGGGCGAGTACGTTGCCAAGCTGGAGAAGAACCTCGGCGACGAAATCCGCATTCTCACCGACGAGCGTTTGAAGCGCCTCGACGGCATTCTCGGCCAGAAGGAAGTTCTTGCCGACCTGCACGACGAGCGCACCAACAAGCGTCTCCTCACCAAGGGAGCCCTTCTCGATCGCGAGACCATCGAGCGGATCTCCACCAAGAACCTCAAGCGCATCCGTTACAACGACAAGGACCCGCGGGTGAACGAGCAGATCGACGAGATCGAGGAGATGACCTCGCGTCAGATCGAAGTGCTCCGCAAGATCACCAACGAGAAGATCCTCAAGCTGCAGAAGGGCGACGAGCTGCCCCCGGGCGTTATCAAGCTGGTCAAGGTATACGTCGCCATGAAGCGCAAGCTTTCGGTGGGCGACAAGATGGCCGGCCGCCACGGTAACAAGGGCGTCATCGCGCGCATCCTTCCCGAGGAGGATATGCCGTACCTTCCCGACGGAACCCCCGTCGAGATCGTGCTCAATCCCCTCGGCGTGCCCTCTCGTATGAACGTCGGCCAGATTCTGGAGACGCACCTTGGCTGGGCGGCGCATGCTCTCGGCGCAAGGATTGCCGCAATGGTGCAGGCCAACAACGACGCCGAATATACGCGCGAACTGATGAAGAAGGAGTTCGCGGGTACGGCCACGTTGCGCCAGCTTCTGGAGCTCGACGACGAAATGCTTCTCCGCGTAGCGGCAGGAATGAAGCGCGGCATCTGGTTCGGAACGGCCGTCTTCGACGGAGCGAAGGAGAGCGAAATCAAGGCGCTGCTGGCTTCGGCCGGCCTGCCTTCCTCGGGCAAGACCGCGCTCTTCGACGGCATGACGGGCGAGCAGTTTGAGCAGCCGGTAACGGTTGGCTACATCTATATGCTCAAGCTCTCTCACCTTGTCGACGACAAGATTCACGCGCGGTCCATCGGGCCGTACTCGCTCATCACCCAGCAGCCCCTGGGCGGCAAGGCGCAGTTCGGCGGCCAGCGCTTCGGCGAAATGGAAGTCTGGGCCCTCGAAGCTTACGGCGCCGCGTACATCCTGCAGGAGCTGCTCACCGCCAAGTCCGACGACGTTTACGGCCGCACCAAGATCTACGAGGCCATCGTCAAGGGCGAAGCGGCGATCGAGCCGGGCGTGCCTGAGTCGTTCAACGTTTTGATTCGCGAACTGCAGTCCCTGTGCCTTGATGTGGAGTTGATCAAGCGCGCGGATCTGATTAAGAAGGTCCCCTTGCCGGAAGTGGCGGCGGTGGCCGATTGAAATAGCTTCTAGCTGCTAGCTTCTAGCCTCTAGCTCGTCCGAGGCAGAAGCTGCAGCGGAAGCGAGACGAAGTTTGTTCTAGCCGCAGAACGAGAAACTGCTCCGGCAAAAAGGCTAGGAGCTAGAGGCTAGAAGCTAGTAGCTGTTTTTTCGGATTCTTCTTTGAAAGCGGCAGACGCCGCCTCCCGGGAAGGAAGGATCCACTAGAGAGTCCCGGGAAAACCGCGGCGGTGAATAAAACAACCGCCAGGGAGGGTCGCCTTGTTCCGTTCGAACCCGTTTGAATTGTCCAGCCCCATCACCGACTTCGACGCCATCCGCATCATGCTTGCCTCGCCGGAGAAGATCCGCAGCTGGTCGCACGGCGAAGTAACCAAGCCCGAGACCATCAACTACCGCACGTTCAAACCTG
>CAYWSR010000399.1:0-2381 GCA_964460385.1 uncultured Occallatibacter sp. | reverse complement strand
CGCCGCGAAAACTGCCAGGGTCCGATTAGAAGCGCCAGCATTCCACTGGTTATGTGGAGCAACAGCCAGCCGCGCATCCGCCAGTAGTTGGCGGCGCCGCGCAGGGGGTCTGTAAAAGCGGCTTCGCTGTAGTTCAGGTAGTAGTGGAATACGTACCGGAGCACGAATCCGGCTGCCGTGAGCAGGACGACGGCGAGCGCCAGCCCTTTCAGCCATCGAACCGCTCTGGATGACGCTGGGGGTGAAGTCGTTTGGGCAGAGCTGGACATGGGACCTCCTCGGGATCTGGAAATCGGAACCGGGGGAATTCGAATCGAGGCAAGGCTTCGGCCGGGTTTTGGGCTTTGCGGGAGTGTACACAATGCAAGCGAAGGTTGGCACTCTTTTTTAACGCCTGAATGACTCCGCTCTATTGGAGGCAGTTTGGAAGCTTGATGACCGGACATGTGTTTTTGGCAAGTGACTGTCTATCCGGACACTGCTCGAAAACTCAGAATTAAGTCCGGAAAGGCGACTGTCCGAGCGAAATTGCGATCCAGCCTTCGGAGGCCGGGTCCCAGCTTACCCTGGAAACCGCTGACAGTCCGCTTATAACTTCAAGGATTACAAGCAACTTATGTGATATATTTCGCTGGCTAAACAGGCTGCCTGCCCGGGGCTCTCCTCGGGATTCAATGATGGGCAGCATTCGCATAAATCGCCCTCCCTTTTCGGCCGAAAAGGGAGTAACTCATCTGCCCTTCCAATCGATTTCGCGCGGAGAATTCGATGTCCTATGTTGCTGATTCTGACTATGTTGGTTCTGTAGACGGCGTTGCCTTGGTTCCTCCCAATTCTCACCCATCCCAGCGTCCCTATGTGTCGTCGTCAATAACCACGCTGGCCCCGATCGCTGCGTTGCTCATTCTGTCGTGTTTCACCTGCAGCCGCGCTGAAGCAGCGTCCATGGCAGGTTTGCGCGTGCGAGCAGCCATTACGACGGTCAGAATTCCGGTAATGCTCGCAACGAGCAAAACCACCGCAAAGGTAACTCCCGCCGATAGCCCTTCCGGTGTTCCCTATCTAGTGGTTACAACGAGTAGATCCACCACCAGCGCGGGCAACTGCACTCCGCAAGCCGGGCCCAGCACTGGCACAGACGCCGCCTGTGGCCTCGGCGACGCTCTTGCTTACGCGGCCACCTCCGGAGGAGCCAGCATCACCTTTAGCTCTTCAGTCTTCAGCGCGAGCAATACAGCCGCCCAGAACACGATCATGGTTCCCATGCCGCCTAACGGAATGCCGCAGGGATTCGTGATCCCGGCAAACACCACCATCACTGGCCCAACCACGGTCAGAGCCGGCGTGACGACGAACCTTGTGACGCTCCAGGGACTTATCGGCACGGTCGAAACCAACGGTTCTCTGATTGTTTCGGTACCCTCTGGAGCCGCCAGCATCAGCAACCTGAACCTTACGGGCGGGCAGGGCGCAATCAAGAACGCCGGCACTATGACCGTGACCAGTTGCGTGATCACCGGCAACAACGCGTTCTACGGTGGTGGTGGAATCTACAACTCCGGCGGGATGACGGTGACCAACAGCACGATCGCCGGGAACAAGGCGACACCCTACTACAGTCAATATGGTCCCTACGATGGTGGCCCGGGGGGCGGCATCTACAACTCGGGCGGGCTCACCCTCATCGCCAGCACCATCTCTGGAAACACGGCCACCACAATCGGATCATTGCCCGGAGGGTCTGGGGGCGGCGTCTATAACGTCGGAACTCTCTCGGTGATCAACAGCACCATCACTGGAAACACGGCAACCATCTCTGCTGCCCAGGGCCAGATCTTTCCGGTGCTCTTGACGGAAGGCGGCGGCATCGCCAATCAGGTTCCCGGGACACTCACCGCGATCAACAGCACCATTACCGGAAACACGGTGACGTTAACCGCTTTTGGTTTACCAAACGGCCCGACTCCCGCGCCAGGCAGCGGCGGCGGTGGCATCGCAGGACTGTCAACGCTCGAAAATACCATCGTCTCTGGCAACACTTCGAATGTCGGTCCCGCCGACTACGAAGGCAATTTCGATGACGCCGGCGGGAACCTTGTGGCCGCGAGCACGGCCCTTCAGCTTGCACCGCTGGGCAACTACGGTGGGCCCACGCAGACTATGATCCCGCTGCCCGGAAGCCCGGCCAACTGCCTTGGCGCCTACGCAAACGTCAACAACGCCGGCCTGCTCGCCGATCAGCGTGGCTTCCCGAGGGCTATCTATTACAGCGCTATCCCGGTCACATGCGTGGATGCGGGCGCAGTGCAAACCGACTATGTCCTGACCTTTACCACCCAGCCACCGGCAACCACGCCAGTCAATGTGGCCATGAAGCCGGC
>CAYWSR010000398.1:0-2388 GCA_964460385.1 uncultured Occallatibacter sp. | reverse complement strand
CACCGCCACAGTGGAATCGGCATGATGACTCCGCTCGACGTCCACGAAGGCCGGGCCGAGACCATCTACCAGGCTCGTCAGGCGGTCCTCGACCGGGCTTTCCAGGCGCACCCCGAGCGGTTCCCGAAGGGCCGCCCCAAGCCGCCCGCGCTGCCAGGACCCGCCTGGATCAACCGGCCGAAAGAACAAGAAAAGGAAAAAGTTGCATGATGATCACCCCCGCTGCTGAGAGGTGTGGGAAACCCGCAGGGTTTTCCAAGGGACTGTGGGAATCGCGTCAGCGATTTCCATGGTCCCGGCGGCTCTCCGCAGCCGGGTGGGTCGGCGCCTGAAATCAGGCCACCTTTTGTCTCAAAGTCGTTGAGTGCGCCAGGCCAAGCCTGGGCGAGGAGGAAGGATGACATAGTCGAATTGAAACCTCGCATTGGGACCCAGCGGGTAAGCAACCCCGCCTGGCAAAGCAGGCCAGCAGCCAGAACTCAGTCTTGCGTGGTTCCGGGGTGACCCGGGCTGCGAAGCGTAGACAGGGAGTTCACAGGCCGTGTGATGGAGCCCCGAAACTTTGTGATTGCGGAAGCCGACACCTTTCAATGCGTGGAAGGCAGCACCCGAGAGTCGAAATGGCCTGACTGCAGGGTTCCGCCGGGGTCGAAGAGCAGGGCATGTGCACAGGGGGGTCCCCTAGGAACCTGGGAGGCCCTGTCGTTTCCGCCGGCATCGAGGTGGTGAGGGAAACCACGTAAAACGAACCCAGGCCCGTTGGAGGGGTGCCGACCCCCACGGGAGCGAACAGACGGCACGGGGTGGTATTGCCAAGCGAAGGAGACGAAGCGCGGCGAGATGAACGGCAGGGATTCGGAGCAGCCAATAGTAGCCGTGAAGGCGGGGAACCGACCCGAGGGACCCGCTGGAGCCAAGGGGCTGCTGGGAAACGGGCTCGTTGAAAGGAAAGGCCATGGGAACGCAGTGTCTCAACTCGGTCTCAACGAAACAGCAACGAATAGCGATGTTGGCCAAGGGGGCCCCGGATATGGGCTTCACCAACCTGGCCCACCACCTGGACTTGGAATGGCTCAAGGAGGCCTACCGGCGGACCCGGAAGAACGGGGCTGTCGGAGTTGATGGTCAGACGGGGAAAGCCTACGCGGACAATCTGGAGGGGAACCTCCTGTCTCTGCTTAGGCGAGCCAAGTCGGGCGATCGATACAAGGCCCCGCCGGTCCGCAGAGTTCACATTCCCAAAGGGGATGGGTCTCTCAGGCCGTTGGGCATCCCGACCTTTGAGGATAAGGTCCTTCAGCGAGCTGTCGTTATGCTCCTGGAACCCATATATGAGCAGGATTTTCTGGACTGTTCATTCGGATTCCGGCCAGGACGATCGGCCCACCAGGCCCTTGCGAAGGTTCGGGACGGTCTCAGGCTGATGCGCGGCGGGTGGGTGCTGGAAGTGGACATTCGTAAGTACTTCGACACGATAGACCACACTCATCTCCGAGGATTCCTGAACCAAAGGGTGCGCGATGGCGTGGTAAAACGCCTGATTGGAAAATGGCTGAATGCGGGAGTCCTGGAAGACGGATGCGTGACGCATCCGGAATCTGGTTCGCCCCAAGGTGGGGTTGTCTCGCCGCTGATTTCCAACGTCTACCTTCATGAGGTCCTGGACGTCTGGTTCGACAAAGAGGTAATGCCCAGGCTCCACGACCGGGCGTTTCTGGTCCGCTTTGCCGACGATGCGCTCATGGGCTTTGAGAAGGAAGAGGACGCAAGGAAGGTGATGGCCGTCCTGCCGAAGCGATTTGGTAAATACGGCCTGACCCTTCATCCAGAGAAGACCCGCCTGGTCGACTTCCGGAAACCAACTGAGAAACCCCGCAAGCTTGGGGTCGATCGAACAGGACCCGGGAGCTTTGACCTGCTGGGATTCACCCATCACTGGGTAAAATCCCGAGATGATTACTGGGTGATCAAGCAAAAGACAGCCAAAAGCCGATACAGCCGAGCCGTTAAACGAGTCGCTGAGTGGCTGCGGGAGCATCGGCACATGCCTGTGCAGAAGCAGCATCAAATGCTCTGTCTGGGGCTGAAAGGGCACTTCGGATATTACGGGATCACCGGGAATTCGGACGCCCTTACAAGGTTCAAACGCAGGGTGATACACCTCTGGCGGAAGTGGCTAAGCCGCAGATCCCAGAAGGCCCGGAAAACTTGGGAAGAAATGTATCGCCTCCTCGTGAGATACCCACTGCCTCCGGCGGTTGCAATACACTCCAAACTCGCTCGCGCAGCGAATCCGTGACCTGAGGAGCCGGATGCCTTAGTCGGGCACGTCCGGATCTGTGGGGGGCCGAGGCGGGCAACCGCCCCGGCCTACCCGACCACGTTCCG
>CAYWSR010000397.1:0-2406 GCA_964460385.1 uncultured Occallatibacter sp. | reverse complement strand
CAATCGCCTCGGTCTCCGGGTCCAGGTCCACGTCGTAGCGCGTCTTGTACCACGTGCACACCGCCTTGCGCAGCCGCGGCAGCCCCCGCGAAACCGAGTACCGGTGCGTCGCCGGCTTCTGCGCCGCCTCCACCAGTTTGTCCACAATGTGCTTCGGTGTCGCCCCGTCGGGATTCCCCATCCCGAAGTCGATAATGTCTTCGCCCCGCCGCCGCGCCTTCATCTTCATCTCGCCGGTTATGTTGAACACATACGCCGGCAGCCGCTGAATCCTGCTGAACTCTTCCATGATGACTCCAGTGTAATGGCCGATGCTTCTACGCTCAGCCGTTCTCGCCGTTACCGTTTTGAAACCCGCCGCAAGCCGTTTTCGGTTAGTGAACCTCTGCGCAACTTGCCTTGTGTCAGGGCACGACTTTAGTCGTGCCGATAGGGCCAACAAAAGGACCGGGCTTTAGACCCCGCATCAATCGCGCCCAGGCCGCACACTTCCGCGCGCCTGCCTTTGCCTTTCAATTGTTTCTGGGGATGATGAGGGAAAACAGTCTTATGCGGCCGGAGCCGCTGCACGCGTCGCCGCAACAACCGCCGAGGCCGCATCGGTCCCGCGCGAGCTCAAACCAGCGCAAATCAAGTTGCAATTAGCCATGTGGATAATTATAGCCCGCAGCCAGCCGATAACACTCCCATTCAATCCACGATGAAAAGCGAGCTCTCGCCACTATTAGCGACAAAAAGCGAATCGTCGATACTCATCGAATGCAGCGCCGTACAATCTGGGCATGCGTACTGTCGCATTAATGCTCCCGTTTATAGCTATTGTTGCAGGAGCGCAAACGCGCACAGTAGCCATTACGGTCGACGACCTACCTTGCGCCAACTGTGCACCGTTCGACGTCAACGGGTCGTCGCGGCAGGGTCTGATGGAGGCGACCAACCAGCGTTTGATTGCAGGCCTTGAACGGGGGCACGCACCGGTCACTGGGTTTGTCATTACTCAAAGTGTCGAGCAGGCCGGTTTCGTTGGCCAACACTCATTGCAATTATGGTTGGACGCAGGTTTCGACCTTGGAAATCACAGCTACTCACATCCCAATTTTGCCGACGTCACCACCGAGCAAATGGAATCTGACGTTGCGCGCGCGGACACTACCTTGAGACCGCTGCTGGTCGCGAATGGCCACAAGCTTCAATTCTTTCGCTTCCCCTATAACGACACGGGCGATACCCAAGCCAAGCACGACGATTTTGCCGCGATCCTTAAGGCGCATGGGTACCAGCTTGCCACTTGTACCATCGATACTTCGGATTACATCTTCGCTGCCGCTTATGCTCGCGCAGTTGGTTCAAATGAATCGATCATGGCTGCCCAAATTCGCCGCGAGTACCTTGCTTACAGCGCAACAGAGATCGACTACTACGCGGCTCTGAACCGTCTTGTTCTCGGCTATGAACCGGCTGAGGTGATGCTGATCCACGACAGCCTGCTGAATGCTGACAGCATCGATGACCTTCTTGCTCTCTTCCGGGATCGAGGCTACAAATTTGTCAGGCTGGGAGAAGCGCAACACGATCCCGCGTATGCCATTCCGGACACGTTGGTAACGAAATACGGGATGATGTGGGGTTATCGCTGGGCCAAGGAGCGTAACCTTGGTCGGCTGGGTATGAACGAGACCGAGCCGCCGGAATGGATTAGCAGCTACGCCGCGGGAAAGGCCGTTCCGAAACAGACAAGATCCGACAGCAAATAAGCTATTCGCAAACCTTTATACTCAAAGACGATATGAGTACGGGAATCCACTCGAAGTTTCTGCCAGTTGCCGAGCAGCTCGACCTGCTCCAAAAAGGCGCCGCCGAAATCATCCGCGTCAGCGACCTCCGCGAGCGCCTCTCGGACTCCCTCAAAACCGGCCGCCCCCTCCGCGTCAAAGCTGGATTCGACCCCACTGCCCCCGATCTTCACCTCGGCCACACCGTGCTCATGCGCAAGCTGCGCCACTTTCAGCAGCTCGGCCACCAGGTCATCTTCCTCATTGGCGACTTTACCTCCCTCATCGGCGACCCTACCGGCCGCAACGTCACCCGCAAGCCCCTCACCCGCGAGCAAATTGAAGCCAACGCCGAAACCTACAAGGCCCAGGTCTTCAAGATTCTTGACCCCGAAAAGACCGAGGTCCGCTACAACTCCGAGTGGCTCTCGAAGCTCGGCTACGAGGGCACCATCCGCCTCGCCTCGCACTTCACCGTTTCGCAAATGATCGAGCGCGACGAGTTTCACAAGCGATTTAAGGCCGAGCAGCCCATCAACCTCCACGAGTTCCTCTACCCCCTCATGCAGGCCTACGACTCCGTAGCCCTCGAGTGCGACGTAGAACTCGGCGGCACCGACCAGCGCTTCAACCT
>CAYWSR010000396.1:0-2413 GCA_964460385.1 uncultured Occallatibacter sp. | reverse complement strand
AGTCCCCCACCGGCTTCGTCGACCCACGGGAGATGAAACGGGGATCGTAGCTGATTTAGATTATTCTTGCGTCATCGGCACAGAGGTCGTTCATTCCTTGGTGCGTATGAGCCCGTGTTCTAGTCGGACCCGGAACCCTTGAGCACCCCGGATTGTGCCACGGGCTTATCATCGGCCCCGGAGCACGCTTGTCAGATTTCCTTCAAAGGGGTTCCGCGCCGGAGGCGCAGGAGGATGAGCGATGGAAGTCTTGCACGCGCATTGCGCCGGTCTGGACGTGCATAAGGAGTCCGTGGTCGCCTGTGTTCGCCACATGGCCGACAGCAAGGTCACGACTGTAGTCAAGACCTTCAAGACGACAACCCAGGAACTGATGGCCTTGTCGGAGTGGCTGTCGAGCGAAGGCGTGACGCACATCGGCATGGAAGCGACGGGCGTTTACTGGAAGCCGGTTTGGCACATCTTGTCCGACGGCGAGTTCGAGTTAATTCTGGCTAACGCGGCGCACGTCAAGAACGTGCCGGGCCGTAAGACCGACGTCAACGACGCCACATGGCTGGCCGATCTGATGGCCCATGGACTGATCCGGGCCAGCTTCGTGCCCGACGAGCCGACCCAGCAGATGCGCGACCTGCTGCGTACACGCAAGCAGATGGTGCGTGAACGCTCCAGCCACGTCCAGCGCATCCAGAAGACGCTGGAGGATGCCAACATCAAGCTCGATTCGGTGGTGACCGACATCCTGGGACTCAGCGGTCGAAGGATCATCGAGGCCTTGATCGCCGGCCAGACCATGCCCCAAGCCCTGGCGTCGCTGGCCCACCGGCGCATCCACGCCTCGGCCGACGAGTTGGAGGCGGCCCTGCGCGGGCGGGTGACCAAACACCATCGCTTCCTGCTCAAGCTGCATCTGGATCAGATCGACGCCTTCGATGCAGCCATCGCCCGTATCGACGAGGAGGTGAGCGCGAACGTCGAACCCTTTCGCACCGCCATCGAAATGCTGAGCACCATCCCCGGCATCAGCACCCTCTCGGCAGAGGTGATTGTAGCCGAGATCGGCATCGACATGAGCCGCTTTCAAACCGCGGGCCACCTGATCTCCTGGGCCGGACTCTGCCCGCGCAACGACGAAAGCGCTGGAAAGCGACGCAGCAACCGTATGAAAAAAGGCGCTCCATGGCTGAAGACCACTCTCATTCAGTGCGCCTGGGCGGCCTCCCGCAAGAACAACAGTTACCTTCAGGCCCAGTACCTGCGCATCCGTTCAAGGCGTGGAGTCAAGAAGGCCATCGGCGCGGTCGCCGCTTCCATCCTCACTGCTGCATACCACATGCTCAAAGACGGCACACTCTACCAGGACCTCGGCGCGGACCACTTCGACAACCGAGCCAAAGGCAAGCACGTTCTGCGACTCGTCAACCGTCTGCAGAACCTTGGATTCGACGTTCAGATCACCCCACTTGCAGCTTAATCGAGAGCTTGTTTCTTATCAGCACGTCAGCAAGTTTGCCGTTCGGCGGCTTTTCGGACCCGCAGGGGATGAAGCGGGCATCTGCGATTTGTCTTTGTTTTGTTGAACTTGCATTCTGTTTCTTTTTGGCTCCCGGTGGAGAGGGGCTAGCCGGTTGGCAGGTTGGCGGCGGAATCGTCAAACTTGGATTCATCTGTCCGTGGGTCGGTGAGGGCGGGAGGGACTCATGCATTTTGGACTTTCAATGGCATGAGGGGCTTGTTGGCTACTCGTTGCGGAGGGCCACCATGGGGTCGACGTGGGCTGCCCTTCGAGCGGGAACCCAGGCGGCCACTAGCGCCAACACGCAAAACAGCACCGGAACCAGCGAATAAGTCAGCGGATCGAGGGGGCTGGTTTCGAAGAGGAAGCCTCGCATAAGGCGCGTGGCTGCTACTGCTCCGGCAATGCCAAGGGCCGAGCCGGCAACTGCGAGGACCAGACTTTGGCGCAGGACTAGCTGCGCAATTTGCAGACGGTTGGCGCCGAGGGCGAGGCGGAGGCCGATCTCGCGCGTTCTCCAACTGACGGTGTACGAGATGAGGCTGTAGACGCCGATGGAGCCGACCAGAATGGCGAGCGCTCCAAAGGCGGTGAGCAGCATGGTGAGCGAGCGCGGCGCGGCGGTGGATGAGACGATGACGCTTTCGAGCGTGCGCACCTTGGTGACGGGGACGGATGGATCGAGCTGTGCGACCAGGGTGCGAAGGCTGGCGGCCAACTCGGCAGAGCTGAGGTTCGATCGAAGCAGGATATTCATCACCGGCTTCTCGTTGCGCGGGGAGATGGGCAGATAGGTTTCCAGGCCCGAGTCGCTATCGAGGCTGCGGTGGTGCGTGTCGCTCACCACGCCGACGACGATGTAGGCCACGTTCGGGTCGAGCAGGGCAGGCACCGGTT
>CAYWSR010000395.1:0-2415 GCA_964460385.1 uncultured Occallatibacter sp. | reverse complement strand
AGCGCTGAACGGCCACAATGGCAATGCCCGCCTGATTGGCGCGCTTCAGCATCGCTTCCCGATCGAAGAGCAGCGTGCGCCCGGCTTCGACCGAAAGGCAGGTAGCGCCCGCCTGGACCATGGTTTGCACGGTTTGAATGCCAATGACGGGCACGTCGAAGCGCATGTCCTGATTCGGCTTCGCCACCTTGACGACCGTGAAGCGCCGTTCCAGTGTTGTCAGCGGCAGGGCAGTTGGGCTGGAAGGAATATTGGCGGAGTCAACCTCATCGAGAGACTGCATCAGCTTACCGGCACGCTCGATCGCAGCATCGGTCCCTTCCATTGCCTCGACGGCGACGCAGGCTTGGGCGGCCACCACTACCGTCTGACCAATATCGAATCCAGCCACAGCTTTTGCTACGCTCATGCCGTAGTCGATGTTCTTGCGCTCCTCTTCGTCGGGCGCGCGCTTCGTCAACACCCCTTCCTGCGCCAGCAGAGGCTCCAGGAACGCAGTCGAGCTGATTAGCTCGATGCCCTCGTCGCCGAGCACCTTCGCCACCGCACCGAGCAGCATGTCCGTATTGCGTGAGCGCAGGTTGAGCAGCAGCTTGGCCAGACGCCAATCAGGCCGGATGCTCGAGAAGATCTGCTTGTGCTTCACCTGCCCGGCCATCACGGCCATCGAGACGCCTTCTTTGTGAAAGACCTCGATTAGCCGCGATAACTCCCCCAGCGAGAGCCAGTGGACGGTGATGCGTTCGTCGCTGGCGGCGCGGTGATTGATCTCGGGATCGGTCTCTTCGCGGATCGCAGCCACCGTAACGGCAAAGCCCTGGGCGCGCGCCGCGTCGAGCAGCAGGAAGGGAAAGCGGCCGTTTCCGGCGATGAGGCCGAGTTTCATGACGGACACCGCAGAGAACGTAAGGAGACTCTGATGTCGGGCATCGGACCATATTCTCCCGGAGGGAGCAACGAAAGTAGCCCAAGGTGCAGCGAAGCGAAACCCTGGGTGCCAGACCAGCCGAGGATGGTCCCCGCCCCGGAGGGCCGATCGAACCCTTTCCAGCGCGATCCGATAGGATACGGTTCTGCCATGTCACACACCTATTGTTGCTCGCTTTTTCATTGTGTCTTCTCCACAAAGGAAAGGCACAAGACCATCACGCCAGAGATTCAGGCGCGGTTGTGGGCCTACATGGGAGGCATCGCACGAGAACACGACATGAAAGCTCTCGCGGTTGGAGGAGCCGACTATCACGTCCACATTCTTCTTTCTCTTCCAGCGTCTCTCCCGATTGCGACGGCCATGCGGGAGATCAAAAGCGCGTCCTCGCATTGGATGCACGAAACCTGCGCAGTTCGCAACTTCGCGTGGCAGGAAGGCTACGGAGCATAGGTACTGCGCGGTTACAGACCAACCACTTGAGTGGTTGGTCTGTAACCGCGCAGTACCTACTTCTCTATCGGACGTGCTCAGATCAGCGCCACGCTGTCTTACATCGCGCGCCAGAAGGAACATCATCAGAAGATCGACTTCCAGGCAGAGTTCATTGCGTTTCTGAAGAAGCACAGCATCGAATTCGATCCGCGCTACGTATGGGGGTGAATTTCGGACGGCCCTACGGGGCGGCGCTGCGGTACCTGGGCTACTTTCCTCTTCTCCCTCCGGGAGAGAGGACAGCGAAGCCGTTCCAAACCGCCAGTCGCTCATCTACTTGATAATCCCACGCTGGCTTCGCTCGACAAATGTGGCCAGGATCGCTGCATCCTCGCCTTCCATCGCCTTGATTTTTTCGAGCGCCTGCGTAGTGTTCAGCTTGGCCGCCAGCAGTATACGGAAGGCCTTCTGCAGCGTCTGCAGCCGCTCCTGCGAAAAGCCGCGCCGCGTCAAGCCGACCTTATTCATGCCGAAGGCCTTGTTTTCGCGCCGCGAAGAGGTCAGCGAGAAGGGCAGCACATCCTGGGTCACGATTGTTCCGCCGCCGATGAAGGCGTACTGTCCAACTGTGCAGTGCTGGTGCACGGGGCTGAACGCGCCGACGCTGGCGTAATCCTCGATGACCACGTGGCCTGCCAAGGTTGCCGCATTGGCCAGAATGCAGTGGTTCCCCACGATGCTGTCATGACCGATGTGCACATAGGCCATCAACAGATTGTCGGAACCAATGCGCGTCAGCCCTCCTCCGCCCTCCGTACCACGGCTGATGGTGACGCACTCACGGATTGTGTTGTCGTCGCCAATGACGGTTTCGGTGGGCTCACCTTTGTACTTCAAATCCTGCGGAGCCACGCCAATCGCGCCGAATGGATAAAAGGTGTTGCGCTTGCCGATGCGAGTTCGCCCGTCCAAAACGACGTGCGAGATAAGCACGCACTCTTCGTCGAGAACCACGTCCGGTCCAATGGTCGAATAGGGTCCGACTGTGCAGG
>CAYWSR010000394.1:0-2425 GCA_964460385.1 uncultured Occallatibacter sp. | reverse complement strand
TTCAAAAAGGAGAACAAAATGGCAACGAAAGGAAAAATCCTGGTATTGGTCTCGAGCGGTCGCGGTTTGCCCTTGAAGGATGGCGGGCTTTATAAAAGCGCCGGCTACTACCTCAACGAACTGACCGTTCCGGTTCGCGCCCTGATGAACGAGGGCTACGAAATCACCTTTGCCAACCCCACAGGCAACACGCCGCAAGTGGATGTCCATTCAGAGGTCGCCGATTTCTTCGGCGGCGACGCGGCCAAGCTTGAGGACTATATGCTATTCCGCGACGGCCTGAAGGGGCTCAGAGATCCAGTCCGCATCTCGGATGTCATCGCATCGGGCCTGGATCAATATGACGCTGTTTTCGTCCCCGGCGGCCATGGCCCGATGATCGATCTTCTCGATGATCCCAATGCCGGCATCGTGATGAGACACTTTCACGAAACATCCAAGCCTACGGCTGTGCTCTGCCATGGCCCGATTTCACTGCTCTCGGCTCTTCCGAATTCGATCGAGTTCGTTGCCGCGCTGAGTGCGGGCGATGCCGATGGAGCGCACGCAAAAGCTCAGGGATGGATCTATGCTGGATACAAGATGACTATCTTTTCGACAGCGGAAGAGCAGCAGCGGGAGCCGCAGGAGATTGGTGGTAAGGTTCTCTTCTACCCGGACTTCGCCTTGAGTACGGCCGGCGGTAACGTAAGTGTGCTCGCTCCATGGACCAGCTATGTTGTTCAGGATCGCGAGTTGATCTCAGGTCAGAACCCGTTCTCTGATCAAGCGCTTCTGAAACGTCTTCTACCTGCACTCAATGACAGGAAGAAGGTGGTTTCAGCGGCATGAGAATTGGAGACGCCCAGAAAGTAATTGAGAAAGAGACGACGGTCCCGGAGGGCGATTATCGATGAAAACTACGTTCGGCGGATTTTCTCTGATACCGCTTGAGGATCGGGTAAGTGTGGGCCACCCGCCCGTGTAACCGCTGCTCGTCGGAACTGGAGCCACTAATGAGCGCACAAATCGAGCAAAAGGGCTATGAGCTGCACCCCCGCGAAGGGTTCATTGTCACACATTTTCTCACCGTCGCCGACATCGACCGATCTGCTGATTTCTATGAGAAGGTCTTCGGCGGCCGTATCCAGAGCAGAGGCGACAGCAAGGGCGCGTCTGGCCACATTCAGATCGCGAATACGTGGCTCATTGTCAACGTCGGGGGCGGCCCCACCCCCGACAAGCCGACGATAACCCTCAGCGTTCCCGACCCGGACCACATCAGCAGCTTTATGAATATCCGCGTTGCGGACATTCAAGCGTGTTATGAGTTATGGAAAAGTCGAGGAGCTGAGTTCATCACCGAGCCGATTCCCAAGTACGGCGAGATTCGTTGCTATATCCGCGATCCTGACGGTTATATTATCGAAGTCGGCCAGAGCACCGACCTCACCTACGGCTAACGTTCGGCCCGGACGGGACGGGGATTTGAAACGCCAGCGGAACTTTGCCTGGGAGGATGTAGTGGACCAGGTTCCGCTGCCGGGGCAGGGACCGGGACTCGATGCGCTGAAGGATATCCTGCGGGCGATGCGCGCGGGCTTCCCCGATCTGGTGTTCGCGATTCAGGAACAGATCAGCGAGGGCGACAAGGTGGCGGCCGCTTTGAGTGGACCAGCACGCACAAGGGCGCCTTGCTCAGGATTCCGGCACGGGGAAGCCGGTGCGGGTGTGGGGCATCGTGATCGACCGGCCCGGCATTTCTGCCGGGCCTTCTGTTTGAGGTCGGGCTGTCGTTACTCGGCGGCGGGGGTTTCTTCGCTTGCCTTCGTCTGCGCGACGGTCCAGTTGGGATCGCCTACTTTGAAGCGGGCGAATCTTTTTACCGTGATGTTTTCGCCGAGTTTGCCTACCTTCTGGGCGATGAGGTCTTTGATGGTCTGGCTTTGTTCTTTGATGAAGGGCTGCTCGAGGAGGCAGACTTCTTCGTAGAACTTGCTCATCTTGCCTTCGACAATCTGCTCGACGATCTTTGGCGGTTTGCCCATGGCGGCCGTCTGCGCGCGATAGATTTCCTTTTCGCGCTCCAGATCTTCCGGCGTGACGTCTTCGCGGCGGACGTAGCGCGGGTCGGTCGCTGCAATGTGCATCGCGATGTCCTTGAGGAGTTCCTGGAAGTCGTCGGTGCGGGCGACGAAATCGGACTCGCAGTTGAGCTCGACAAGCACGCCGATTTTGCCGCCGGCGTGAATGTACTGGCCGACCGCGCCCTCGTTGGTCGAGCGGGAAGCTTTCTTCTGGGCGGAGGCCATGCCGCGCTTGCGCAGGATGACGAAGGCCTCTTCCATCTCGCCTTTCGATTCCTGGAGAGCCTTGAGGCAGTCGCCCATCGGGGCGCCGGATTTTTCGCGGAGTTCTTTTACGAGCTTTGCATCGATCTTTTCAG
>CAYWSR010000393.1:0-2439 GCA_964460385.1 uncultured Occallatibacter sp. | reverse complement strand
GGATGCCAGTGCCCGCCATCATCGCCGAGATATTGGTTCTTCGACATCATGTACGACATCGCTCCCGGCTCCGGCATGGGCAGTTGGCTTGCCGCAAGGTACGACTGGATGTTCTCCACCATCTGCTCTTTAGTGTGCCCACCCAGAATCAGCCTCGTTCTCAGAATCGTGTAGGGGAGGATAGAGCGCACTGCTGCTGGGTTGTAACAGATCGGACCACGCAATTTTGGATTCCAGAAATCTGTGCTGTCGAGGGGAGACATCCAGCCCCGCTCAACAAGGCAGGTGAAGCCATTCTTGCCTTCGATTGCGGTATGGTAGCCGTCCCTTGCGAGCACCAGCACATTCGCGTCTCTCGAGAGTGCCGGAGGAGCGGCGCTTCTTGCCAGCGCGATCTCCGCCTCGCGATCGGCAATGAGGTATTGCTCAAGAGGAGCCATGGCCGGATAAGGACCCTTGGCATCCTGGCCTTGCGAAGGCTTGCTCGCCCAAAGCCCACCGGCTAGCATCGCACCTGCAAGAACCGTCGCGTTCAAAATCTTTGTATTCATGTTTCTCTCCTGAGTTCGGATTTGTTTCAAGGAGATCTTGGCCTTACTGCGACAAACACTTCTGCAAATGGGGTTGGCCGAACAGCAATTCCAGGTATCGCCGCAGATGGTCGATGCACTGCCCGGCAATCGCCGCTCCGTGTTGCGCCTTGGCCAGAATGAAAGCCCCCTGGATCGCCGCCTGCGTGTAAAACGCCAGGCTCTCCGCAGTCCAGTCCGCCTTAATCCCGCGCAGCCGCATCGCTTCTTCGATGTCTGGCACCAGCGTCGCCGCGTGCCCACTGATGCTCTTGTTGCACGCCTCGCGAAGCGCCGGATGCGTGTCGTAGACCTCCTGCACCATCGTTCCCACCAGGCAGGTAAACTCCGGCAGCTCGCCCATCAGAAGCGCCTTGCGGAAATCCACATAAGCCAGCAGCCGCTCCACCGGGTCTGCCGGCTGGTGAAACGGCGCAGCTGCAAACAGCGCCCCCGTCTCCTCGATCCAGTAGTCGGCCGCCGCCAGCGCCAGCGCCTCCTTGCTGTCGAAGTGGTGAAAGAAGCTGCCCTTGGTCAGCCCCGCCGCCTCGCAGATGTCCTCCACCCGCGTGGCTGAATACCCCTTCTCCCGGATCACCCGCAGCGCCGCGTCCAGCAGCTTCGTCTTCGATTCGTGCCTTGCTTCCGTTGCAATCATTTTCCCATACCAACCAGTTGGTATGTACCCTACCAACCATACAACACCCTGTCAAGTTAAATTCTCTCGGAGCGCGCACTTATCCCTCGGTGTAGCCTCTGGAAACGGGGGAAACCTCAATGGCCGATGGCTTCAAAGACCTCATCGTCTGGCAAAATGCGATTGAGCTGACGATGGCAGTCTACAAACTCACTTCAACATTCCCAGATGCTGAACGATTTGGTCTCGTGAACCAAATGAGGCGCGCCTCGGTCTCAATTCCGAGCAACATCGCCGAAGGCTATTCCCGTTCTGGAAGAGGCGAGTATCTTCAGTTTCCAAGCCATTCCCGTGGTTCCTGCGCGGAGCTCGAGACCCAGCTCGTGATCGCCAAGGGGTTGGCATTCGGAAAGGAAGACCAACTGAAAATATCCTCGGAGCTCTGCAATCATGTCGGAAGACTGCTCTCCGCATTGAGCAAGTCAATCCGTGCCAAGCAAAGAGACGGGCCGGAATAACCCCACACCCGATACCCCAGACCCTAGACCCGCGACCCGAGACCCGAGACCCTAGACCCGAGAATCACCCCGTCGGCTTGTCCGGTGGCGGCATCGACGCAAGGAAGCGCCGCGCAAACTCCTCGCTGTACTTTTCCACAAGCTGGCGCACCCGCTCCGCACTCGTTGACCGCACAATCAACCCCGCATGATGATGCTTCTTCATCCGCACCACGATCTCCGGCGCGTCGAACGCGCTTGTGTCCGGTTCCGCCGTCTTCGCCAGGCACAACACGCTCCCCGCATACTCCGAGCGCGTCGGGGCAACCCTATACTCTTTCCCGCGCAGCGAGCAAACCTCCAGCCGCGCCCACTCCCGCCACAAGTTGATCCCTGTCGAAGCCTCCACCAGCTCGGCAATAAACGCGCCGCCCACTCGCGCCGCAATCTCCAGAAAGTAGAACCGCCCATCCCCATGCGCTCTTATGTACTCCGCGTGGGTAACACCTCGGGTCATCCCGAACGAAGGCGCAAGGCGTGCATTCAGTGCGATCAGGTCCTCCCAGTCGTGGCTCCCTCGCTCCACCGTCCGCGTGGTAAATACCCCGCCCTCATGCATCACCTGCATGGGCGGACGCCCATACTGGTGCGCCACCGCGAACACAACCCTACCCTCGCTCAAAATCGAGTCCACATGGAAGATCTCCCCCGGAACGAACCGCTCCAGGAGAAAATA
>CAYWSR010000392.1:534-2446 GCA_964460385.1 uncultured Occallatibacter sp. | reverse complement strand
GGACCCTCCCAGGTCAGCACCTCCGCATGGAATCTCGTCACCGGGCCGGTCACCAGCCTGGCGGCCGATCCCTCCGACACTTCCGGAAACACCGTCTACGCAGGCACCGATGGCGGCGGCGTATGGAAATCCACCAACGCCGCTGGCAGCGCGGCGGGTGTCAGCTTCACTCCGCTCACTGACGCTCTAAGCGCATGGTCATCGGCCGCGCTCACCTCGCTCAGTATCGGCGCGGTCACGGTGCAGCCCGGCGGCACCAACGTGATCCTCGCCGGAACCGGCGACCCCAGCACCGGCACCGGCTCCTGGTATGGCGCAGGCGTCCTTCGCTCCGCCGACGGAGGAAAGACCTGGAGCCTCATCGATGAAACCTCCACCGCTCTGAATTCACCTGGATTGCCCTACAACTTCCTCGGAAGCGCCTTTGCCGGGTTCGCCTGGAGCGCCACCAGCCCGGATCTCGTCGTTGCAGCGGTAACCGAATCGGGAAGCGCGGCGTACGTCGGGACCTGGAGCAACACCAGCCCCTTTGGCCTGTATTACTCCCCCGACGCGGGCGTGAGCTGGCAACTGGCGACCATTGAAGACGGCAACCAGGTCATTCAGTCCGATCAGTTCTCAAACACCATCAGCAATCCGGCGACGTCCGTGGTGTGGAACCCAATCCGCAAGCGCTTCTACGCCGCCATTCGCTTTCACGGATACTACGAGTCCACCGACGGCATCACCTGGACGAGGCTCGCGAACCAGCCCGGCACGAATCTGACCACCACCATGTGTCCCACCAATCCGGGAGGGACGGGCTCGCGAGCTTGTCCCATCTTCGCTGGAGTGCTCGCGGTTCAGCCCGCCACGGGTGACATGTTCGCCCTGACCGTGGACCAGAACAACCTCGACCAGGGCCTGTGGCAGGACGTTTGCCATCTCGGCTCCGCTGCGTGCTCCTCCCCCACCGTGCAGTTCGGCACGCGCATTTCCGATCAATCACTCCAGACCCCCGCCGGCAGCGGAACCATTGCCCAGGCGGATTACGACTTCTGGCTGGCCGCCGTGCCCTCGCAGCAGGACACGCTGCTCTTTGCCGGCACCCAGGACATCTGGCGATGCAGCCTCGCGAACAGCTGCGCCTGGCGCAACGCCACCAACACGCAGACCTGTGCCGCCGCCCAGGTCGCTCCCGCGCAGCACGCCATCGATGCCACCTTCGGCGCCACCGGCCTCCTCTACTTCGGCAACGACGCGGGCCTGTGGCGCTCCACCGACGCCGTCAACCAGCAGGCGCCTGCCTGCTCCAGTGACGACGCAAGGCATTTTCAGAACCTCAACGCCGGGCTTGGCTCTCTGGCTCAAGTGGAGAACTTCGCCGAAGATTTGAATGAACCCTCCACGTGGTGAGCCGCGCTCGGAGGTCTGGGCACAGCCGCTCCGGTCTCAGGCGCGACCGCCTGGAATCAGGTTCTCAACGGCGAGGGCGATGGTGTGGCCATTGATCCGGCCAACGCGGACAACTGGTACGCCACCTCCGAGTTCGGTGTGGGCATCAACCGCTGCACCGAAGGAACCTCCTGCAACACCGCCGGGTTCGGCAAGGTGGCCATCGGCGAAGCCCAGGTCGACAACGATTTCCAGACCATTCCCGCTCCCTGGATTCTCGATCCGCAAAACACGTCGGACGTGATTCTCGGCACCTGCCGCGTCTGGCGCGGGCCGGCCACAGGCGTCGGCTGGAGCCAGCTCAATCTCCTCAGCACCATGCTCGACAAAGACCAGGGATCGTCCTGCGATGGAAATGCCGAAATCCGCGTCCTGGCCGCCGCTCCCATCACCTCTGGCTCGCCCGCTGCCGGATCGGAACAACTCTATGCGGGCATGGCGGGCGCAGCGCTCAACTTCAGCGGGGCGGGTTCGGTTG
>CAYWSR010000392.1:0-524 GCA_964460385.1 uncultured Occallatibacter sp. | reverse complement strand
CCGAACAGATCTATGCGGGCATGGCGGATGTCCTCGATGGCGGAGGGCTGATCCCCGGCCACATTTTCACCGCGGCCGTCAACAACGCATCGCAGACCTCGAACACCCAATGGGTCGATCTCTACTCTTCTCCGGTGACCAACTCGGGCATCACCGCTGAGAAGTTCAATTCGGGAGGATTCGGAATATCCAGCATCTTTCCCGATCCGCACGATCCAGCCGGCCAGACCATCTACGTCACGATCCAGGGGATTTCCGCCATCTCCGCCTACACCCCCATCCTCTATCGCTCCACCGACGCGGGCGCGCACTGGACCGACATCAGCTCCAATCTTCCACCTGCTCCTGCCAACAGCGTGCTCGTCGATCCCAACAACGCCAATATCGTCTATGTGGCGCTCGATACCGGAGTCTACGTCACGCAGAACGTCGCCAATTGCGCGTCCTTCACCGGAGCCTGTTGGAACATTGACGGCAGCGGCCTGCCCAACGCGCCGGTCATGAGCCTCATGAGCTACAACCAG
>CAYWSR010000391.1:0-2498 GCA_964460385.1 uncultured Occallatibacter sp. | reverse complement strand
TCGGGAACTCTTCAGCAAGCGCAAAATCCATCGCAACCGGGAATGGGATCGATGAACCCTCCCCGCATCGCCGTCCTTGGCCTCGGCAACCTCATGCGCACCGACGATGCCGTCGGCATGCTGGCCATCCAGCAGCTTCGCGCAGATTCGCGCTTCCCGCGGTGCGTTTCGCTGATCGAAGGCGGCACGCTGGGCCTCGACCTGCTTCACCCGCTGGATGGTGTCACCCATCTGCTGGCGCTCGATGCTATCGATGCGGGCGCGACACCGGGCACGCTACTGCGCTTCGCGGGCGACGAGATCGCCGATTTGCCGATCTCGAAGAGCGTGCATTTGCTGGGATTCTCGGATTTGATCGGCGCCGCGCGCCTGACCGGCAGCGCGCCTTCAGAAATCGTTGTGCTGGGGGTTCAACCGGAGATCATCGGCTGGAGCACCCAGCTCACCGCCACGGTGGAAGCGGCGCTGGCAGCGCTGATCGAGCGCGCCATCGCCCAGGTCAGCCGCTGGACGCAGGAGATTGAGCAGGCTCAAATCGATGTGCTGGTCCCGGCAGGCGAGCGGGAGCTGGCGCCAGCCGCGGCAGACTAGTACAACCCCAGGACACGCCTGAAGCACCACCCCAGTCCCGAAGCAACACCCACGGGGAATCCATGAAACACTTTCACCCAGGCAGCTGCCTGCATGAAGGACTGCGCAGATGCACGAAGTCGGCATCGCCAATTCGATTATCGAGGCAGGCCGCACCGAGACCGCGCGCCGCCCTGGCGCGAAGCTGATGGGGATCGGCGTGCGCGTGGGCGTCCTTTCCGGGGTCGACGTCGACGCGCTGCGTTTTGCTTTCGAGTGCATCGTCGCCGGAACCGAGGACGAAAAAGTTGTGCTGACCGCTGAGAGTTGTCCGCGCATGAATCGCTGCGAAGATTGCGGCCGCGAATATGCATCGCCGGAGCTTTCACCGTTTACCGATGCGCCCTGCCCGGGCTGCCAAAGCCGTCACACCAGCTTCGTCAGCGGAGACCAGCTGGACATCGCCTTCGTCGAAGTGGAGGAACCATGACCGTCGTTCGTGTCGAAGAGAAAGTCCTGAACGAAAACCAGCGCATCGCGCTCGAGTTGCGCCGCCGCTTCGAGGAACACAACGTCCTGTGCCTGAACTTCATCAGCGGGCCCGGCTCGGGCAAGACCACGCTGCTCGAAAGTACGCTGGCCGCCATCCCTCCGGGTGAGAAGATCGCCGTGCTCACCGGCGACCTCCAGACCGAAAACGACGCGCGGCGGCTGATGCGCTATGGCTTTCCCGTGCAGCAGATCGTCACCGGCGGCGTCTGCCATCTCGACGGCAAGATGATCGACCGCGCCCTCCAGCCGTGGCCTCTCGAAAACATCGACGTCCTGTTCATCGAGAATGTCGGCAATCTGGTTTGCCCCTCCAGCTACGACCTCGGCGAAGAGGCGAAGATCGTCCTGCTCAGCGTGACTGAAGGCGAAGACAAGCCGCTCAAATACCCCTCCATCTTTCACAAGGCGGCGCTGCTCATCCTCACCAAGATCGATCTGCTTCCCTATGTGCCCTTCGACATCGAGGCGGCCAAGGCCAATGCGCGCCAGATCAATCCCGATATCGAGATCCTCGAAGTCTCGTGCTCAACCGGCAAGGGCATGGACCAATGGCGCGCGTGGCTCGCCGAGCGCCGCACGAAACAGCAGGGCGCGGTTTCTACACAGCAGTGAGCAACACCGAAACGGACTCTTGCTTAATTTGGTGCTTCCGCGACGCCTGGCTTCGCGGCATCGCCCTCGCAGAGAACTTCCTCGAACAAAGGTAACGGTAGCCTCTACATTTCTCCATCGTGCCTTGGGATCGGGACTCCTCATTGATTCCACGGCACTTGCAGACGCCCGAAGCGCGCGGCACCGCGATTCCGGCGCATCCCGGCAGGTCTCTCCTTCACGCAAGCTAAGTGATTCAAATCACAGCGCTCAAAGATATGTGCCCCTGTGATTTGCATCACTGTGTGTCGTTGCGGGACACCGATATGCTCCACGAGAACATGAGCTGCAATTTCAGCGAGCGAAGGGTAACGAAGAACACGAGTGCTCCGCTTGCTGCGCGAGGTGAATACGCATGCGTCGATTTCTAAGCAGCATGGCGTGCTTTCTGCTACTGACCGGGTTCGCAGGAACCAGGCTGGCGTGGGCTGCCGGCGGGGGCCAGCAGCAAGCGTCAACTTCCCAACCGAAGGCGGCAACCGACACGACGGATTTCGTCGGTCAGGATACCTGCGCCACTTGTCACGCGGACGTCGCGAAGAAATTCGGAGACAATCCCCATTCCCGTCTCGCTCTGGAACATGCCGGCAAGGGCGTGACGTGCGAAAGCTGCCACGGACCCGGTAAGGCCCACGTGGAGGGCGGTGGCGATGTCACCAAGATTCGCCGCTTCGACAAACTGAGCGCCAAAGATGCCAGTTCGACTTGTCTCGGATGCCATGCCG
>CAYWSR010000390.1:0-2498 GCA_964460385.1 uncultured Occallatibacter sp. | reverse complement strand
TCTGCAAAACCTTTATGCGCCGGTTCGATCCCGGCCCGCGCCTCCAAACTTCTCAGAAACATACACGCAAGCTATTAAGAGCCCATCCATCGATGAATCTCTCCGCGATTCCTGCGGCGGAGTTCACCAACAAGAAGAACACTCATGTTAGGCCAATCGCGTTTGCGCCCGGACGGGGTCCTCGTGCGGCTGGGTCGGCACGGCGCAGAACTGCATCCGGCACACGCAGGTATAGGGATTGTTGAGGCCACCCATCCACGCACTTAGGGCAGAGCGGTGGCGTGTCAATGCGTCTTATGCCGACTCTTCTGGTAACCAATCTCTCGACCTTTCGTAATCTTTATGAAGGCCAATTCGACACCAGAGAACCGTTGTCGAAAAAGAAGATTCCGGCTACGATTTCATCTGAAGCCGATCCCGCGCGGTTCCCCTCTAAACAACCCAAACAAGACCTGTCGATAACTTGGAAAGCTAACCTAGGCTAATTAAAGAGCCGCCAGTCATTTCAGGAACGATCCTATGAGACTAGCGATTGCATGCTTTCTTGCGCTCAGTGTTCCCTGCTGGGCCGCCAGCCCGACCAGTCAGTACATCTTCGGATCGCAAGCCGGCCAGGCAGTACCCACTTCGGGCCAATCCTGGACGGGTTTAATGCCGCGCAACGATGCTGACGTATGGCAGACCAGCCCGGCTACCGGAGACAGTTACGCGCTGATGCCAACGACGGGAACCTTCAGTTCCTTGTGCGTCGATCTCACCAAGGCTCCCGGAACGGGAGCCAGCTGGACCTGGACACTCTATAAGAACGGCCTCGATGAGTACGTCACTGTGAAGATTTCCGGTTCGCAGAAGCAGGCATGCGATCTGGTGGATACCGCTGGTTTTAGCCCCGGCGATCTGGTCGCTCTCCATGTGACCCCAAGCTCAAGCCCGGCTCCCGCCTCCACCTATGCGAGCTGGTACATCGTACAAACGCCGGTCGTACCCGGCGAGACCATATTGTTCGCCTCGCAGCAGGCTGGGGCTGCTCAGTATCTGTCGCTGGCTGGAAACAGCAGTTCGGAATCGACGGAGTCTGAACTTTTAACCGTCATACCTACCGCGGGAACGATAACGAAATACATCGCGGAGTATGTAGGAACTGGCTCTTCCGTGAAAGCCGTATTGGATCACAATGAATCTGCTACTGCTCTATCCGCGTCTTTGTCGACATCGGCAACATATGTCGAACAGGCTGGGAATCTAAGCGTATCCGCCGGAGATGTGCTCGATGTCAAGGAGACCGGCATCACCGCAACCTCGGCTGTTTACGTCAGCGTAGTATTTGTGCCGAATGTTCCCGGACAATTTGTGGTTCCTACCTGGCGTAACTCAGCAAACGACGCAGATCCGCTTTTCTATCTTCCTGTGACCGGCCGAGGAGACGGCAGCCTCCAGACCGTCGAGGCACAAGCCCAGCAGATTGGCGCGAATGCTCAGATTCAGGGCGTATACCTGCGCAGCACGACTGCGCCCGGAGGCACTGCGCAATATGCGTTCACTCTGCGCGACAACGGCGCCAACACTGCGTTCGACACAATCCTGAGCGGGACGAACCTGACGGCTTGCACCACGAGCGCATCGGTGGCCGGTTGCAGTACCGAATCTGCAGTTGCGGTGAACAACCTCGATCTACTGGACACTTCTGTTGTGCCCACCGGAAGCCCCGCTGCTACCGGTGGCGTAGCGGTAAGCTATCTGGCCTATGTGCCGCAGTTGGCGTTCACCACCGGGCCGCCGTCAACAGGAACAGCAGGAACGGCGCTGAGTTCCATCGTGGTCGAGCTTCAAGATCAAAATGGAAACCCGATAAGTGGGTCAACGGCGCCGGTGACGATCAGCTCAAGTCCCGCGGGAGTAAGCGGCTCGCTGACGGTGAATGCGGTGAACGGTGTGGCGACGTTCAGCAACCTGGTGTTCACATCGAGCGGGACCTACACGTTGACCGCGACCGTAACTGGGCTGGCGAGCGTAACCAGCAGCTCGATTTCTATCGCCGCCGGCGCGGCGCCCGTCGCCTCGCTCAGCTCCCCGGTGACCTTTCCCAACACTGCCAGCGGCACCACCTCCGCCGCGCTGGCCGCAACGCTTTCCAACACCGGCGGCGCACTCTTGAACAACGTCGTGCCGAGCATCACAGGAACCAACCCCGGCGACTTCGCGCTCTCGACCGGCTCCAACGCCTGCGGCTCAACCCTTGCCGCCGGCTCTAGTTGCTCCATCTACGTCACCTTCACACCGGCTTCGGTTGCCGGCTTCTCAGCCACGCTCTCGGTTGCCGACAACGCCTTAGGATCGCCGCAGGCCGCAAGCCTGACCGGAAGCGGCATTCCCGGCCCACCATCTCAGTTGGCCTTCACTACCGGTCCACCGTCCGCGGGAACAGCGGGGACGGCGCTGATTCCGGTCGTGGTGCAGGTCGAGGATGCGTATGGAAACCTGGTGACCGGGTCTTCGGC
>CAYWSR010000389.1:0-2508 GCA_964460385.1 uncultured Occallatibacter sp. | reverse complement strand
GGACATCCCAGAAGCCCATGGTTTTGCGAAGCTGGGATTTCGGGTTGGTTGGGGCTGGTGTGGTCATGGGCGTCAGTGTCCTAGTTAAGAGCAGGAGCAAAAGCAACTACAGGAGCAACTGCAAATCCTTCGCTACCGCCCACTCATCGCGATAAGGCCGCGATGAATGGGGCACAGTCCGACCAGGATGACAGCTTTCTTGTGAAACAAATTCTAGATTCTAAATGCTAGGAGGAGTAGTCGGCGTTGATGTGGATGTACTCGTTGGTGAGGTCGGTGGTGAAGAAGACGCAGGAGCCGGCGCCCTGGTGGAGCTCGATGGTGATGGTGAACTCGTCTTTCAGGACGTATTCATGGGCGGCGGCTTCGTCGAATTGCGGGGCGCGTCCGCCGTTGAGGCAGATGGGCAGCTCGCCGAAGCGGATGTCGATGCGGTCGGGATCGATGGCAGCGCCTGAGTAGCCGATGGCGGCGACGAGACGGCCCCAGTTGGGATCGTTGCCGGCCCAGGCGGTTTTAACGAGCGGCGAGTGGGCGATGGCCTTGGCGATTTTGAGGGCGTCGGCGTCGGTGGCAGTGCCGTGGATGCGGAGCTCGACGACATGGGTGATGCCTTCGCCGTCGGCGACGACCTGGTGGGCGAGCGAGGTGCAGACCTGGGTGAGCGCAGTGGCAAAGGCTGCATTGTTGGGGCCGATGACGACGCCGGAAGCTCCGGAGGCGAGGAGCAGAACCGTGTCGTTGGTGGAGGTGTCGCCGTCGACGGAGATGCGGTTGAAGCTGACTTCGATGGCGCGGTTGAGATAGTCCTGGAGCAGGGCGGGCGAGAGGTCGGCGTCGGTGAGGACGTAGACGAGCATGGTGGCGTGGGGCACGAGCTGGGGGTGGATCATGCCGGAGCCCTTGCCGAGAGCGGCGATGCGGACCTCGGTTCTGGGGTCTGGGGTCTGGGGTCTAGGGTCAGGCGTGGATGCGGTGGAGGTGGTATCGGCGGCGGCAGGGATGGCTGCGGGGCTGGGGATCTCGAAACGGGCGAAGGCTGTCTTCTCAATGGTGTCGGTGGTGAGGATGGCCTGGGCCGCCTGGAGGAAATGTTCGATCTCGGAGCCGAGCGCGGCGGCAGCGTCGGGTAGCGCGGCGATGAGCTTGTCGGCGGGAAGAGGGACGCCGATGATGCCGGTGGACGAGGGAAAGACTTCTTCGGGCTTGCAGTTGAAGATTTTTGCCGCGGCCTGACAGGTGGCGATGGCGGCGTCGAGTCCGGGCTGGCCGGCGGCGCAGTTGGCGTTGCCGGCGTTGATGGCGGCGAGGCGGATGCGGCCGCCGGTGGCGGCGAGGTGCTGCTTATCGATGATGAGCGGGGCGGCGATGACTTTATTTGAAGTGAAGACAGCGGCGGCGCTCGCCGGGGCATCGGCGACGATGAGAGCGAAGTCGGTGCGGCCAGATTTTTTGAGGCCGGCCTTGACGGCGGCGTAGCGGAAGCCGCGGGGAAGCAGGAGCTGCGATGTGGCTGACATGGATGCGTCGGGCATGATGGTTAACCCATTTAATCTAACAGTTGTCAGAGGTCAGTGGTCAGAGGTCAGAGGTCAGGGAACAGGGAACAGGGTTCCCACTCATTCGCGGTGAAGCTGCGAATGAATGGGGCACAGCGCGGTTGGTGAGGCAAGGAGCTTGAGGAGAGGGATGACGGAGAACGGCGCGGCGGGCGAGAGCAGGTTTCTGGAGATGCGGGCGGTGAACGTGGCGCGCGGAGATCGCGTGGTGCTGCACGACGTGAACCTGACGGTGGAGGCCGGGGAGCATGTGGCGATTCTGGGGCCGAATGGGTGCGGGAAGTCGACACTGATCATGGCGATGACGTGCCAGTTGTATCCGATGGTGCGCGAGGGAATGCGGGTGAGGATCTTTGGGCGCGAGCGGTGGGACCTGACGGAACTGAGGAAGCACTTTGGGGTGGTGGGGCCGGGGTTAACCGGTGAGGGGTTGCCGGGAGAACGGACGGCGGTCACGTCGGGGCTGGACGCGGTGACGGCAGGGTTCTTTTCGGCGTCGACGCTGTGGCCGAACCTGAAGGTCGAGCGGGCGATGCGGGAGCGCGCATGGGAGGCTCTGGAGCGGATGGAGGCTCGGCACCTGGCGAAGCGGATGGTGGGCGCGATGAGTGCGGGCGAGAAGCGACGGATCCTGATTGCGCGGGCGCTGGTGCACAGGCCGAAGCAGTTGTTGCTGGATGAGCCGTCGAATGCGCTCGATCTGGCGGCGCAACGCGAGCTGCGCGAGACCCTGCGGCGGCTCGCCAAGGAAGGTACGGGGCTGG
Organism: uncultured Occallatibacter sp.; assembly: GCA_964460385.1. Classification (GTDB taxonomy): domain Bacteria; phylum Acidobacteriota; class Terriglobia; order Terriglobales; family Acidobacteriaceae; genus Telmatobacter. Next base: position 185 of record CAYWSR010000389.1, on the reverse strand, counting down.
TGATGGTGACGCATCATCTGGGAGACATTTTGCCGGAGATTGAGCGCGTGATCCTGATGCGGGAGGGCCGGATTGTTGGCGATGGCGGGCGCGAGGCGATGTTGACGGAAGCGCGGCTGAGCGAGCTGTTCGGGACGGCGGTGCGGATCGGGCGGGACGAGGGATGGCTGCATAGCTGGTAAAGG
>CAYWSR010000388.1:0-2514 GCA_964460385.1 uncultured Occallatibacter sp. | reverse complement strand
TGTCTTCGTCGCTCTTGATCTCGTTGAGCGCGGCGTAGAGCGTGGTGGTTTTGCCTGAGCCGGTGGGGCCGGTGACAAGGACCATGCCGTAGGGCTCACGAATGTAGCGGCGGAAACGGCGGAGGTCGGCCTCGGCGAAGCCGACGACGTCGAGGGTGAGATTGCGGAACTTCTCGCTCATCGACTCTTTGTCGAGGACGCGGAGGACGGCGTTTTCTCCGTGAATCGTCGGCATGATGCTAACGCGGAAGTCGATGAGGCGGCCTTTGTAACGAACGCGGAAGCGGCCGTCCTGGGGGACGCGGCGCTCGGCAATGTCGAGCTCGCTCATGACCTTGATGCGGCCGAGAATGGTGGAGTGGTGCTCGCGGGCGATGGGAGCCATGGCGGCCTGGAGTACGCCGTCGATGCGGTACTTGACGACGACATTGTCGTCGTTGGTCTCGATGTGAATGTCGGAGGCGCGGCGCTCAAGCGCGGTGAAGATGGTGGTGTCGACCAGGCGAATGATGGGGCTGATGTCTTCTTCGCTGGTGAGCTTTTCGATGGATATGTTTTCGTCGGAGCTGTCGTCGCCGGTGAGGACGTCGAAGGTGAGGCCTTCGCTGGCTTCATCGAGAACGCGCTGCGATTGCTCGGTTTTTTTGAGCAGGTCGGTGATCTGCGAGAGGGTGGCGACGCGGGCGATGATGCGATGGGCGAGGAGGCCGGAGATCTCGTCGAGCACCATGAGGCGCGAGGGGTCGCTGACGGCGATGACGAGGGCGTCTTCGCGCTGCTCGATGGGGACGAAGTTGTAGCGGAACATCAGCTCGACGGGAACGGTGCGGAGGAGGTCGTGCTGGATGCGGAAGTTTTTGAGGTCGACGAATTCGGCGTGATAGCGGCGGGCGAGTGCCTCGGCGCGCGCGCGTTCTTCTTCAGGCGTGGCCTGGGGGACGATGGGGAGCGAGATGACGGTTCCATTTGCCATAGCGGTTTAGCCTATCCGGCGCTTGTTGCGCCCAGCGAGAAGATGGGCAGGTAGAGCGAAACGAGAATGACGACGACAACGATTCCCATGAAGATGAGAATCAAAGGTTCGATGAGGGCGAGGGCCGCGGTCAAGGCCGTGGCGACATCTTCTTCAAAGAATTCGCTGACGGAGTTGAGCATGGCAGGCAGCGCGCCGGTCTGCTCGCCGACGGTGATCATCTCAGTGGCGAGGTCGGGGAAGACGTGGGTTTGCGTGAGGGCATCGGCGAGGCTTCGGCCTTCGCGCACGGTGGTGATGGAGCTAATGACCGCCTTGGAGACGCGGGGCGATGAGATGGAACGGGCCGCGGTCTCAAGCGAAGGCACGAGAGGCAGGCCACCGGTAAGCAGCGTGGCGAGCGTGCGGGCAAAGAGAGCGACCTGATACTTGAGCCAGATTTTGCCGACGACAGGCATGCGGACGCGCAAATTGTCAGCGATGTCCTTGCCGCGATCGGTAAGGACGAAGCGGTAGGCGGCGAAACCAATGAGAGCGACGGTGCCGAAGATCCAGAGAAGGTTGTGGTTGACCCAGCGGGAAAAGTTGAGCAGGACGACGGTCATCTGGGGGAGCTTGGAGCCGAGCTGGTCGTAAAGGAGCGCAAACTGCGGCACGACGTAGGCAAACATAAAGGTGACGAGCGCTGTGACGAGGACGAGAAGCACGATGGGATAGATGAGGCTGGTTATGAGCTTTTTGCGGAAGGTGAGGGAGATGCGCTGGAAGCTGACGTAGCGCTCCAGGACCTCTTGCAGCGTGCCGGATCGCTCGCCTGCGAGCAGCGTGGTGGTGAACATGAGGGGGAATCCGCCCTGGGCCTCGAAGGCCAAGGAGAGCGGTTCGCCGGTTTTGACGCGGTGGGCGACGTCTTCAAGCTGGGCGCTGAAGAAGGCGTTTTTCTGGTTCCGGGCCAGCATCTCAAGCGAGCCGAGGATGGGCAGGCCGGCGCGGATGAGGGTGAGGAACTGCTGATTGAAGATGAGGAAGGGCTCAAGCTTGACCTTGCGACGTTTGCGGCCAAAAACGCCGCCACGGGCACGCACGCTGAAGACGTGGTAACCGGCGTGGGCGAAGCGAGCGCGCAGCTCTTCGGCGCTGGCCGCGGTCTGCGTTTGCTCGGTTACGCGGCCGCGCTCATCGGCCAGCTTGATGACGAACTCTGCCATAGATTTGGAGGGCGCGTGGAGCGCCCAAATCGCTCTTTCTTCCTAAGGTCAAGGGTATCAGCACCGACAGAGAGATAGACGGTCGGGAGGGTGGGATCGCTCAACCGTGAGGGACCAAGGGGCTGAGAGACGTCTTGGCGCGGACGCGGGTTGGAAATGCCGGAGATCACGACCTTGTATCCTGTTTGTTGTCGGCATGAATCGTTTGTTTCTTGTTGGGATCGGCAAACGAAGGAGTACGGATTGGCGCAGGCGATGGATTGGGCAACGCGAGGACGGTTCGGATCGACAATGAGCGCGAGGGTTGCCCCTGCCTTTCGCAGGTATTGGTCG
>CAYWSR010000387.1:0-2546 GCA_964460385.1 uncultured Occallatibacter sp. | reverse complement strand
TGATTGAGATCTTCGGGCCGGAGTCGTCGGGCAAGACGACGATCACGCTGCAGATTATTGCCGAAGCGCAGCGTGCGGGGGGGCTGGCTGCGTTCGTTGACGCAGAGCACGCGCTGGACCCGGGCTATGCGAAGAAGTGGGGGTGGACGTCGACAACCTGCTGGTGTCGCAGCCGGACTCGGGCGAACAGGCGCTGGAGATTACCGAAGCGCTGGTGCGGTCGGGAGCGATCGACGTGCTGGTGGTGGACTCAGTGGCGGCGCTGGTACCGAAGGCAGAGCTGGACGGCGAGATGGGCGAATCGCACATGGGGCTGCAGGCGCGGCTGATGTCGCAGGCGCTTAGAAAACTGACGGGGACGGTGTCAAAGTCGCGGACCGCGCTGATCTTCATTAATCAAATACGCGAGAAGATCGGCGTGATGTTCGGCAACCCGGAGACAACGACCGGCGGGCGGGCGCTGAAGTTTTACTCGTCAGTGCGTGTGGACATCCGCAGGATCGCGGCGATCAAGGACGGGGACGCGGTGACGGGGAACCGGACCAAGGTAAAGATCGTGAAGAACAAGGTGGCCGCGCCGTTTCGCGAGGCGGAGTTCGATATTTTGTATGGGGAGGGGATCAGCCGGGAGGGCGACGTGCTGGACCTGGCGGTGGCCAACAACCTGGTGGAGAAGTCGGGGGCGTGGTACAGCTACGGCGGGGAGCGGATCGGGCAGGGCCGGGAGAACACGCGGACGTTCCTGAAGGAGAACAAGGACCTCTTCGCGAAGATGGATGCGGAGCTCAGGAAGAAGCTGGGGATCGGCGCGGCCGCGAAGGCCGAGGTGCCGGAGGTTCCGGCGACGGGACATGCGGAGGCTGCGGCGGCGGTGAAGGGCAAGAGGGGTTAAAGCTGTGTGCGTGCGAGTGTGAGTGTGAGTGCGCGAGGGCGGGAAATCCCGCCCGATTTGGCGAAGATCGCTTGCTCTCGCTGCTAGAATCCGACAAGAGCAGCCGATGAGCGCAAAGGCCCTGTATCCCGGCACATTCGATCCTCCGACGAACGGTCACGTCGACCTGATTCAGCGGGGCGCGAAGCTGTTTGAGCATCTGACGGTCGCCATCCTGAACAACCCGGTGAAGAATCCTCTGTTCACAGTGGAGGAGCGGGCGGAGATGCTCAAGGAGGTGTCTGCTGCGCTGCCCAACGTGAGCGTGGCGACCTTCGACGGGATGATGGTGGAGTTTGCGCGGATCCAAGGGGCGACGGCGGTTCTGCGCGGCATCCGAGCGATCTCCGACTACGAGCACGAATTCCAGATGGCGCTGATGAACCGGCGTCTGGCGCCGGAGATCGAGACGGTGTTCCTGCAGCCGGCCGGACGGTACTCATTTGTCAGCTCGCGGATGGTGAAGGAAGTCTTCAGCTTCGGCGGCGACGTGACGGGACTGGTGCCGCCGAACGTGCTGAGAAGGCTAAGGGCCAGGGTTCAGGGTCCAGCGTCCAGGGGTTAAAAAGGCAGTTCACAGTTCTCAGTTCGCAGAGAGCAGAGAGCCGTGGGACAGTGAAAAGTGAGAGAGCGAAAATCGGCTGATTTTGGCTCAAAGTGGCTGTTTTTTGATGGAAAATGACTGTTTTCGGGCCGTTTTTGGCCATTTCTGGGACCCATTTCCGAGACTTATGTGACTGTAAGTGGTTTATCTTCAGTTGCTTGTAATTCTTACACCCTGTTTTCCACAGGAGGGGGAGGGGGTAGGGATTATGTATCCACACGGCTGAAAACAGAGGAGTTAGAGGCAGATTCGTTAACGCCCTTAGCATTTTGGTTTGGGGCGGATTTGCGCCTTTTCCGTGGCCTGGGGCCGGCCGGGTTATCGGGTGTTGGGTGTGGGGCGTCGGGTGTGGGGTTTGGGGTATCGGGTGTCGGGTGTCGGGTCTGGGGACGAGGGACCAAGGGACCAGGGCGACGGTGGTGAGGGCTGATTTGGCATTCATGGATAGATTGTGCGCCGGGGGCGGGTAATTCTACGCAAGTGCGGCGAGGTATTTTTTAGGGGGGAAAGCGGACCTCCGGCGGGGGCTGGGATTGGAGGAGGGTCGGGAATTTATTCGTTTAAACAAATAATTCTAATGGTCGTGAAAATCGGTCGGTTTTCGACAAAAATGCGCTTATTGTATAACAAGGATTGTTATATCGTGTGCGCCGGGTCACGGGACAGGTGGAGAAAATGGGCAATGCAGGGCGAGGGGTGTTTCAGCGGCCGGGTGGGAAAACAGGGAAAAGGGAATAGAGAATAGGAAATGGGGAATAGGGAGTATGGAACCGAGGGCCGACGGGTGATCTGGAAGCTTGCCGGCTTGCGGGCCAGAGCCGACCTAGTGGGTGCGCTGGCGGTTGATGCCAACCGAAAAGCATTCCCGGCGACATGGGCGTTTATCGGGATTGATTCTGGCGCACCGTCGTTCGAAACGTGCATTGGGCTGTTGTCTTCAGTTGAGATGTTTTCCAGAATGACCTTGCCTCAGAAACGTTGCTGTGGCCTGGAGAATTGCACCCCAGATGT
>CAYWSR010000386.1:0-2552 GCA_964460385.1 uncultured Occallatibacter sp. | reverse complement strand
CGCCGCCGGAGTGGCCGCCTCCACCTCCACCACCACCACCGCCTCCACCGCCTCCGCTACTCGCATGACCGCCGCCACCGCCTCCGCCGCCACTCGAAGAATGGCTCGCCGAAGAGGACGCATGCCCGCCAGACCCGCCCGCAGACGAATGCGACGCGCCTGAATAGGTCGAAGTTCTTCCCGCGCCCGTGCTGCCCGCCCTTCCGTTCGCGCCGTAATAGGGAACGGTCCGCGCCGGCGATCCCGGCACACCAAATGCCGCCGCCGTCCGCACTCCGCTCGGTGCCGCCCCACCCGTCGTAACGTGCCCGTACTCCGGCCTCGCGCTCAACGGACGCAGCGGCGCAACCGTCTTGCCTGCAATTGCCACTGAAACCGCTCTGTCGCGCGCCGGCAGCACCAGGCTGGACGGCGGACTGGCGCGTCGGTTCACTGCAACCACCGGCGCCGTCCGTCCGCGCCCCGGTCCCGGATTCTTGCGCGGCGGAACCGGTCCGTGCCACCAACCCGGGTGGCGACCAACATTCATCCTGTAGACGCCATGGTTCCACCAGCGCTGGCAGCTGCCCATCCCCGGTTCCCAGCCCCAGCCGAACCCCTCATACCAGTTCCACATCCCGCATTGGTACGGCAAGTAGCCCCATGGGTAGCCCGAAACCCAGGCGAAGCCGTACTGCGGTGTATCCATCCAGTAGCCGTTCCCATACGGGTCCCAATCCGCATTCGACGCGTCGTACGGCGACCACACCGGGCCCTCTCCCTGCACGTTGTACCAGTTGCCGCTTGCGTCCAGGTCGCTCCACGCTGGATTCGTGCTGTCCGGCTGGCCGTTCGCGGCCCCCGTCTGCGTGGCCGCCAGCCCGTTCAACTCCTGGTCTCGGTCCGCGTTCCATGCGTCCCACGAATCCGGCTCTATGGTCTCCGCCAGCGTATATTTGCCGTCCTTGCCCTTCAGCTTCAGGTTCTCGCCGCCATGCACGTTCATCGTGCCGATCGCGCTGTTCACAAGGTGCGCGTTGCCTGAGAAAACCGCCAGTTGTCCCGGCGCCTCATCCATGTCGATCCGCATCACCGTGAAGCCGCTCGTCGTCACCGTGCTGTCGCCAAAGGCCACCCGAATCGCGCCTGCCTGTCTGTTGCCCTGCAGCTCAAAGTATCCCAGCCCCATCTCCAGGGCCACTTCCGCCACGCCGCCTGTGCCTTCACCCTTCAGCGCCGTGATCGTGAACGAGCTGTTTGGCGAGAGCCGCGCCACGCTGCCGTCTTCAAACTGCACCTCGGCGCGCCCATCCTCGCCTGTCACCAGCCGCGTGCCTTCAAACAGAGGCATATTCTCCAGCGCCTGTTCGGCAATCACCTGCCCGCCCAGCGACACCTGCACCTGCCCCGTCACGCTGCTCAGTCGCACGCCCCGACCTGGAACCGCTGTCTGATCTGCTGTCCCGTCGTCCGCCCGCGCCGCCGGGGTCAGCCCCGCTACAACCAGCAGCGCTGCCGCCAGGGCCGCGATCGTCCAGATTCCGTTGCGAACCCCACTCCGCCGCTTGTTCAGCCCATTCAGTTTGTCCAGTCTGTCCCGCTCAACGATTTGTCCTGGTTTCGCCAGCATTGTGGTCCACCTTTCTCTCGTGAGGGGTCTCTGCCTGCCTCCGCCTGCGGGCCCAGGTCCACTTCGTGCCCGTAACCACACACCGTACTCCTACCCCGTGCTCCGATTAGACCCGTTTTCTCCCTCAAAAGTCATTTCCTTTAATTCTAGGAAATCTTCTTGTGTGGGGTTGCTGTTGAACTACGATGCCAACCCACGCTCTTTCGTTTTCTGGGCGCTACTCTTTTTGTTGCATCTCCCGGTTTCGTTCAGCTTTGCCTGCTCCCCGGCGCCTGCTCTCACTACCCCTGGGCCCGCGCCAGCAGCGTCCGTGCCCGCTTCCTCACCCGGTCCATGACGCCGTCATCCGCCGCCAGCCTCTCCAGAATTCCTCTGATCGTCCCAAACTCCTGCAGTCGGCCGTCTCCCGCGCACTCCACCATGTACTCCATCTCGCGGTCCAGCCCCAGGCGGTCATAGCGCAGCAGCCAGTCCAGACGCGAGCCCTCCACAATCGTCTCCGCCACCGCCGCCAGCGACTCACCAAGCTCTTCGATCTGCTTGTCCTTCGAATAGTTGAATCCGCAGCTCCCTTGTCCATCCGGTCCGCGATAGCTCAGCTTCTTCCATCCCTGGAACGCCACCTTCATGTGGCCGTCGCACTCCACGGCAAAGAACCTGTGATCCCGCGCTACGTCAAAGACGTGCCGCGCAAACTCAGCGCTCACGCGGATGTCCCGGTCCACAGCCGGTGCCGGCGGCGGTTGACCCGGTTCCGCGGCCTGTTCCGTCTTCGGGTTCCCTGCCTGCACATTTTCCGACCGGAAATGACCCGCCCCATCCGGGCTCAGCGTCAGCACCCAGTGCGACGGCGTCAATCCCGGATTCGTATAGTCCACCTCAACCACCGCGCCGCCCCCGTCCGCGCCAGTCGACGCCCCACCCACACTCGCACCCACAGCCC
>CAYWSR010000385.1:0-2565 GCA_964460385.1 uncultured Occallatibacter sp. | reverse complement strand
ATTACCTCTCTTGATTCCCGTCCCTCGATTTAATCCGCATCCACGCCTCAAAGCCAAGTTGCATAGTTATTCATTCCTGTTGTATATTTATTCAGGTGCGGTCGCGATCCTGCGAGCCGCGCCTTCTTGTTTGCCCGCAATCCGGCAAATTGTCCCAACAAGGCATTTGCGCCGGAATCCGGCCGACTCAATGCGGATATGCCCATGAAGCTGCAACGCCACAATGCGATTCGCGATCTGCTCGCCAGTTCCCTGGTCACCAACCAGGACGAACTCCGCCGCAAACTGCGCCGTCGTGGCTTTGCTGTCACCCAGGCCACCCTCTCCCGCGACATTCACGAGCTGCGCCTCTCCAAAGGCCCCGGCGGCTACTCGCTTCCTAACGGCAACGGCTCCAACGGTCACGCTGCCCCAGTCGAAGACGACGGCCCGCCCTCCGTCGAGGAGATGATCGAGAGCTTCGGCCTCCGCGTGCGTCAGGCCATGAATCAGGTGGTCGTCGGCACCGTCATGGGCGGAGCCCAGCCCGTCGCCGCCTCGCTCGACCACGCCGGCTGGCCTCAGGTCGTCGGCACCGTGGCCGGCGACGACACCGTGCTCATCATCTGCCCCGACATTCGCCACGCAAGCGAGGTCGAAGCCCGCATAAGGACCCTGCTCGAATCATGACCACCCCCATCCAAACCGCGGTCATCGGTGTCACAGGCTACGCCGGCGGCGAACTCGCCCGTCTCCTGCTCCACCACCCACGCCTCCTGGGCGCTCCTCCGGTCTTTGCCGGCCGTGTGGACGATAAGGATGCGGCCCGCGGCGGTGTGCCTCTCACTGAGATCCATCCCGAACTCGCCAACAACAACGGCGCCGCCAGGCTGATGCAGGAGCCTTTCTCCTGGCAGCTTCTGGCAGATCGCGGCGTACAGATTCTCTTTCTCGCGACGCCTCACGAGCAATCGCGCGAATGGGTCCCCGAGGCCCTCGCCCGCGGCATTCGTGTCATCGATCTCAGCGGCGCATGGCGGCTCACCGAGCCTGCCAATCGCGCCGTCTACGCCTTCACTGACGAAGGCACCCCGCAGTCTGCGGCCATTCAGGCCCAGGCCGTCTACGGCATGCCCGAGCTTCATCGCCCGGCCATCGCCGGAGCGTGCCTCATCGCCAACCCCGGCTGCTATGCCACCTCGGTCATCCTCGCCCTGCGGCCTCTCGTCGCCGCCGGTCTCGTCGATCTCGACCACGGCATCGTCGCCGACTCGAAAAGCGGCGTCAGCGGCGCAGGCAAAGCAGCCACCGCGAAGACACACTTCATGTACGCGGCCGACAACCTCTCCGCCTACGGCGTCTTCACCCATCGCCACACCGGCGAATTGCTCGAACAGATCGGCCTCGGCGCGACCCAACTCGTCTTCACGCCGCATCTCCTTCCAATTCCGCGCGGGATCCTGTCTACGATTTACGTGCATTTCTTTGAGCCGCAATCGCCTGAAACCGTCTCACGCGTTTACCATGAATTCTTTGCGGCTTCGCCCATGGTCCGCCTTCTTGACCACGCTTTGCCACAGATTCAGTACTCGGTTCGCACCAACTACTGCGATATCGGCTTTCAGTTGTCCCCCGATGGCCGCCGCGCTGTAATCGTCAGTTGTCTCGATAACTTGCTCAAGGGCGCGTCCTCTCAGGCCGTGCAGAACATGAACCTCATGCTCGGCTACGGCGAAGCCGAAGGTCTCGAATGAAGCCCGAAGTGGAGGGCCACGAATGAAGTTTGTCGTTAAACTCGGCGGCGCAGGTCTTGAGAACCCCGCTCTCCTCGAAGGCTGCACGCGCGCCATCGCCGAACTCGTCCGCGACGGGCATCAGGTCGCCGTCGTCCACGGCGGAGGTGTGCAGCTCACGCGCACCCTCAAGGCCCTGGGCAAGCAGAGCGAGTTCGTCGGCGGCTTTCGCGTCACCGATGCAGAAACCCGCGACGTCGCCCTCATGGTCCTTGCCGGCAAAGTAAACAAGTCCCTGGTCGCCGCTCTCGGCTCTCTCGGCCAGCCCGCGGTCGGTCTCTCCGGTGGCGACGGCCTGCTCTTCCGCGCGCGGAAGAAGCGCGGCCTACACGAAGCAAGTTCACCCGACCTTGGCTTTGTCGGCGAAATCGCCGCCAGCGACACGCGCCTGCTCGATGCTGTCTGGAAGCTCAACGCCGTGCCTGTGCTCAGCTCCATGGCTCTCGGCTTCGACGGTGAGTACTACAACATCAACGCTGACGAGATGGCATCCGCCTGCGCCATTGCCTGCCGAGCCGATGCGCTTGTCTTCCTCACCGACGTTCCCGGTGTAAAGGGCGCAAACGGCGACGTGCTCCGATGGCTTTCAATCGATCAGATCGCCGAGATGGCCAAAACCGCCGTGATCTCCGGCGGCATGTTGCCCAAGCTCAGCGCCTGCCGTGAAGCTCTTTTGAACGGCGTCAAACGCGTAAGGATTCTGCCCGCTGAAGCTGCTGGTTCGCTTCCCGACCTTTGCAGCTCTCGCGTATCCCACGGTACCGAAGTCATGGTGGCCTAGCAGTCCGCGGAA
>CAYWSR010000384.1:0-2568 GCA_964460385.1 uncultured Occallatibacter sp. | reverse complement strand
GATAGCGTACTTGAGCCCCGGCGGAAAGCTCTTCGAGAGCTCCGCGAGCGCGGCTGTGGCCTTGCGGTCCACATCCAGGGCGTTGGCATTCGAGAGCTGCTCCACGCCGATGCCATCCGCATCGTGACCCATGTACTTCAGCGTCGAGCTATAGTCCTCGGCGCCCACCACCGAGTGGCCCACATCCTTCAGCAGCACCAGCCCATTGGGGGAGTTCTTGAGGATGATGTTGTCGAACTCCTCCGGGCTGCTCAGCCTTCCCACCACGCGCACCGGAATCTGGTAGGCCTGGCGCACATCCGACGGTGGCTGTCCCAGCTGCCCCGCCGGAATCTCTACATTCTGCTCCACCAGCGCGTTGACCACGTCGGTCGCAGTCAGATTTCGCGAAGCAAGCTTGATCGGGTCGATCCACACGCGCATCGCGTACTTGCGCTCGCCGAAGATCTGAACGTCGCCCACGCCCGGTACGCGCTTCAGCGCGTCCTTCACATACACATCCAGGTAGTTCGAGATGAACTCCGGCGAGTACCGACCGTCGAGCGTATAAAAGCCTGCGGCCATAACAAAGTCAACGCTCGCCTTGGTGATCGTGATGCCTGTCGCGTTCACCGCCGCGGGCAGCCGCCCCTGCACGCTCGCCACGCGGTTCTGCACGTCCACCGCCGCGATGTCCAGGTCGTAGTCCGTCTGGAATGTAACGGTAATCGCGCTCGTGCCGCTGTTCGTGCTCGACGAGCTGATGTACCGCATTCCCTTCACACCGTTGATCGACTCTTCCAGCGGTATCGTCACCGCTTTCTCAACGGTGTCGGCGTTCGCTCCCATATAGTTCGCCGAAACTTGCACCTGCGGCGGCGCCAGCGTCGGATACATCGCGATCGGCAGTGTCGGGATGCACACCGCCCCGCCCAGGATGATCATCAGTGCGCAAACCGTCGCGAACACGGGCCGGTGAATAAAGAAATCGACAAACAAGACTGGCCTTCCTTTGTTTCGCTTACCTTCAAAAAACCGGGTGCCCCATCCTCGCCGCGCCGTTGTCTCTTGCGGCTAGGGTGGGATTCCAAAATGCCGACGTTCCATCAACTGTGAAAAACTCCAACCACCTCATAACCGGCTCTACGCGCCCGGCAGCTGCATCACCGGCATGCCATTCACCAGGAATTGCGTGCTCGAAACAATCACCCGATCCCCTGCCTTCAGTCCTGACGAAATCGAGTAGTTGTTCCCAACCGTATCGCCCACTGTCACCGCTGTCTGCTGCGCCACCAGGTGCCCGTTCTGCTGAGCCGCCACAAACACAAATGTCTGACCGCCCTGCCGCGTCACCGCCAGCACCGGTACCACCGCCATCGGCACGGTCTTCCAGATCACCCGCGCCTTCACCAGTTGCGCCGTGCGCATCACTTCCGCGGCCGTATGCACCGGCGCCTTCACCAGGATCCCCTGCGTCGTCGTGTCCACCTCTTGCGAGATGAAATTGATCTTCGTCTTCTCGATCAGGTTGCCGGCGGTGTCCGTCAGGTCTACACCCAGACCCTGCTTCACCTGGGCCCCGCGCTCGGTCGGGATGTAAATGTAAGCTTCAAGATCCCCGATCTGGTCAACCGTCGTCAGGATATTCGGTGGAGAGTTCGTAGGCGCGACAAGATCCCCTACGTGAACCGGCACGTCGCCAGCCACGCCGTCAAACGGCGCGCGGATCGTGTAGTAATCCAGAAGCTGCTCCTGGGTCTTCCGCGCCTGCACGGCCGATTCATAATCCGCCTTGGTGTTGGCAAACGACTGCTGCGCCTGGTCGTAAGTGTCTCGGCTGGTCACGCCCGCCTCAAACAGTTTGCGCTGCCGGTCCACTTCGATCGCGTTGTAGTCGTAGAGCGCTTTCTTCTGACGTTCTGTCGCCCGCAGCGACTCGACCATAGCCTGCTGCTGCCGTGGATCGATCTCCATCAGCACCTGGCCGGCCTTTACGTGGTCTCCGGAGTGGACGCCTATCTTGGTGATCGCTCCCATCACCTGCGGCATCAGGGTCGCCGACCGCCGCGACTTGATCGTCGCCACGTACTCGCTCGTCTGCGGCACAGGCGCCATCGTCACCGCGGCGGTCTGCACCGGCATCCCCTGCATCCCCGCTCCGCCGCCAGCCGGCGCAGCTTGCTTCTTCTGGCAGCCCACCGCCGCCAATCCCAACAACCCACAACACACTCCGAGTTGAATCCGTTTCAAGGCCGTGCTCCTTGCATACATTTCGGCATGCTTCTCGACTGCGGTTCCTGCCTGATTAAGCCTGTCCGATCAAGCCCATCCGATCAACTGTTCTTTGCTAAGCGTCTTTACCATTCTGACGCTTCCGGCCCTCCTCTCGACGCAAAAAACTCATGGCCTAGCCCCCAAATATGGCTCAGCTCACTTTGCCGGCCAGCCGCTCCTCTTTTGACACGCCCCCACTGAGTTGGTAGCCTCTATAAGGGCGCTTGCGGCCAATTCGAGTCCATCTCGCCTCTCATAATTCCGTCCCCGTCGTCTAGCCCGGCCTAGGACACCGCCCTTTCACGGCGATAACAC
>CAYWSR010000383.1:0-2577 GCA_964460385.1 uncultured Occallatibacter sp. | reverse complement strand
TCCGTAGAGCGCCGCCCACTCATCGCGATAAGGCCGCGATGAATGGGGCACAGACCCCGAATGGGGCACAGACTCCGTAGAGCGCCGCCCACTCATCGCGATAAGGCCGCGATGAATGGGGCACAGACTCCGAATGGGGCACAGACCCCGAATGGGGCACAGACTCCGAATGGGGCACAGGCCTGTTACTCTTACTTGCGATTGAGCGCGCGCTTGAGGACAATTTCAAGGGCCAACTTGACGCCGGAGTATTCCTCTGGCGAGATGGTGCCGTTGATTTTCTCGCTTTCGAGGGTGAATAACTCTTCCTTTAGGGCGTTGAGCAATGCGGTGCTGGATGCGGAGTTGGTTTGAGCTGGAGGGTATGCGGTGTAGGCCTGTGAGGCGGTGGCGGCCGATGTTGCAGCGACTCCCGTTGGCGCGGCACCGGTTGGCACATAGCCCGGGGGCTTGCGCAGGAAGAAGGCAGCGCCGGCGGCGAGCAGAATCGCAAGAGCGCCGAGAATCCACCATTTGTATTTCGTAAGAGGATCGGGCGTGTCGATGGGCACGCCGATGCCGCCGCCGGGCGTGCTGCTGGGACCGGCCTGGGCTGCGCCTGCGTCCTGGCCGGGCATGGCGCCGGCCTGCGGGGCTCCCTGCTGCTCGCGCGGCATTGAGCCTGTACCGGAGATTGTGAACTCAATTGGCTTGCCCGGGACGGCGCTCTTTTGGACGAAAGTCTGAACGTTAGGGTCTTCAGGGACATTCTTGAAGCTGGCGCCGGAGCCGGGAACAAAGGTCATGGCTTTGGGAAGCAGTACGCCGACATTGTCAGCGGGCATGGTGACCTGCGTGGTGAAGGTGTACTTTTCGCTCGAGTAGGGCAGGTGGTAGGCGATGAGGAACTGCGTGTCCTTTTCGCCGTCGTCGGGCTGGATGGGGAAGTTGAAGGAGTAGTGGCCTTTGGGGCCGTCGGGATCGAGCTTGAGCGTGGTGGGCAGGCCGGTGGGGCGCTGCGCCTGAGCGCCATCGATGGTGGCGTCGGCGGGAAGGATGACCTGGAAGGACTTGGAACTCCACTGGGTTAGGGGCGGGGAGCTGTTGTTGTGGACGAAGTAGCGCTCGTTGACGGTGAGCTGGCCGTTCTCGGCTTCGAACTGGAGAACGTCGGCTTCGATGAATACACCCTGGACCTTGGGCGCGACGTCGAAGACGGGAATATCGCCGGGAGAGCCGCCCTGGGGCGCGGCGATGAAGTAGGGGCTGCCCTGATGGGTGACACGAACGAGGTAGGGGCCACTGCCGGGCTCCTTGAGCGTGTATTTGCCATTGGCATCGGTGGTGGCTTTGGCGACTTCGCCCATGCCGGACTGCACGTCGACGAGGACGACGGTGTCGCCTGCGGCGGGCTTGCCGGTGGTCTTGTCGGTGACGGTTCCGGTGACGGTGGCAGCGTGGGCCAGCGCGCCTGTAAGGAGCAGGCCAAGAGCGAGGGTGCGGAAGGTGATGTGGATAGTTCTCATTTTTCGAAGATTCCTATCGAGTTTCGATGATGCGATTTCGAGTGGGGCATAAAGGCATGGGCAGAAACGAGAGCGAAAGCAAAGGCAAGAGCAAAGGCAAAGGCGAAGGCAAGAACAAAAGCAGAAGCAAAAACAAGAACAACTGCGGGTCCTTCGACTCACCACCCCCAGGCTGAAGAGTACGCCTGGGGCCCCGTTCGCTCAGGATGACAGCATCTTTGCTAGTGACAGCATCTTTGCTAGTGACAGCGTCGCTTTCTCAGGCTTGCTCGAGGTGGTCGATTTCGGCGAGCAGGGTTGCAGTTTCGTTTTCGAGGATGGCACGCTGCACGACGAAGTCTTCCTCGGGGTATTTTCCGGCTTTGAACTCGAAGGTGAGGTCGCGCAGGTTTTCGTAGAGCTGCTCCTTGCGCTCGAGGAGGTAGTCAAGACGAGTCTTCTGGCGCTGGGCCGCGAAGACGTTCTCGGGCCAGAAGGTGTAAACAAGGAGCGCTAAGGCAAGAGCGATGCCGGCGAGTTCGCCTTGGAGGGTATTCATGGGTTAGAGATCTCCATCCATGCCGGTCTCCCGGCGAATTCTTTCGCGGCGTTCGCGTTCGGCGGGCGAGAGGTTTGCGTCGACGTTGGCGTTGGCGGTGGCGGGGAGCGGGGTTCTTCCGACCGACCAGCGACGGACGAGGAGGAAGGTTCCGAGGAAGCCGGCAGCGAGGACGGCGAAGGGGGCGATCCAGGCGACGAGATTGAAGCCATGCATGGTGGGCGCGGCGAGCACAACGGCACCGTATTTGGTGGTGAACTGGTCAAAGATCTGCTGGTCGGTCTTGCCTGCAGAGATCGCTGCCCTGAGCTCGGCCATTTCCGGATCGCGATACGGGCAGCCCAGGTGGTCGCATTCGCCGAGGAGTTGAGCGCAGCCGCATTCGCACATCATCCGGTGGCTCAGATTGTTGAGGCGGGAATTGTCGTCGGTTGCGCCGATGGAGAAGCAGACGGCGACGGCGAGAAGCAAGGCTTGGACGGATTTGAGCATGAAGCCCTTGGATATTTTGGTTTCCCACCCATTCGCCAAAAA
>CAYWSR010000382.1:0-2614 GCA_964460385.1 uncultured Occallatibacter sp. | reverse complement strand
CCTAACTGCGGCAACAACCTGAGACAGGCCACGCCACCCGCCCAGCCGACCGAGAGCGTCAGCGCGCTCTACTGGCTTCTACCCCTGTTCTTCGCTTTTCTGGGCGGGATCGTCGCATACGTCGTAGTGAAGGACAGGAATCCTAAGGAGGCGGGGCATCTGCTCATCTTCGGCCTGGTCTGGACGTTCGCCGCAGCGATTCTCGCCGCCGCGTTGTTCTACTTCGCATTCGGATTCTTCGGGGGCCCGACGACTTCGGTGTCGAGCTCCACGTTCACGTCGATCTCGCCCTGAGGCGAGCCTGCTAGCGGGACTTGGTGCGGTACGAGAAGTATGACGCTTCCAGCAGCAACGACCCGAGAAGCGCGGTGAACATCCCAAGCGTGAACGCCTGCGGATAGGCGTGGTAGCCCGACTGGACCCATGTCACCGTGGTTACGACGAGAATGAAGGCCGGAAAGACGGCGGACGGAATCCCCTGATAGAAGGTGGGTCTCCCGGCGAACCCGGCCGCCCATCCAGAGATTGCCACTCCTGCAAGGTACAGCAAAAGGTTGCCCGTAAAGGTCTGCCCTCTCTCGAAGAGGTAGGCCAGGCTGACCTGCGGAGGGAAGAGGAGGCTCTCTGGGCCGTAGTAGAACCAAGGGAGGAAGGGGACCACTGATAGGGCCGCGAAACCCGCCACGAGTAGATAGAGGGTTGCCCCTCGGAAAGGTGGCTTTGCCTGCGCTTCAGGGTGGCTGGTCGGCTTGGTTCCTCCCGGATTGGAGAGCGGGACGGCACGATCATAGAAAGCCAAGCCAGACTAATGCGAAACCGTGTTTTGATTAATAGTTATGTCCGACATGCCCGTCCCACCAAGTCGGAACCGTGAACGAATGGAGGCGAAGCAGTGATGACCCGTTCCTGATGAATTGGAAGCTCCATTAGATGCCTAAAGTGTTCCAGCTGGGCATCTAGAGTCCGTTGTCTTTCCGTTCCTAGATGGCTGAACGCCTGTGGGAGGCGCGAAAGTCCCTGATGGCGTGGTGCATCACGCTTGCGAACTGCCCCTTGCTCAGGACGATTGAGGCTACGCAGGCCGGCATGACGAACCCCCACCAGAGGACGTTCATCCACCAAAGCAGATTGCCGTAGCCGAACCAGAAGAGCGGCCAGACGAGGAACATGAACGCGACTGTGACCGCAAGCGACGGGATCCCGAGCCTGACGGCCCACGTCTCCCTGCGGGTCATCCCTGGCACTGCGGAGCTCGACCCTTGATCAGGTGACATGTCAGTCGACACTCGTTTCGGCTGCACGACGCTATTTACGGCTTGTCTTGGTGAGGATTGTTTGCCTGATAGCTTTCATGATTGTGGTCGATTCTCTCTCGAGGGGAGTAGATTCGAATCTGTCTCGGCTCCGGAGGACCACGCCCCCATCGCTTAATTAGCTTGGGCGGAAGAGCGAAGCACATGCCTGACATCAGTGAAGAAAGCCCCGAGCGCGGCCGGCTGGTCAGAACACTCATCGGGGTGATGGGCAGGGACGGCTGGCAGGTCACCCATGCCGCGGCCGAGGGCTACGAACGGCCGGGCGAGGTGGACGGGGCGGTCCCAGATGTCGTCGCAATGAAGGATGGGGTCTTGTCCTACGGCAAAGCGGAGACCTGTGAGTCGTTCCAGTCGCAGCGTTCCATCGTTCAGATCAGGCTCCTCTCCGGCAGGACGATGAAGGACGGCAAGACGAGCATCACGCTGTATCTCATCGTACCCAAGGCGTGCTACCGTGACCTCCTTCAGACGATAGACGCGGCGTTCAGCAGAAGGGACATCCTGGCATTCTCCGGGTGAAGTCGGGCACAAGTATATACTCGGTCGTCGCAGCATGCGAGCAGAAGAGCGGATGGTTAAGAAGCCAAGCGCAGGTCTTCCCCGGAAGAAGGAGATGTCAGCATCCAAGCAGATCGAGGCGATAATCAGGGAGCCGGGTGACTGGAGGGGCGAGACGCTATCGCAGCTACGAAGCATAATCAAGAAAGCCGACCCCGCCATAGTCGAGGAAGTCAAGTGGAAGATGCCCTCCAACCCGATGGGAGTCCCCGTCTGGTCCCACGACGGAATAATCTGCGTTGCAAACACGCTGAAGCACGCCGTGAGGCTGACCTTCCCACAAGGGGCCCGGCTGAAGGACCCGAAGAAGGTCTTCAACACGCGCCTAGACAGCAAGTCGGTCCGGGCCGTCGACTTCCGCGAGGATGACTTGGTGGATGAGGCTGCGCTGAGGGCGCTCGTCCTCGAAGCAGCGGCGGCCAGAGCAAAGCATTCGCCATCCCCATAGGCGAAGCCGCGCTCTCGCTGAGGACTTTTCCGAGAAAGGTAGAGGTGGATGAAACGAGCGGCTTGGGCGCGTAAAGCAGGCAGATTTGGTACCCAAAACGGGCTTAACGGGCGGATGCCCTCAGTTCCAGCGCTGACTCGTAGCCCTTCAGCGCCAGGAGGCTGCCCAGGACTATGTAGACCACGGTGACCCCCACCGGGAGTCCGCCGCCCACGTTCAGGTTCGGCTGGGTGCTCACGACGACCCTGAGGGCCACCCCCAACACGCCCAGGACCGTCGCGCCGGCAATGCC
>CAYWSR010000381.1:0-2623 GCA_964460385.1 uncultured Occallatibacter sp. | reverse complement strand
CCTAGTTCTCCGTCGGCTTCTCGAGCGGTATCGGCCCCCGGCAAACCGCAACGGTTTCCTACTCGTAGCGAAGCGCCGTGGTCGGTTCAACGTGCGATGCGCGGAATGCTGGAATCAGCACCGCGACCCCCGCAGTCGCCAGCAGCACCAGGGAAACGATCAGGAACGTAACCAGATCCGTCCCGCTTGTTCCGTACAACACGCTGGCAGTAAACCTCCCCAGAACCGCGGCGACCGCGAGTCCAATAACGAGCCCAATCGCGGTTAACGTCAGACCCTGCCGGAGAATCGTTCGCAGCACTCTGCCCGGTTTCGCTCCCAGCGCCATCCGGATTCCGATTTCGCGAGTGCGGCAGCGAACCGAATAGCTCATGACTCCGTACAGGCCGATCGCCGCCAGAGTAAGTCCGACCACACCGAAGATTCCAAGCAGCAATGCCGAGATGCGCGGCAGCAGAAGCGACTTGTCTACGTGCTCCTGCATGGTCTCGGTATTAAACACCGCCATGTTCGGATCGAGTTCCGCAATCTGCTGACGCACCGTGCGCGCCATTCCCAGCGGATTCGCTTGTGTCTTCACCACGATCGTGGTTCCGAAAAAGCTGTTTGCCTTCTCCGGCGCGGCGTTGAGAAAGAGGTATGCCATGTTGGCAGGTTTCTCGCCAATCGTGCTCGACTTCGAGTTTCGGGCAACGCCGATCACCGTGTAAGCTTCTTTGTCCTGGTGCATCTCGCGACCCACCGGATCAAGTCCGGGGAACAAATTCGCTGCCATCGTCTCGTTAATAATGGCTGTGCGCTTGCCGTCCAGTTGAAGATCGAAATCCCGGCCGCGCAGAAACGGAATCCCCATCGCTTGAAAATAGCCTGTACCAACGTTGTTGACTTCCGCGCTTACTGACTCCGCGGGGTGGTCTTTCGCGGCATCCACGGTGTAGGCATAGCTGGTTTTGCCAATACTGAGCGGCACCACACCCACAAAACTCACGGCTTTTACGCCGGGCAGTGCAGTCACTCGCTCGCGAAGCTGAGCGAGGAACTGTGCCGACTTGTCGTGTGAGTAGTTTTGAAGCTTCGGGTCCATCGTCATGATCAGAATATTGTTGGGCTTGAACCCGATGTCGATCGACGACGCGTTGCCCAGGCTCCGAAGAAAAAGTCCAGCCGTGGTCAGAAGCACCAGGGAGAGCGCTACCTGCACCACCACCAGCGTGTTGCGCAGGCCGGATCGCCCCACGCGGCCAAAGACTGCCTGACCGCTCTTCAGCGCGCCTACCAGGTCAGGCCGTGAAGCGCGAAGCGCCGGCAGCAGACCAAACAACAGCGCCGTGACCACCGATAAGCCAAGCGTGAAGATCGCAACGCGCATATCCACGTTAAAGTCGAATGCTACCGGGAACGGCAGCGGGAGCTGGAATCTGGAGATGGCGCGAGCTGCTCCAGCGGCCAGCAGGAAGCCAACGCCCGCACCGGTCAGAGAGAGCAGAAAGCTCTCGATAAGCAGTTGCCTTATCAGATGCCACCGGACTGCCCCCAGAGCGAGGCGAATCGCAACCTCTTTTTGCCGCTCCGCTGCCCGCGCCAGCAGCAGGTTGGCGACGTTTGCGCACGCCACCAGAAGCACCAATCCAACCACCACCATCAGCACCGCCATCAGGGTGAAGGCTGGTGTCGCGGAGCCGGCAATCAGTCCCCCCGCCGTTTGCAGAGTAATCGCTTCGTGGTGCTTGTCATCCTTGTGATAGGTCTCGTCGAGACGCTTCTTCACCACATTCACCAGGACCGCGGCCCTGGAGCGGCTGATCTGCGGCTTCAGCCGGGCGTCGAGCATCAGCCATTGATTATCCCGCTTGGTTCTAAAGCCCTCATCCGTGTTTAGATCGGGGAAGATCTCTTCCACCAAGGAAAGCGGAACCCAGAAGTCCGATGAGATGCCGCGATCCAGGCCGTAGAATCCGGCCGGCGCAATTCCCACCACCGTGTAGTTCTGCCCGTTGAGCGCCACTTGCTGGTTAACGATGTTTGCGTCCCCGCCAAATCGCCTCCGCCACAGAGCGTTGCTCAGCACCGCAACATGGCTCTTCGCTGCTGTCTGGTCATCCTGCGCAAGCAGCGGACGCCCCAGCGCCATAGGCACCCCGACGACAGTGAAGAAGTTTCCGCTTACCGCCTGACCCCAGGCGCGCTCAGGTTCACCCTTGCCGCCAACACTCGCTGGAATCAACGGAAAGTGTGCCGCCACTCCGCCTTCGAAAACGTCGCCCGTCTGATCGCGGTAGTCAATGTAGTCGAGGTACGAAAACGAGTCTCCCTCTGAAAACATCACCATGCGTCCGGGATCTTTCACCGGCAGCAGGCCCCACAGCAGCCCATTGGCAACACTGAAGACCGTCGCGTTCGCCGCAAATCCCAAAGCGATGGAAATCACAATAACAATCGAAAGACCGGGAGCCCGCAACAACGTCCGTATCGCGTGGCGAACTTCCTGAGCCAAAGTCTCCATGAAAACCCTCAACCAGAACTTCATTGGTTCCAGCAGATACGCGAAGGTCCTCGCGAAAGTTCCAGTGAGCGTGTGGACCCGCCTGCTTGTGCCTGTCAGTGGGTCCGTTCCTGGGCCGAA
>CAYWSR010000380.1:0-2648 GCA_964460385.1 uncultured Occallatibacter sp. | reverse complement strand
CTTCCATCTCCACCAGGTCGGTCAGCTCTTCGTCCTCGACCGCGTCGCACTTGTTGAGGAAGACCACGATGCACGGCACGCCCACCTGGCGAGCCAGCAACACGTGCTCCTTGGTCTGCGGCATCGGACCGTCGGTGGCCGCAACCACCAGGATCGCGCCGTCCATCTGCGCTGCGCCGGTGATCATGTTCTTGATGTAGTCGGCGTGGCCGGGGCAGTCGACGTGCGCATAGTGACGGTTCGCCGTCTCGTACTCCACGTGCGCCGTCGCGATGGTGATGCCGCGCTCCCGCTCTTCCGGCGCGTTGTCGATCGAATCGAACGACCGGAACTGGTTCTTCGGGTTGTGCTTCTGCAGAACCTTGGTGATCGCCGCCGTCAAAGTCGTCTTGCCGTGATCGATGTGCCCGATCGTCCCCACGTTCACGTGAGGCTTAGAACGATCAAATTTTTCCTTCGCCATAAAAGTCCTCAGAACCCTTTCATTGCTCGTACTGCCCGTTTCATCTCGGGGCGCCGGCTATCCGGCTCCAGCCCCCAAAACTCAGCTTTCTACTTGCCCTGCGCGCGACCGATAATCTCGTCGGCGATCATGCGCGGAGCCTCTTCGTAGCGCGCGAACTGCATCGAGTACGACGCGCGACCCTGCGTCGAAGAGCGAATGTCGTTCACGTATCCAAACATTTCCTTCAATGGCACAATGGCCTTGATGATCTGCGATCCGCCCGCGTGCTCCATGCCTTCAATGCGGCCGCGGCGCGAGTTGATATCGCCAATGATGGTGCCCATGTGCTCTTCCGGCACGGTGACTTCGACGGCCATCACAGGCTCAAGCAGAACCGGCGATGCCTTGCGAGCGGCTTCCTTGAACGCAATGGAGCCGGCAAACTTGAAGGCCATTTCGTTCGAGTCGACGTCGTGATAGCTGCCGTCGAAGAGCGTGACCTTGATGTCCACCAGAGGGTAGCCGGCCAGGATGCCCAACTCGATTGCGCCCTGAACGCCCTGATCGATGGGCTTGATGTATTCCTTCGGCACTGCGCCGCTCTTGATCTCGTTGATGAACTCGTAACCCTTACCCGGCACGTTGGGTTCGACTCGGAGCTTGCAGTGGCCGTAGTTGCCCGAGCCTCCGGTCTGGCGAATGTACTTGCCTTCAGCCTCGGCCTTCTTGCGAATTGTCTCGCGGAAGGCGACCTTAGGTTCGCCCACATTGGCCTCGACCTTGTGCTCACGCTTCATGCGATCGACAAGAATCTCAAGGTGAAGTTCGCCCATGCCGCTGATGATTGTCTGGCCGGATTCCTCGTCGGTGCGAACTTTGAAGGTCGGGTCTTCGTCGGCCAAACGCGAAAGTGCGACGCCCATCTTCTCCTGATCGGCTTTGGTCTTTGGCTCGATGGCCACGGAAATGACCGTCTCAGGGAAGGTGATGGCGCCAAGCGCGATGGGGTGGTGCGGTGCGCTGAGTGTATCGCCGGTCTTCAGATCCTTGAGGCCCACGCAGGCGCAAATATCGCCGGCATGGATCTCGGAGATTTCTTCACGCTTGTTGGCATGCATCTTCACCAGGCGGCCAACGCGGTCGGTCTTGCCTGTGCGTGGATTCAAGATGGTATCGCCGGTTTTGAGCGAGCCGGAATAGATTCGGATGAAGCAGAGCTTGCCGAAGGGATCGTTGATGATTTTGAAAGCCAGCGCAGAAAGCGGCTCGTTGTCGTCCGGCTTGCGGACCTCAATCCGGCCAGCATGATGAGGATTGATGCCCTCGACCGGCGGCTTGTCGAGCGGGCTGGGCAGGTAGTCAACGACAGCGTCAAGCAACGTCTGCACGCCCTTGTTCTTGAAAGCCGAACCGCAGATGACCGGAAAAACCTTCAGATCGATGGTAGCCTGACGAATGCCGGACTTGAGCTCGGCAATGGTCGGCGTCTCGCCCTCGAGGAACTTCTCGAGCAGCACATCGTCGGTCTCGGCGATGATCTCGATCAGCTGCAAGCGGAAAGCCTCAGCCTTTTTGCGCAAGGGCTCGGGGATCTCCTCAACAGAGAACTCGGCGCCCATGGTCTCGTCGTGCCAGACGACGGCCTTCATCTCGATGAGGTCGACGACGCCCTTGAAGCCGGCTTCAGCGCCGATGGGAATCTGCAGCGCGACGGGGCGCGCGCCCAGGCGCTTGCGGATGGTCTCGAGAACGTGCTCGAAGTCGGCGCCGTTCTTGTCCATCTTGTTCACAAAGCAGATGCGCGGGACGCGATACTTGTCGCCCTGACGCCAGACAGTCTCGGTCTGCGGCTGCACGCCGGAGACGGAATCAAACAGCGCGACCGCGCCGTCCAAAACACGTAATGAACGCTCCACCTCGGCGGTAAAATCCACGTGGCCCGGCGTGTCAATGATATTGATGAGGACATCTTTCCACACGCAGGTGGTGGCTGCGGAGGTGATGGTAATGCCGCGCTCCTGCTCCTGCTCCATGTAGTCCATGGTCGCAGTGCCCTCATGCACCTCGCCGATACGGTGGGTGATGCCCGTATAAAACAAGATGCGCTCTGTCGCAGTCGTCTTCCCGGCGTCGATATGCGCCATGATTCCGATGTTCCGGCAACGATTCAGAGGTACGGTGCGAGCCACGGCAATTCTTCCTT
>CAYWSR010000379.1:0-2660 GCA_964460385.1 uncultured Occallatibacter sp. | reverse complement strand
GGAGGTTTTCGACGATGGTGATCTCCATCGCCTGCTCGTCGGAGACCTGGCGCAGGATGGCAGGGATAGTCTGCTTGCCAGCCAGTTGCGAGGCGCGCCAGCGGCGCTCGCCGGCGATGAGCTGGAACCGGCCGCTTGCCAGAGGCCGGAGGAGAATAGGCTGAACCACTCCGTTTGCGGTGATGGAGGCGGCGAGCTCGGCCAACTGCCCCTGGTCGACGCGCGAGCGGGTCTGGTAGGGATTTGGATCGATCTGTTCGAGGGGGATTTCGCGGGGCTTGCCGCTCTCGGGTTCGGAGGCGGGTGCGACGGCGGTGGTCGGGACGCGGGGCAAAAGCGAGTCGAGTCCCTTGCCGAGGGCGCGGCGGCGGGGGTCAGTAGCAAGGTTGGTCATGGTTCGAAGTTCCTCAAAATACGGCTGTTTTGCCGGGTCGATCTGGGGTGAAACGTTAGGGGTTCAGGGAGCGGGTCCAATGACCGGTTGCGGGCTACAGAAGCGACCGATCAGGAGTAGGGCCAGAAACGGACCTTGGTGCGAACCTGCGTCGCCGGTGCAGCGGCAGCGGCCGCCTTCCGTTCCAGGCTCCGCGGGCTCTCAATGCGGTTACGGGCCAGGTACTCGCCAGCCAACTCAAAGTAGGCCTCTGTACCCCGAGAGCGGGGGTCGTAGAGTGCGACGGGCTTCCCGTGGCTGGGAGCCTCAGCCAGGCGGACGTTACGCGGAATGATGGTCTGAAAGAGGCGGTCCTTGAAGTACTCGCGCAGCGTTTCAGTCACCTGCTGAGCAAGGTTGGTCCGGTCGTCGTACATGGTGAGCAGGACCCCTTCGATGAAGACGGTGGGGTTGTAGGCTGCGCGGACGCGCTCGAGGGTGGAGATGAGCTCGGTGATTCCTTCGAGGGCGAAGTACTCGGCCTGCATGGGAACGATGAGGGAGTCGGCTGCGACCAAGACATTGAGCGTGAGCAAGTCAAGCGCCGGGGGGCAATCGAGAATCACCAGATCGAAGAGGGGCAGAACGGGCTCCAGCGCGGTGCGGAGACGAACAGCGCGATCGGTGGCCGAAGCGAGTTCAACATTAGCGCCGGTGAGGTTCTTCGAGCCGGGCAGAATGCTGAGTTCCGGGATCTCAGTGGGCAGAATGACCTGCTCGGCGGGGGAGTCGCCCATAAGGACGTCATAGATAGAGTGGCGATTGTCGTCACGGACGAAACCGAGCCCGGAAGAGCAGTTTGCCTGGGGATCGCAATCGACGAGGAGGATCTTGAGGCCTTCGAGAGCGAGGCTTGCGGCGAGGTTGATTGCTGTGGTGGTTTTGCCAACTCCGCCCTTTTGGTTGACAACGCCGAGAATCTTTCCCATGGCAATCTAGAGTAACGGCAAGGAGAAAAACGGGGTAGGGCCGAGCGCTGTGGAGAACGGGACCAAGCTGTGGAAAGCGTCCAGAGGCGCAAGCGGCGAAAGAAGGGGAAGCAGTTGTGGGGTAAGCGGTTGCGGGACGGGGGCCGGGAAAAGGAGAAGGAGGGGCGAAAAAGGGCGATCGGTGGAAAACTTCCGGGAAATCTGGTGAATTGGGGGGTTGAAAAGGCCGGCCACTCTCCGACATTGTTCTGGAAAGGGATTGTTCCGAAAAGGGACCGGGCGGGTTTGTTCCACGTGGAACAGTTCTAAAGTGGGACGCCATTCCCAAGATGTTCCACGTGGAACATAGGCACGACTCAAATCCAGTAGGCGACCCTTCAAGGCGTTGGCATTCAAGTTTCCGATTCATCACTGCGCGAATCAAAAGGCTGCGCTAAAATTCCTTCCGTCTTTGCAGCATTGCAATCCGGCCCCGCCGTCTGCGGTGCAGCTTAGAAAGCCCGGTTGCGAAGTCTCGCTGCCGATCCGGGCACAGTGAAAGAGGAGCAAGATGGAACGTCCAAATGCCTTCATCGGAAGAAAGGTGCACCCTACAGTTGGGGAACTGACCGCAGCGTTGGGAGAGAAAATTGAGCTCTGGAATGAGCTTATTGACTGGCTTGCCAGCGAGCACGGAGTCGCCGACCAGGAATGGACCTGTTCAGGGGCGAAATATGGCTGGTCGCTCCGGCTGAAACTGAAGAAACGGGCGATCCTCTATTTGGGCCCTTGCGATGGATGCTTCCGTGCTGCTCTCGTGCTCGGAGACCGTGCAATCCAGGCGGCTCGTAACGGTTCCCTCTCCAAAGCTCTTGAGAAGCTCCTCGACGAGGCACCTCGTTATCCGGAAGGAACCGGGGTTAGGCTGCTGGTGAAGCGGCGGACGGACTTGGCGGCGGTGCGCAAACTGGCTGCGATCAAGCTGGCCAATTGAGCCTGGTTCAGATCGTAGGTGAGTTCACGCGCTCGCAGTGTCGCAACCCGTCTCACTCATTCTACTTGGCATAAATGCCTTCCGGATGAGAGTCTGTATCGACGCGTTCCCCTCAACCGCCAAGACTTCCCGGAGGCCACGATGCCTTTTGAATTCGCAATGCCCACTCCCAGTCAGGTCACTCGCAAGCGCAAAGGGGGGCTATCTTCGTTCCGCTTAATCCGGTTTGCGATGCCGCTGGCTCTGATTCTTTTCGCGCTTCTAACGCCCCAGGTCGGCCACTGCACTGCGCTGGCAGACGCCAAGGGATCGAAGGCCTCGTGCA
>CAYWSR010000378.1:0-2667 GCA_964460385.1 uncultured Occallatibacter sp. | reverse complement strand
TTGCTCGATTAGTCGGTTACGAGTCCGATGCGGCATTCAGTAAGGCCTTCAAGCGAGTGGTTGGAGCCAGCCCAGGGGAGTACCTCAAACGTGGATTGGAAGACCACAGTCAGTCCCAATAAACGTTAGTACCCTATCGGGGCTGCCCCGCGCACGAAGCTGGACCTGCTGGTCCAGACTGTCGGGGCAGTTTTGATAGGGTCGTTTGAAGGAAGCCGGTGGCGTGGCGGATGCGGTGAGCGGCTATGGGGTTTGAATGAGCGATTCGGCCCGTGACGGCGTCTTTTCCTGAGCTCTGCGAAGTCTCGAAGGCATGGGATGTTGCGACGTGCCCTCAGCAAGGATCTGTTCGATAGCTGAAGCGGGCCGGTGCTGAGGCTGTTTCGATAGGAGTGAGCGCGAGGATGCGTCGCGTGCGTGAGCACAGCTTGGGCAGACCGGGTTGAGAGTGGGCTTGGTCATGATGGTTCAGGAACTATCGAGCCGGGGCTTGATCGGTGCGGTTTTCGGCGGCGCAGACAGAAGCTGGAGCCTGGTGAAGCGTTCGGTCACAAGCATGAGCTCAGAGCATAGCGGGCACTTGATCTGAGCTGTGGGCGCGGGTTGTGGTGGTGGAGCGGCGGCGTTGAGCAGCACGCGGCAACGCCGCAGCGTAGCGGACCGCTTGCGGTTGGCAAAGAGCCCGAAGTGGCGGATGCGGACCAGGCCTTTCGGCAGAACGTGGATGAGGAAGCGCCGCAGGAACTCGTCGGCTGAGACCGTCGTGACCTTCTGCTTGCTGCCGGCTGCGTAGTCCTTCCACCGGAAGGAGACTTGATCGTCCTTGAAGCTGACGAGGCGATGGTTCGAGATCGCGACACGGTGGGTGTAGCGGGCGAGATACTGGAGGACGTGTTCGGCGCCGCCGAAGGGCGGCTTGGCGTAGACGACCCAGTCCTTGGTAAAGAGCCGCCTGAGGAAATGCTCGAAGTTTTCCGGTGCGGCGAGCTCCTGGAGCGAGTCGTGGAACTGGAGCTTGCCCTGGAGCAGAAGCTGCTTGAGTTCGGCGGTGAACTTGCCGCGGAAGACGCGGCTGAGAACCCGGACGGGCAGGAAGAAGCGCGACGAGGCCGCAACCCATCGAGAGCCGTCGAGTGCGAGGCCACCACCAGGCACCACGCAGTGGACATGCGGATGATGCTGGAGGCTCTGGCCCCAGGTGTGGAGCACGCTGAGCAGGCCGAGGTCGGCCCCCAGGTGCTTCGGATCGCGAGCGACTTCGAGCAGCGTGGCGGCACTGGTGCGGAGGAGCAGATCGTAGAGCAGCCTCTTGTTCTGCAACACAAACGCGGACAGCTCATGCGGCAGAGTGAAGACGATATGGAAGTAGGGCACGGGCAACAGCTCGGCTGAACGCGCAGCCAGCCATCGGTCGCGAGCGTTGGACTGGCACTTGGGACAGTGCCGGTTGCGGCAGGAGTTATAAGAGATGGCCTGATGTCCGCAGCCGGAGCATCGATCGCGATGTCCGCCCAGCGCCCCCGTGCGGCAGCGGACGATGGCGTCCATCACTTTGCGGTGCTGTGGGGCAAGATGCGGTCCATGCCGAGCGACGAAGCTGCTGCCGGATACGCGAACGATGTCGGCCACCTCAAGGGTGGGCCGACTCATCGCTTCGCACGCCTCCTTGAAAGCCTGGCCTCGGCCGAAGTCGACACCGTGAGCGACTCAATCGGGCTGGGAACAGCTTGCAGATGCCGACGCGACAGGTGCAGATAGACGGTCGTGTCGGCCAGCTTGGCGTGTCCGAGCAGAAGCTGAATGGTCCGCAGATCCGCGCCAGCCTCCAAGAGGTGTGTTGCGAAGCTGTGGCGAAGCGTGTGCGGCGAGACTCGCTTGGTGATGCCGGCCGCCTTCGCCGCTTCGGTCACCGCGATCCAGGCGACCTTCGTGGTGACGGGCACGTCGGCCCGCCAGTTGTTCTCCATGCCCGGAAACAGGTAGGTCTTCGGCTTCATCCAGCGCCAGTACTCGCGCAGGCTGGCCAGCAGCTTCGGGCTTAACGGAACATCGCGGTCGCGCCCACCCTTGCCTTCGTGAATGTGCAGCACCATGCGTTCGCTGTCGATGTCGGCGACCTTGAGCCGACACAGCTCGGCCCTGCGAACGCCGGTCGCATAAAGCGTCATCACCATCGCACGATGCATCAGGTTGCCGCTTGCGTCGATCAGCCGTGCGACCTCTTCCTGGCTGAGCACCGTCGGCAGACGCCTGGAATGCTTGGGAAACGGGAGCGCATCGGGCAGGTAAGGCCGCCGCAGTGTCTTGACGAACAGGAACCGCAGCGCCGCCGTCTGTCCCGCGATGGTGCGAGCCGAAAGCTTGCGGTCCCGGAACAGATGGACTTGGTACTCGCGGACGTGATCGGGTCCAAGCTGCTCGGGAGAACGACCGAAGTGCCTGGCGAACTTCTCCACTGCATGC
Organism: uncultured Occallatibacter sp.; assembly: GCA_964460385.1. Taxonomy (GTDB): domain Bacteria; phylum Acidobacteriota; class Terriglobia; order Terriglobales; family Acidobacteriaceae; genus Telmatobacter. Next base: position 204 of record CAYWSR010000378.1, on the reverse strand, counting down.
AGGTAAGACCGTACGGTGTTCGGAGAGTAGTTACGACGTTCAAGCTCGTCGAGCATCAACTGGCGAAGATGGGTCACAGGGGAATCCTCCTTGTGACCCACACGCTACGCCCAACTACCGACCGTCCAACCACTACTGCAGCATCCGCCGCGACAGCGGCTTAGTTCAAACGCTGTTGTGTTGACTCGGTCGAAGCTGGGTCGA
>CAYWSR010000377.1:0-2667 GCA_964460385.1 uncultured Occallatibacter sp. | reverse complement strand
ATAGGCTGTCATTCGCCCGGAATTGTGAAAACGACTCGGCTATTTGTGCCAAAAGCCATCTCCGGTATCGATTCGTCCGGCGGCAAATAGCGTGCGGATTCCACGTCGTTTGGTTCTGTCATTTCATCAATGCGCGAAAAGGGGGCCGCTTGCACGGCCCCTATGAAGAGTTCCTCACGAACCGGGAACTTGCCGAGAAGGGGACTTCGTCGGCCCCCGGCTTTGTCGGCTGTGAAGTTAACGCGAGCGCGTATTGGCAATAGCCCGGAGGATGGTCCGGGTGTTGTTGTTGATCACCTGGCGAAGATACATGGTGATGGCAAACAGGAGCACAAGGAAGAAGAGGGCGAGGTGGAGAATTGCATGGAACAGCTCGCCGAAGTTATCCAGCGGAAAGAAGTGGTGGTGCATCCAGAAAAAGACGACGACAGTCAGAATGGCGAGCACTCCGACAATGATGCGAGAGATGCGCTCGGACCTGTCGGCGGCTGCCAGGGCCTGCTGGACAAAGGCGAGTTCCGCGTGGGCATTGTCGGAGTTGGGATGCTGATTCTCAGGGCTCATGCTGGTTTCCTTTCAGAGTTGAAGTGTTTGCGAAGGGTTGAGACTCCGTAGTTGAGTCTTGACTTGGCCGTTCCGATTGGAATATCGAGAACGGCTGCGGTTTCTTCGAGCGAGAGGTCGTGCTGGTAGCGGAGAAGGAGAACTGCTCGGCTGGCAGGCGAGACGTGATCGAGAAGGCTGAGGAAGGCTTCGTCGGGAAGTTCGCCCAGGTTGGAGTTGACGGTGGTTAGGATTTCTGGCGCGGCATCAAGGGGCTCCCAGCGCCGAGCGCGTTTGAGTTGGGAGAAGGCAATCCGTGAGGCAATCCGGTAAGTCCATGGGCGAAAGACGGCGGGCTCACGCAGGTGCGAAAGCTTGTGAAAAATCTGAAGCGCGGTCTCCTGAAGCACATCGTCTGCCAGGTCGGCGCCAACGAGCCCGGAGATGTAGCGGCGCAACGGCTCATGAATATGGCGTAGGAGCTTTTCCAGTGCAGCCCGATCGCCGGCCTGGGCGAGAAGGACGAGCAGGGTTTGATCGGGCGTTTGGATCTCCTTCGGTTGCATGCTCAAGAGAGGGGTTGAGGGTAGATGAAAGTTCGGTTCTGGCAGATAAATATTTCAATCGCACGCGAAATCAACCGCAATAGAACAATTGACCCACGTTCTAGATCGCGGGCAACCTCTGACTAAGGTTTTGTTTGGTTCCGGCAGCGTGGCCGTCTACCGGGACGCTGCAAGGCTCCTCGGACCAGCGCCCTTCGATCAGTTCGCCTGCCGGCGCAAAACCCCGGATTTCGGCACACCCTTGAACGGACCAACGCTCGTGAGGAAGTTAGAGAGAAGCATCTCCATCTGCTTATCGTATTCAGGAGGATTCTTAGGAAGGTGAGGCCAAGCTATTCGAACAGAAATGCCGCAATCGGCGATTATGCGACGACAATCCCAAATTACGTACTGGGTCGAGCGCTATGTGGCCGAGAATGTACTGCACCCCCAGCCTTCTACGAGACTCTTCTCTTGTGCATTGTGGTCGGCACCTGGCGCTTGCTTCTGGAAAGCATCTCTATCCTGAGCGGTCTTCAGGTCTGTAGCGATGATCGACAGATTTGAGGAGTCCGGAGTCCCATTGTCGGCAGCATTCGGGATTTGGAACGCGAAAACTGTTTTCTCGCTTGTAGACTTGCTCGCTATCACTGGCCAATCGCCAGGAACCGAGAATTGAACACGGTCGACGATTGTGAAATCAACCACGTCCGTTGGCGCGGCCTCTCCTGCTGGCAATAGACATGCCGCAAATACGAAAAGAACAACCGTCTTCTTTGATTTCATTGGGAGAATTGTACGGCATTGCAATGCGAGCGACCAGATGCACCCGTGAAGGGAAATACTTGGCGCCGCTTCCGATCGTTCCTGGAGTGGTCGCATACTTGGGACTTGCAGCACGGTTCGGACCGGCGCCCCAGAGCGCGCTGTTGTAGCATCCAGAAATGATCGCGGGAGCGTCGTGGACCTGGTGGCTTGGATTTCATGCGGTGGTGGCCGTGGTGCTGGTGGCCGACTCGCTGATGCCGGGGCATCGCAGCGATGCAAAACACCCGCAGGCGATTGCGTGGCTCACCACGGCGGTCCTGGCGTTGGCAGCAGCGGGGTTTGCGGTCTGGCTGGGCATGAGAGATGGGCGGCAGACGGCGCTAGAGTTCGTAGGTGGCTGGGCCATCGAGACCTCGCTCAGCGTCGACAACCTGTTTATCTTCCTGGTGATCTTTCAGGGGTTCCGCATCAGCACGCGCCGGCAACACTCGGCGCTGCTGTGGGGCGTGCTGGGAGCGGTGGTGCTGCGCGCGCTATTTATCTTCGCCGGCCTCTCGCTGCTCAAGCACTTCGAGTGGGTTACCTATGTCTTTGGCTTGTTTCTTCTTTACGCTGCGTTCCGGCTGGTGCGCGGCGGCTCGGCGCACGCGGCGGTTCCGGAATGGATTCGCAAACTGCAGCCGGCCAAAGGGTCGCTCCTGCCTGTGATCGTCGCCGTGGAAGTGACGGATCTGCTGTTTGCGGTGGATTCGATTCCCGCTGTGCTGGCTATCTCGCACAATCCGTTCGTGGTGTACACGTCGAACATTGC
>CAYWSR010000376.1:0-2683 GCA_964460385.1 uncultured Occallatibacter sp. | reverse complement strand
CAGTGAAGGACGAGCCCTGCACTCGATTTGGTGCAGGCGTGCTGGGTGAGCAGGAGGACGCTCGAGTGAGTGCGTTCGGCGGCGGCGCGGTAGCGGAACCATGTGGCGAGGGGAACGCGGAGGGCGAATTCGGGAGCGATAGAGCCCATGTCGAGGACGATGGCGCTGAATCCGCCGGCCTGGAGGAGGAGGTCGGTGGCGCGGAGGGCCTGATCGAGGCGGGAGAACGCAGGGCTCCGGGCACCGGGCACCGGGCGCCGGACAGAGCTCAGATCAGGTGACAGGTTACAGGTGACAGGTTGCAGGGGAACTGCACTCGGGTCAGGCGACAGGTTATGGGTGACAGGTTGGAGAGGAACTGCTTCCCTGCTGTGCTGTCGGACTTTTGGCTGCGGCTCGGCGCAGCGGGGAGCGTGGGCGGCAGGTGACGGGTTACGGGTTACAGGTTGCGGGGCAACCGGTAATCGATAAACTTCGCTGCAATCTGCTCGGGAAGACAACTGATCGAAGCCGGGAAGGGTGAGTTGTTCTGCTGGCGGGCCGCAGCGGATCCAGAGCAGGCGGTCGAGGTCAACGCCGATGGCTGCGGCGGATTCGGGATGGAGAGTGTCGGAGACATCGACCCAGGCGCAGACGCGGCCTGCATTCGTGAGACCGGCAACGAAGGAAAGCGCGAGAGAGGTGCGGCCAGAGCATTCCGGTCCGGCGAGTTCGGTGATGGCCCCGATGGGGAGGCCGCCGCTGAGTGCGTCATCGAGTGCGAGGATGCCAGTGGGCGCGGTCGGACGAATGACGCGAGGCGCTGGGGTGAGCGCGGAAGGAATGCGGTTGGCAAGGGCAGCTTCGATCTGGAGGCGGAGCAGGTGGGCAGAAGGCATCGCGGCACATCTTCGCCTTATATTCGCCTACCGGGAGGGGCTAGAGCAAGGGGGATTTGCACAGCGGGCTAAGTGATTAGTTGATAAGCGGTTAGCTAAAAGAGGTTCAGAAAAGCGGGTAGCGTGGCGGGATTCTTTCTCAAAAAGGGAGAGAGAGCGGTACTTCGGGACTGAGGCAGGACTCGAAACGATTGATAATCTGCCGGCAAAAGTATCCGCTACTTGCTGTGGGGTGAACCTGGCCGTCGGAGTGTTTTTTGTTACGGCTTGCTGAACGCCTGGAGAAGGCCAAGCCGCGCTCCGGTGCGAATGCTTTAGGATCGCTTGCAGTGCTGACGCTTGAAACTCCGGTTCAGTTTGTGAAAGGCATTGGCCCGGCCATCGCCAAAATGCTGGGGGAAAAAGGAGTAGCGACGGTCGAGGACCTGTTGCTGCATCTGCCTTTTCGGTATGAGGACCGGCTGAATCCGCGGGGGCTGAACGAGCTGAAGCCGGGCGAGATGGCGAGCGTGATTGCCGAGGTGCGGGGCGCGGTGCTGCTGCGGACCAAACGGATGCCCATTTTTGAGATGACCGTGGGGCAAGGAATTTCCTCGATGAAGTGCATGTGGTTTCACGGCACGTATCTCGAGGGGAAGTTCAAGCCGGGGCAGATGGTGGCGCTGTTTGGGAAGGTCGAGCCGTCGCGATCGGGGCGAGGATTCAAGATGATCCAGCCGCAGTTTGAGGTGCTGCCGGATGGGCACGACGATGCGCTGGATCGGGTGCTCGAGGTGGGGCGGATCACGCCGGTGTATGAGTCGCTGAGCGGCAGCAGGCTGGCGTCGCGGTGGATTCGGCGGACGGTTTGGAATGTGCTGGAGGATCTGAAGGGAATTCCGGAGACGCTGCCGGTTGCGATGGTGGAGCGGCTGAAGCTGCCGCGGCGGGAAGAGGCGCTGCGCGAGGTGCATTTTCCTCCGGCGGGAACGGCGATGGCGCAGTTGCAGGGGGCGGGAACGGCGGCGCATCGGCGGCTGATTTTTGAAGAGCTGTTTTACCTCGAACTCGGCCTCGAGGTGAAGCGGCGGCGGTTCCAGGAGAAGACGGGGATCGCGTTCGAGACGAGCGAGAAGGTGCGGGCGGCGCTCAGGGAGATTCTGCCATTTCATCCGACGGCGGCGCAAAAACGATCATTGGGAGAAATTGCCGGCGACATGCGGCGGCCGGTGCCGATGCGGCGGCTGCTGCAGGGGGATGTGGGTTCGGGCAAGACGATCGTGGCGTTGCAGGCGATGCTGATCGCGATTGAGAACGGGCACCAGGCGGCGCTGATGGCTCCGACGGAGATATTGGCGACGCAACATTATTTGTCGGCGAAGCGGGTCCTTGAGAAAGCTGAGCACAAGTATCGGATCACGCTGCTGACGGGGTCGCTCGATGAGGATCGGAAGCGGGCGGCGCGGCGGCGGATTTATGAGGGCGAGACGGATTTGGTGATTGGGACGCATGCGCTAATCGAAGAGAAAGTGGAGTTTGCGAAGCTGGGGCTGGTGGTGGTGGATGAGCAGCATCGGTTTGGAGTGCTGCAGCGGTTCAGGCTGATGAAGAAGGACGGTGCGGAGCCGGATGTGCTGGTGATGACGGCGACGCCGATTCCGCGGACGCTGGCGTTGTCGCTGTATGGGGATTTGGATTTGAGTGTGCTCGACGAATTGCCGCCCGGCCGCACGCCGATTGTGACGCGGCAGGTGGCGGATGAGCGGGCCGATGAGGTTTGGGAATTTGTGCGCAAGCAGGTGGCGAAGAAGCACCAGGCGTATGTG
>CAYWSR010000375.1:0-2685 GCA_964460385.1 uncultured Occallatibacter sp. | reverse complement strand
GACCTCGAGAAAGGCCGCATCGCGCTCATTGATAACGCGCAGGTGAACGCGGCGGCAACGCGCGCGGGGCTGGTCGCGCTGGGGTTCACGCTGTTTGCGCCCACGGCGCCTGCGGCAGCCGCCACAGCTGTTGCGGTTCCTGAAGGTATGAACTCGGGCGACGTAGTGAAGGCTCTGAAGACGCGCTTCGCGCTGGTGACGGCCAACGGGCAGGGCGAGATGCAGGGCAAGATCTTTCGCGTGGCGCACCTGGGCTTTTTCGACTACCTCGACACCGTTGCGTTTCTGTGCGCGGCCGAGCACATTGCCAAAGACACGCTGGGACTGCCGGTTGAGTTTGGGCAAGCGGTTGCAGCGGCGCAGAAGGTGTATGCAGAGGCAGTGAATGGCTGAACTCACGTTCGCAGAAAAGCTGCTGATCGCGCGCAAGCAGCTCGACCTCTATCAATACGAAATGGCCGAGCGGCTGGGCGTGCATCCCAACTCGCTGACCAAATACGAGCGGGGCGAGGGCAAGCCGCATGCGGCGGTGGTGCGGATGTTCGATCTCTTCTGCGAACAGCAGGGCATTCGCTTTGACCAGTACGAGAACGCGTCCGCCGCGGCGGAAAAGGGGAAGACGATGAAAGTTGTTCTGGCGGAGAAGGTGAGTCCGGCAACTCTGGCTGTGTTTGCGGCCGAACCGGGATGGGAAGTGGTGACGCACGACCAGTTGCCGAATGGATTGCCGGCTGCGCTGGCCGATGCGGATGCTCTGGTGGTGCGCTCGGCCGTGCAGGTGGACGATGCGCTGATGGAGACTGCACCGAAGCTGCGCGTGATTGGCCGCGCGGGCGTGGGCGTGGACAACATCGACGCGGAAGCAGCAACGCGGCGGGGCATTGTGGTGATGAACACACCGGGCGCGAACGCTGTGGCCGTGGCGGAACTGACGATCGCGCTGATGCTGGCGTTGGCGCGCAAGCTGCCCGCGGCCAACGCGACGATGCACGCGGGCAAGTGGGAGAAGAAAAGCCTGCAGGGCGCGGAGCTGAGGGGCAAGACGCTGGGCATTCTTGGCCTCGGACGGATTGGACTTGAAGTTGCGCGGCGGGCGAAGGTCTTTGGGTTGGAGATTGTGGGCAGCGATCCGTTTGTGTCGGCCGCTGTGGCGCGCGAGAACGGCATTGCGCTGGTCTCGGTGGAAGAGCTCTTCGCAAAGGCGGATTACCTGACGCTGCACGTCGGACTGACCACGCAAACGCACGGAATCGTGAATGCTAAGACACTGGCAACGATGAAGAAGGGCGTGCGCATTATCAACTGCGCGCGCGGCGAGCTAGTGGACGATGCGGCGCTGGTGGATGCGCTGAAGAGCGGCCACGTGGCCGGCGCGGCGCTGGATGTGTTTACCGTGGAACCGCTCAAGGACTCGCCCTACTTCGAGTTGGACAACGTGATCCTGACGCCGCACATCGCCGGATCGACGGGCGAGGCGCAGGAAGCAGTCGGCATTCAGATCGCGAGCCAGGTGCGCGAGTATTTGAAACTCGGCGTGGTGCAGAATGCGGTGAACCTGCCGTCACTCACTTACGAGGAGTACGCGGTGCTCGGACCGTACATCGATCTGGCAGGACGCGTGGGCTCGTTTCTCGCGCAGGCGGGCAAGAGCGGCATCGAGTCGATTCACCTGGTCTATGGCGGCGCGCTGGTGGAGGCGAAGACGGAGCTGATTCGGAATGCGGCGATTGCGGGGCTGCTGCAGGGATCGGAAAATGTGAACCGTATCAACGCGGCGGCCGTGGCTGCGGAGCGCGGGGTTCGCGTGCACGAAGAAAAGGAAGAGAGCCCGCGCGGCGGTGCGGCGACGGTTCTTACAGTGGTACTGCATACAGCGCAGGGAGAGAGCCGGGCCACGGCAACGGTGATTCACGGCGAACAGCCGCGGCTGCTGGCCTTTGACGGCATCGACGTGGAAGCTCCGCTGGACGGAACGCTGGTGGTGTGCCGCAACCTCGACGTTCCCGGCGTGATCGGCAAGATCGGGTCGATTCTCGGCGAGCAGGGCGTGAACATCGCGAACTTCGCGCTGGGCCGCGACCGCTCCGGAGCCAAGCCAGTGAAGGCGCTGGCGGTGGTGCAGGTGGATCCGCCCGTTTCTGAAAAGACCATGGAAGCGCTGCGGGCGATTGAGGCGCTGCTGGAGGCGAGGCTGGTGACGCTGCCGACGTAGGCAGCAGTTCACAGTTCTCAGTTGTCAGTGGACAGTTGTCAGTGTTCAGTGAACAGTGGACAGTGAACAGAAAAGCAGTGAAAAAGTGAAGCAGCAAAAAAGGCCGGATTTGGGCTGTTTTTGGTTGAAAAATGGCAGTTTTTGATCGAAAAGTGCTGTTTTTGGGCTGGTTTTTGGGCCATTTTTGGACCCTCAGCTTTCTTCAACTCCTTTGTTTTCAAGGAAAACAGGGGCGGATCGCCTGTTTTCCACAGGGAGGGGGAGGGGTAGGGATTATGGGTCCAAGCTACAGAAACCAAATGGGTTAGTGCTGATTTCGTTAATGGCATTAACATTTTGTTTCGTGGCGAAACGAAGTTAAATAGGACCCGGGCGGGGTAGGGTCGAGTGCTCGGTGTGCTGATCATGGCGGTGGCTCCGGGTGTGATAGGGTCTCGGGTCTCGGGTCTGGGGTCTGGGGTCTGCGCCCTTCC
>CAYWSR010000374.1:0-2702 GCA_964460385.1 uncultured Occallatibacter sp. | reverse complement strand
ACGCCTGTGTCAGAAGATGCCGCCAACTTCCGACCCAGGATATCCATCACGGCCGGCGTAAATACGTGGATGCCGCAAAAGCAGAGATAGTAGCCGGCGCGAATGCCGGGGACCAACAGACGCTGTTCGGCTTCGGTGGGTGTGGGCTTTTCGATAACCGTATCGACTCGAAAGAGGTTACTGCGCGACGGGACGCGGCGCCCACCGACGGTCCCGTAACGCGAAAGCAGGCTCTCGCGCGTGAGATGGACACCACTCACCGAACAACTTTCCTTCTGCGCCAGTTCGACCAGGCGCTGTGTGGAAGGCTTTGACTCGGTGCTGACGTAGAGGTGGTCGCCCACCATGTGCAGAAAGGGGTCTCCGTTGGTGAATGAGCGGGCGCAATGGATGGCGTGACCGTAACCGCGGGGTTCAGGCTGAGGAATGAACCGGACCGACGAAGCGTGAGGTCCGGCGCTTTGCGCATAGGGGGTTTCATCCCCGGGGCAGACGACAACGGCGATCTCATCGACTCCGGCCGCGAGCGACTGTTCAATCAGGATACAGAGCAGAGATTTCTCGTTGCTGTCTCCGTCGATGAGAGTCTGAAGAGGCAGCGCGCGCTGAGAACGCGCGGCGGCGGTAATGACAGCTTTCTTGACGAACAAGAGGGCTCCTGACGGAACTTTATCACGCTTGCGTGTGCCAAACGCATTTGAACGATCTCGATAAACCTTGTAAATGCTGCAACATATGAAGCATGCCAAGTGCGGGCCATTGGGATCGTAAGTGATTGATATAGAATAGCTTATGGGCTGCTGAATGTCAAACTCCGGATCGGCATGCCGGGGTTCGAATCCCTAAGTGCGGCCACGACTTGAGTCCAAGGCGATTTGCTGGGGGTCGCCTGCGGACGGGATACATCATTCCTCAAAATACTGCATCCAACTCTGTGTCGCGGGTGACCGGATTGGAGCGCCCGGCTACGATTACTGAGCAGTTTTGGGCAGTTTCAGTCGCGGCCGCTTGTTACGGTGAAAAGGCTGTCGCGACGGTTCGCAGAGGGTCCAAGAGAATCGGACGAAGACGGGATTGATGCCGGCATCGATTGACATTCATCGCACGAAGGAGAGCAACTTGAAGACTAAAGACAAAGCTGCTGAAAGTACGAGCGACGCGTCGCACGACAAGATTTCGCGCGCCGACCTGATCAAGGCATTGAATGAGGATTTGTCGCGCGAGTACCAGGCGATCATTGCATACACCGTGTATTCGCAGGTGTTGAAGGGCGCTGAGTACATGAACATTGCAAGCGAGCTTGAATTGCATGCCGCGCAAGAGCTCAGTCACGCCATCGCTATCGCGCAGCAGATTGATTATCTCGGCGGGATGCCGACGGTTACAGCCAAGCCGGTAAGAACTTCGGAGTCGGCGAAAGAGATGCTGCAATTCGATCTCGATAATGAAACGGAGACGATCCGCAATTATCGCGAACGTGTTCAGCAGTGTGAGGATTTGGCGGAATATGCGATGGGCGAAAAAATCCGGGAGATCCTGATCGACGAACAGGACCACCAGATTGCGCTGGCGACGGCTCTGGGCAAGAATGTGCCGAGAGGCGCTGGCGGCGCGTAAGGGGCCTGGTGAAGGCTGGCGGTTTTGGATCTCTCCTTAGGCCGTTGCCCGAGCCCGATTGAAGCCGGCGTCGGCGTGGGACCGCAGGTACTTGTCGATGGACGCGGCGGCCTTGCGGCCCTCGGAGATGGCCCAGACCACCAGCGACTGGCCGCGACGCATATCGCCGGCGGCGAAGATGCCATCGACCGACGTCATGTAGTTCGCGTCGGCCTGCACGTTGCCGCGCGCATCGAGAGCCACGCCCAACTGCTCGATCATGCCGTTCTTGACTGGGCCGAGGAAGCCCATGGCGAGCAGCACCAGATCGACTTCAAGCACGAACTCCGAGCCTGCAATCGGTTCGAACTTGGGCGGCGGGCCGACGCGGACAAGGTGAAGCTGCTTGACTTGGCCGTTTTCGTCGCCGGTGAACTTGAGGCTGTTGACGCTCCAGTCGCGGATGCCGCCCTCTTCGTGCGCACCTTCGGTTCGGAGTTGCAGAGGCCAGAGCGGCCAGGGTGTTGAGGCCGCGCGCTGATCCGGCGGCTTGGGCATGATCTCAAACTGGTGCACGCTCAGCGGGCCTTGCCGGTGGGTAGTACCCAGGCAGTCGGCGCCCGTGTCGCCGCCGCCGATGATGAGTACGCGCTTGCCTGCCGCCGAGATTGCAATCGATTCGTTTACCGTGTCGCCTTCGCAACGCTTGTTCTGCTGGGGCAGGAACTCCATGGCATAGTGAATGCCCTTGAGCTCGCGCCCGGGGATGTTCAGATTGCGCGGGTGCTCTGCGCCGCCGGAGAGAAGAATCGCGTCGTACTGCTCGGTGAGCGCCTCGACTGAAACGTTCACGCCGACGTGCGCATTGGGGATGAAGGTGACACCCTCGGCCTTCATCTGGTTAATGCGACGATCGACGACGGTCTTTTCGAGCTTGAAGTTTGGAATTCCGTAGCGAAGGAGTCCGCCGATGCGGTCGCTCTTTTCGTAGACCGTAACGGAGTGGCCCGCGCGCCGCAGTTGCTGCGCCGCGGCCAGACCGGCGGGCCCACTGCCGACGACGGCCACGCGCTTGCCGGTGTTGATCTCCGGCGGCTCGGGCTGAA
>CAYWSR010000373.1:0-2712 GCA_964460385.1 uncultured Occallatibacter sp. | reverse complement strand
TGGTCGGAGAGTTTATCGACCGCAACGAGAATGTCCTGCTGATCGGCAACAGCGGAGGGGTGACATAATACTACACCTCGCTACCTTGTTGGAATAAAAGGGGTTGTGATTTTGCAGCAACCGATCGCGGAAGCCGTTGGCCCGCTTTGGCGGCGGCAACCGCCATCCGCACGGGCGGAAGCTGGAGACTCTCGCGTTCGATCACCCAGGGCGCGTGTGCGACGACCTGCCGCGCCGGTAACGTCCCGTTGGTCAAGAGCACACGGACCACGTTATTGCTTACGCCCAATTCTCGGGCTGCTTGCCCCAGCGTCAGCCAGGATCGCGGCCCACTGCTATCGAATGCCGGAATGACGTGATAGCTGCGAAGCGTCTTGACCCGAATCAGTGTCCAGGTATTATCCCGGCCAGTGTGATAGCCCAGCCGGTTGAGAATCGCAGCAATCGTCTTGTCCTCGCACACCTTCGCCAGTTCGCGCACCAGTTCAACCACATCGCGGTCGGTGCAGCGGCGGTGCCGACCGGTCGTGTTCTTTGCAATCGTTACTTCCGTGTGAACGCCTCCCGACCAATGGATCCGCATATGAAGCCTCGGCGGATCATTGGAGATGTTCACGACGATCTCTTCGATTACTGTCCGCAGCAGTCGCTTCTTCAGGGCGGCCGTGGTGGCGGGATGATCCCACAGGGCACGCAGATCACGCCCCAGTTCCAATAGCCGCTCTTGCTCGGCTTGCCCGATATCCTGTCGTTGGGAATCCAATTCGTGCAACCGAGATTCGATCTCCGCCACCGCCTGCAATGACTGGTTCCACCGCCGCTCCAATTCGCCGGCCACCAGTCGATTATCCGGATCCACGGCATCGTACTGTTTTCGCGCCCGGCGCGACTCGTATTGCGCCTGCTGCAAGGCCAGGTCCAGCGCGTGGGCCTGCTCGTCTTCCTTCTGTTTGAGCTGCGCCCAGGCAGCCAGCGCCGCCTCGACGCCGACGGACTGAACCGTCCGGAGCACCTCCCCGCAGACTGCCTGGTCGGCACGCAGGCCGCCGAAGCTGATGCACCAGTCCGCTCCGTGATTTAGATGCGCCCCGCGGCAAAAGTAGCGAGGCACGCGGCCGCCGATCCCGCTGTACCCGACATGGAGCTTGCGTCCGCACCGGGCGCAACGAAGGAGCCCGGCCAACAGCGCCGGCCCGGACTTGGCCGCGCCATGGACCACACCGGCTCGGCCCAGTTCTCCGATGTTGGTCTCGATCTGCTTCTGGTTAGCCAAATATGTCTCCCAATCAATATAGGCCGCATGGTGGTCGGGGATGACCACGTCCCATTGCTCCCGAGGCACCTCGTGCCCTTCGGTCTTGCGAGCCCGGCCGTCCACAATCACAGTTTGCGTGCGTCGCCTGCCATGTACGAAGACCCCGGCGTATACCGGGTTCTTCAGGATCGAATGAATCCGATTATACACCGGCAAACGCCAGATTGCCTCCCGGTTGCCGCTGGCCTCCGACCAGGTCGGCAGCGGTATCTTGTTCTGACGGTACCACAGCAACGCCTGCCGAACACTGCCGGTCTCCTTGAACTTGGCAAACAGCCCATGTATCGCTTCCTGGATGCGCCGATCCGGCGTCATCTCGATGCCGTTGCGTTCGGTGCGAATGTATCCGATCGCAACCTGCCCGAGAACCTCGCCCCGCTGGATCATCTGACGTAGCGACTCCTGCGCCCGTTGCCGCAGCAGACTCAGCTCGAATTCCGACATCGTCCCCTTCAACCCAAGCAAAAGACGATCGTTCAGAATGGACGGATCGTAGACGCCGTCGTGGTCGATGACCAGCGTGCTGGTCATGGCGCAGAGGTCAATGAGGTGATGCCAGTCTCGATTGTTGCGTGCCAGCCGCGATGCCTCAATCGCCAAAACGGCTCCAGCCTCCCCGGCGCATACTGTGGCCACCAGCCGGGCAAACCCAGGCCGTTCCTGCGAGCCGCTGCCGGATCGCCCCAGATCGTCGTCAATCACCCGGACTTCCCGGAACCCCAGAGTCCTGGCCCGATCCGCCAGAGCGTATTGGCGGCGACGGCTCTCGACGTTGTTCCTGACCTGTGTCATGGTGGATTGTCGGACATAGACACACGCGGCCCGGTCACGGTGCATCTGTTGAATCTTTTCACTCATGATCTTTCTCCTGTGGAGGGCGGTTGCCCAGGACGGTGTCGATCAGCATCTGTTTGAGAATCTCGACGGCGCGAGGACGCGCTTCGGCGCTGAGCCGTTCGTTGAGCTCCTCGGCCACGAACGGCAGGGACCTCTGCGGAGTCTTGATCTTTGTCATGGTCTGCTCCTTCTGTAGAACAGACCTGCGTATTACCCCTTGAAGTCACAGGAGGCAATCGCTGAGCATCGATCAACTGCCGCAGTGCGCGTAACGCGGCGACGGCAATGAGCGGAGAATCGGCATCCCGGAGACTGACGCAATGCTGTGCATCCAGCATCCAGGCGGGAAGACCGCAGCGGGTTCCGTCCGGCAGAACGATGATCACGCCGGAGGTGCGGCCGGTGGAAAAAGGTCGAAGCACCGGCACATCCCGTCCGAACAGCGGATGGTGCCGATAGCAAATTCGCTGGATTGACTCGATATGAGCAGTGTGTCGGGGGTGCGAGCGGCACGGGCAAAACGCACCTGGCCATCGCCCTTGGCCTGGCGGCCTGCCACG
>CAYWSR010000372.1:0-2713 GCA_964460385.1 uncultured Occallatibacter sp. | reverse complement strand
GACCTGCTACCCGGTAGACCAGCACCTGGTGGAGCTGCTGATCATGATCGACGCGCTGAAGAGGGCGTCGGCCGCCAGGATCACGGTGGTTGTTCCCTACTACGGATATGCGCGGCAGGATCGCAAAGACCGTCCGCGCGTGGCGATCAGCGCCAAACTTATTGCCGACCTGCTGACGACCGCAGGAGCGAACCGCGCCTTGTTTGTGGACCTGCACGCGGCGCAGATTCAGGGGTTCTTCAACATTCCGGTGGATCATTTGTTTGCCAGCCCGGTGCTGGTGAGCTACTTCAGGGAGATGAATCTGCCCAACCTGATCGTGGTTTCGCCGGACGCCGGCGGTGTGGAGCGGGCACGGTTCTTCGCGCAAAAGGTGGAGGCGCCACTGGCTATCGTGGACAAGCGCCGCACCGACATGAACGTGGCCGAGGTGATGAACGTGATCGGCGACGTGAACGGCAAGAGCTGCCTGATCATCGACGACATTGTCGACACGGCCGGGACGCTGGGGAAGACCGTCGATGCGCTGTATGCGGCGGGTGCGGCCGGCGTTTACGCCTGCGCAAGCCACGCCGTGCTTTCGGGCCCGGCGATTGACCGCATTGCCAATTCGCGGCTGGAGCAGCTGGTGGTGACCAACACGATTCCGCTGCGCGAGGCGGCACAGAAGCTGACCGTGGCACCGGCTGAAGGCAGCCAGAAGATGCCGAAGATCAAGGTTCTTTCGATTGCCGGCCTGTTGGGCGCGGCAATTGAGAGCATTCACATGGAGACGAGCGTTAGCACGCTGTTCAGTTGAGGACAGTTCACAGTTCGTAGTTGTGAACCACGAACGGTAAAGCCAATAACTGCCAGCGAGGAGCTGGCCCAACAAAGGGAGCGGCGCCCGAGGGAGCCGTGCCCGACAAGGAAATGAGAGACGGAATGCCTGAAGTAGTTGTTGCAAAGCCCCGTACGGGGAAGTTCAACAAGAATGCAGCTCGCCGCGTGCGCGTGGCGGGAAACATCCCAGCAGTTCTTTATGGTTCGGGTCACGATCCCGTGGCCGTCGAGGTGAACCCCAAGCAGATTTCCCGGATTCTTTTCTCGGAGACGGGCCACAACACGATCTTCGATGTGGAAGTTGCGGGAAGCGCCGCGGCCAAGGCGATGATTGTGGACTTTCAACGGGAACCGATCAACGACACGCTGATCCACATCGACATGAAGCGGATTGCCCTGGACAAGGTTCTTCGCGTGAAGGTGCGCGTTAAGCTGTTGGGCATTCCAGTTGGCGTAAGAACGGCCGGCGGCATCCTGGACCAGGTGATGCGCCAAGTGGAAATTGAGTGTCTCCCGGCCGACATTCCCGGGCACATCGACGTGGATGTGACCGACCTGGAAATGCATGCGGTTCTGCGGGTGAGCGGCCTGCCCCACTCGGACAAAATCAAGTACCTGAACAATGAAGACGCCACCGTGGCGCATGTGGTCTCGATCCGTGAAGAAGCGCCCACGGCCGCCGAGGTTGATGCAGCCGCGGCTGCCGCGGCAATTGCGGCCGGCGCGACTCCTGCCGAGCCTGAAGTTGCGAAGAAAGGCAAGACCGATGCGCCGGATGCCGCTGGCGCGAAGAAGCCCGAAGCGGGAGCCAAGAAGTAAGCCTTGGCCGACGCAAGTATCTCCGGAGAGCGCCGCGGCCCGTTTCTAGTGGTGGGCCTCGGCAATCCCGGCTTGGAATATGAGCGGACTCCGCACAACGCGGGGTTCATGGCAATTGACCGGATCGCCCAGCAAGAAGGAGTGGTGGTCCAAAACCGGCGCTGCCGGGCTGTCACCGCGACCTGCCGCATAGCTGGGCGCGATGTGGTGCTGGCCAAGCCGGAAACGTTTGTGAATCTGAGCGGGCTTGCAGTGGCCGCTCTGATTCGGGAGTTTGAAGCGGACCCAACGCAGGACCTGCTCGTAATTTACGACGAGCTGGACCTGACGCTGGGGACGTTCAAGATCAAAGAGCGCGGTTCGCCGGCGGGGCACAACGGAGCCCGCAGCGTGACAGCGGCTTTGGGGAGCCAGGAGTGGTTGCGGACGCGAATCGGGGTTGGGCTGGATCTACCTCCAGAAGCGAAAGAAGCTCTGGGTGGAAGACGGCCGGGCAGAGATTTTCTGCTCTCGCCGATGCGCAAAGCGGAGTTGACGGTTCTGGATGAGGTTCTGGATCGGGTCGCCACGGCGACTCGCCGGATTCTTGAAGTAGGACCGGCGGCCGCGATGAACGAGTTTAACCGGAAAGACAAAGAACCAGGGACTAGGGACTAGGGAACAGGGACTAGAAAAACAGAGAACGGAATTGGCGACCTGGGGATGGGACCCGGAACCTGACCGCGAACTGTTAGCTGGAGTTGAAGCTCCGGCGGAAAAGGAATGCGGATGCAACGTGTGTATGAAGTGATGTTTATTGTTCGGCCCGACGCGGCTGAAGAAGATGTGGACAAGCTGATTGCCGGCTTCACCACCACCGTGACCGGTGGGGGCGGAACGGTGAAGACCGTGGAGAAGATGGGCCGCCGCAAGCTGGCCTACCTGGTGCGCAAGTTTGTCGATGGCAACTACGTTCTGCTGACCATTGAGGCCAACGGCGCGGTAGTGCTGGAGCTGGAGCGCCGCCTGCGCGTAACTGAGCCGGTGATCAAGTTCATCACCGTGCGCATCGACGAGGAAGAGAAGCGCCTGG
>CAYWSR010000371.1:1231-2730 GCA_964460385.1 uncultured Occallatibacter sp. | reverse complement strand
CTTCACCTCTCCCGCCTGTGAGCTCTCGGGTACCTTCAGCTTCACCATCGGCTCCGGCACCGCAGCCACCATCAATCTCGGTTCTACGCCGCTCTCCCTCACCGACGCCGCCTCCGCCCTGAACGCCGACAGCGGCTTCTCCGCCGCTGGCCTCGTCGCCGGCGTCAGCGGTTCCAACCTCGTCATCACCGGTTCCACCGACTCCACCGGCGCAGACACCATCAACACCTCCACCAGCTCGCTGACCACCACCACCCCGGCCGCCACCTATGGAGGACTCGCTAACGTCACCGGTCCCATCGCAACGACCGTCGCCTCTACCGCCTCTGTCGCTGCCACGAACACCTTCACCCTCCCCTCCGCCTCCAGCCAGATCTCCGGTACATTCAGCTACGCCATCGGTGGAGGCGCCGCCGCCACCGTCAATCTCGGCTCCACGCCGCTCTCGCTCACCGCCGCTGCGCAGGCCTTGAACGACGACTCCGGCTTCCAGGCCGCCGGCCTCAACGCCACCGTCAGTGGCGCACAGCTTATCGTCACCGGCTCCACCGGCGCCTCCGGCTCGGCAGACATCGACACCACAGGCAGTACGCTCTCCACCACGCTCAACGTGAATACCGGCATGACGGCTCAGGACGCCGAACTCAGCATCGACGGTGGCAAACCCGGATACTACTCCTCCAACACCGTCAGCACGGCCATCCCTGGCATCACCTTCCAGGTCCTCTCCCAATCCACCATCCCAGTTACCGTCCAGATCGTCAACGACAACACGGACGTCGAATCCGCCTTCTCCACCTTCGTCTCCGCCTACAATAAAGTTCTCGGCGACCTCACCACCCAAGAGGGAAACGACTCCTCCGGCAATCCCGAGCCGCTCTTCGGCAACCCCGTCATCGCCCAGCTCCAGAGCGCTCTTTCGCTGGCCCTCACCTCTGGCACGGCCAGCGGAAGCGTCAGCAACCTCTATCAGCTCGGCATCTCCGTCAGCAGCACAGGTACGCTCTCCCTGAACAACTCCACCCTCGACTCCATCCTCAACTCCAACTACTCCGACGTCGTCGGCTTCATGCAGAACTCTGGCAGCTTTGGGCAGTTGCTCTCCACCACACTCTCTTCCCTGGGAAACGCCAATGCCAACGGGGCCATCTCCCTCGCTCTCTCATCCGACTCCAACCAGGAGACCACCCTCAACGACAACATCACCGCGCAGAACGCTATCATCGCCACCGACCAAAGCAATCTCACCACAGAACTCAACACCGCCAATCAGGTTCTTCAGGCAATTCCGGAGCAACTCGACGAGATGAACGAACTCTACAGTGCCATGACCGGCTACAACGAAAATTCAACAGGGTAGGACCACCATGGAATCCGAATATCAGCAGCAGGCTCTGCTCGGCGCCAACGGAGTTGAACTCGTCATCGCCCTCTATGACGGCGCCATCCGCTTCCTCTACCGCGCCATCCAGTGCGTCGAGGAGAACGACGAGATCGGC
>CAYWSR010000371.1:0-1221 GCA_964460385.1 uncultured Occallatibacter sp. | reverse complement strand
TATCATCATGTACCTCCAGACGCGCCTGCGCACCGACATCGGGGGCAAGCCCGCCGCCGCCCTCTCCGACTTTTACGCCACAATGTTCACCATGACCCTAGAAGCATCCCGCTTCGCCTCGAGCCAGCAGTTCACCGAGGTCATCGCATGCCTGCGCAACGTCCGCGACGCTTGGCTGGTCGTAGCCCGCGACCCCGAGGCCCAGCAGATCCTCCCTCGTGAACTTCGCTCCCAGGCGGAACGCTACGCCAAGCTCCCCCCGGTATCCGCTCCACCCTGCGACGACGCCACACCCACTCGCTGGTCCGCTTAGGAAATCTCTGCACAATTCTACTTTTTGAAAGGGCGGGACTTTAGTCTCGCCGCAGACCACCTGTTTTGAACGTGGCTTTAGCCGCCGAAGGAATCTAGAGGACTTGTTCAGACCTCCCCTGGATCCACGTCCATCCGGTCCGCTTGGATAAACTTCCAAATCGCGTCCTAATCGATCATGTCGAAGAGGCTCTGCTTCCCCACTGTTGCAATCACGCTCATCAGCGCCTGGTTCTGCGTCTCCGCCGCACTCAGTTGTGTCGCAACCGTCGCCGGGTTGGACGCAACCAGCGAACTCGCCTCAGCCGTCCGGTTGGTGGCGTCGGTCTGCGCATAGGTGCCCGCGGTCTCCAGACGATCCAGCGAGCTGTCCAGCGACAGCCGCTGCTGCGATACGTTGCTCAGTGCCGTCTGTAGCACGCCAATGTCTGTGCTCGCCGTCGCGCTCACCGTGCCGCTGGCAAAGTCCGCAACAAGGTTGTTCAGCGCAGTCATCACGTCCGCGCCGGGCGCCGTAAAGACCGCCGAGCCCGTCAGCCCCATCTTGATCTGCTGCCCATTGACGGTCGAAATTGTATTCACATGGTTCACGTTCGGGTCGCCGTGATAGGTGGTCGTCGCCGGCGAGGTGCTCGTGTCTGTCGTGAACGGCTGCGCGTTGCCATCGCTTCCGGCAAAGATGTACGTCCCCTGGTAGTTGGTATTGGCCAGCGCAACCACCTGGTCCCGGATGCCGCTCAACTGCTGCGAGATCATCGTCAGGTCGGATGCGCTCTCTGTCCCGCCGTTGCCCTCCACCGCCAGCGACAGCGCAGAGGTCAGTTGCGTCACCACGCTTCCCAGAGCGCTGTCGGTCACCTGCATCAGGCTCTCGGCGGTCGCAGCCGTCTGCACGAACGTGTCGTCCTG
>CAYWSR010000370.1:0-2749 GCA_964460385.1 uncultured Occallatibacter sp. | reverse complement strand
CCCTTGATCACCCGCTTCTGCGTCGGGATCGAGAGCGTGAACTCGTCGCCGTTGCTGGCCATGTCGAACGCTCGAACTCCCAGATAAGAGCCCAGCACCCGCAACATTGCAGGCTTGCGCATCAGAATGTGCCCGCGCAGCGTGGGATAGTCCTTCGCCAGGCCTTCCTTGCTCTTGAATACGCTGGCCTGAATGTCGACCGTCGCGGTCAGCGTCTCCAGCCCTGCCCATCGCTTGTTCAGCGCGTCCACCAGCTCTTCGGGAGTCGCTTTCTTCGTGATCGCCGGAGGCTTGGGCACCGGCAGTGGCCGTATCTGCGGAAACAGCGAGCAGCCCGCAAGCATGAGGATCGGGATCCCGCCAACCATCGGAACCAAAAGCAGCATCAGGGGCAGGGCAGCGGCCAGGCGGAGTCTCGTCTTCATCGCCCACCCGCCTTCTTCACCGCGTGCCGGTGGCCCTCGACCGCCTGCCGGTAGCCCTTCACGGCTCTGTCCTGCTCGTCCAGCGTCCGCGAAAAGATCGAGTGCCCCTGCGGGTTGGCGCCCGCGGCCACAAAGTAGAGATAATCCGACTTGGCCGGTTCCATCGCCGCTCGCAGCGACCTCATCCCCGGATTCGCGATCGGTCCCGGTGGCAGTCCCGCGTGCAGGTAGGTGTTCCAGGGTGTGTCGCGCTTCAGGTCGCTCGCGTAGATCGTTCCCCGCCAGCGCCCTTCCAACTCCAGCCCGTAGATCAGCGAGGGATCCGTCATCAACGGCATCTTCTTCGCCAGCCGGTTTTCAAAGACGCTCGCCACCATCGGACGCTCCGCATCCACAGCGGTCTCGCGCTCCACCAGCGATGCCATTGTCACCACGTTGTGCAGGTTCCCTCTCAATCCAACCTGGGTCAATCCAATCCGAGTCAATCCAATCTGTCCGGCAATCGCCCTGAACCGCCTGACCATCGTCGCCGCAATCTGCGTCGGACTCGCCTTACGCGCAAAATGATACGTGTCCGGAAACAAATACCCCTCAAGGTTCTTTGCCCCCGGATCGAGATCGGCTACGAGTTCTGTATGTGCGATCACAGCGTCAACAAAGTCCTGTCCCCGCACCAGCCCCGCCTGTTCCAGCCGGGCCGCCACGTCAAATAGGTTCGCGCCCTCGGGAATCGTCACCGAGACGGTATAAACATCCCCCCGCGCGATGCGGCCGTACACCTCGGTCACCGGAGCCGGGTGGGCAAATCGATACTCGCCTGCCCGCAGCGTCCCGCGCTTCCACAACCTCACCAGGTCGAAAGCATAGCGGCTGCGGACGATCCCGGCCGACTCCAGTTGCCCTCCAATGCGGTCTGTCGACGACCCGGGCGCAACCGTCACAAAAGTCTCCGTCTCGGGCCCGTAGGGCGTCATCACCAGCCAGGCCGCACCGGCCCCGCCCGCCACAACCACCAGAAACAACGCCGCAAAAAGGAATCCGAGACACCCGGAACCCCTTTTCTTTGTGCTCGTTCGCCTGCGGCGCGCCATTCGTGGGGGTTTCGCCTTTCTGAGTCGTTAGAGTAGGGAAAACCCGTAAAGATTCCCTCATCTCTACGATTGTAACGGGGTTGGGCAGCGGATTGTTCCATGCGCTGGCCGTCGTTGCGGGGCTGGCGTCCGGGAATCGTCCCTCCGGAGGGAGCCGGGGTTGGGTGGAGGGAGCAGGGGGTTTCAACCCCATGAAAGAGAGCCAAATCTACGAGGCCTTCGGGCCTGGGCCTTTACCGCCTCGCTTTTTCCTTGGCCGTCTCGGCCCCATGGGGCAAACTGGAAGCCGGTCCCCGAATAACACTTCGCGCATGTGAGACTTGCCCCATGCCTCTGCTCGACCAAATCCGCGCCGACAAGCTGATCGAGCTCGCCCAGGCCCACTTCGATCCCCAGCTTAGCGATGCCGAGCTGAAAGTCCTCCGCGACTCGGCCATCTCCTATGCACAGCCGTATCCCGATGAGAGCGCCCCGCGCCCCGAGGTTCGCGCCGAGTTTCTCCGCTGGCTGGCCTCCGACCCCGACGCCGCGCCGCACATCGCACCGAAGGGCCTGCGTGTCTATGCCGCAACCATCTCCGGGAACCTCGACGTCCAGGAGTGCAAAGTAAGCTGCACCTTGTTTTTTTGCCGCTCCACGTTCCAGGGCGTGCTGGGCTTGAAGTCCGCTGAGACCCGGGGAATCTACTTCCTCGACTCCTCGCTCGCCCAGGGTATGAGCGCGGATGGCGTCATAATCCACGGCCCGCTTTATCTCCAACGGACCCAGTCCGAGGGCGATATTAGCCTGGTTGGGGCGGAGATCGCAGGGGACCTTGACTGCTCCGGCGCGATTCTGAAGGCCACAGGGAGGGCGCTCACTGCTGACGGTGCCAGGATCGGCGGCAGCGTTTTCCTGTATCAGGACTTCGAGTCCGAGGGCGGAATTCGCCTGCTTGGCGCACAGATCACTGGGGACCTTGTCTGCTCCGGTGCAAAGCTGCATGCCAATGAGAACGCGCTTTTTGCGGATCGGGCCAAGATCGGCGGCGGCGTTTTGCTCGATCAGCGCTTCGAGTCCGAGGGCGAGATTCGGCTGCTGGGCGCGCAGATCGCCGGGGAGCTTACTTGCAACGGCGCGAATCTGAAGGCCAGGGGAAATGCCCTCTCTGCCGACGGTGCCAGGATCGGTGGCGGCGTTTTGCTCAATCAGGGCTTTCACTCCGAGGGCACGATTCGCCTGCCCGGTGCCCAG
>CAYWSR010000369.1:0-2779 GCA_964460385.1 uncultured Occallatibacter sp. | reverse complement strand
TGCCGCGCAATCTCCTCGATGATCGAGATCTTGTTGGCGATCTCCTTCATCGCGGATACGGCCTCCAGAACCGACTTGCCGCTCTCCTGCGCGTCCTTGGCGCTCTTGTTGGCGATCTTGTCGGTCTGCTGCGCGTTGTCGGCGTTCTGCTTGATGTTCGAGACCATCTCCTCCATCGACGAGGATGCCTCCTCGGCCGCCGCCGCCTGCGCGCTCGCGCCCTTCGACACCTGCACCGAGGCCGTCGAGATGGACTGCGAGGCAGCCGCCACCTCCCCGGCAATTCCCCGGATATCCGTGACCGTCCGCGTCAGACCGCTGACCATCGCCGCCAGTGCCTGCATCAGCTTGTCCTGCGGCGAACGCTCGCGGATGTCCACGGTCAGGTTGCCGTTCGAAATCTCCTCGGCCGCCGAGGTGATCTCGTTCATGGCCGCCACCAGCGTGTTCAAGTTGTTCTTGATCAGGTTGAAGTCGCCGTAGTACGTATCGGTAATCGCCGGAGGATTGTCTCCCTTGCTGATCAACTCCACGTACTTTGCGGAAACATTCAGCGGGTTGATCACGGCATCCAGAATCCCATTCACGCCGCGCACGATCTCCGCATAGGCGCCGTTGAACTGCTCGTGACGCCCGCGCTCGCTCAGCTTGCCGGAGTTGGAGGCTTCGGTCAGCCGCGCCAGCTCCTTGTGCAGGCTTTGTAGAACCTGGGCCACATTGTTGATGGCCAGCTTCATCTTCTCGTGGTCGCCCTTATAGGTCTGGGCGATCAGCTCGTCGATCTTGCCCGCCGAAATCTGCGCCAGGATGCGATTGCCCTCGCCGATGGGCAAAAGAATCGCGTCCAGCATGGTGTTCACGCCGCGCACGATCTCGGCATACGCGCCCTGGAACTGCTCCGGCTTGCCGCGATCCGAAAGCTGCCCTTCTTTGGAGGCTTCAATCAGCCGCGCCATTTCCTTCTGCAATCCCTGCGTCACAATGGCCACGTTGTTGACGGCGACCTTCATCTTTTCGTGGTCGCCCTTGTAGGTCTGGGCGATCAGCTCGTCGATCTTGCCGCTCGATATCTGTGCCAGGATGCGGTTTCCTTCGCCGATGGGCAATAAAATCGCGTCCAGCATGGTGTTCACGCCGCGTACGATCTCGGCATACGCGCCCTGGAACTGTTCCGGCTTGCCGCGATCCGAGAGTTGCCCCTCCTTCGAAGCCTCGATCAGCCGCGCAAATTCCTTCTGCAATCCCTGCGTCACGATGGCCACGTTGTTGACCGCAACTTTCATCTTTTCGTGGTCGCCTTTGTACGTTGCCGAGATCAGCTCGTCGATCTTGCCGCTCGATATCTGTGCCAGGATGCGGTTTCCTTCGCCGATGGGCAGAAGAATCGCGTCCAGCATCTCATTGACGCCCTGAATCAACTCCCGGTGTGTGCCGTTGAAAAGGGTTGCCTTGCCGCGCTCCGACAGACGCCCCTCCTTGGACGCGTCCACCAGCCGCATAATCTCCTGCAGCACAAGCATCGAATCGTCCTCTTCGTCACGATGCGCCTTGGAACTCACGCGGTCGCGGACTCCATGTCCGTCTGCGCCGTGGCCGTTCCCGCCGTTTTCGTCGCCGGTGTGATGCAACTTCCGGCCTTCGCTTACCAATGTAGTCGGCATGAAATTCGCCTCTCCTCTTTCGCCTGAAATCGCTCACCGGATTCCACGATCCGTCGAACAGTCTGTCCGTCGGCCTGGGCCCGGAACTTAAGTCTCAAGCTGGTTGAATCGTTATTTGACGGGCACTGGCAGTCGCTCCAGCACCGACGAAGGACTACATGACTCTTTGCTGCGCGGCATTTCTTTCGCGCGGCTCCTGCCAGGCGGCAGAGGACACCGCCGGCCGGCCGCGCGGCCCGTGCGCGATGGTGCGCACCGCGTCCTGAGCCAGCCGCTCGGGATCGAGAATCAGCGCCACCGTCCCGTTGCCCAGAATGGTGGCCCCGGAGACCACCTGCACGTGCCGGTAGAAGCGGCCCAGGTTCTTGATCACCGTCTGGCAATCGCCCAGCACCTGGTCCACCACGAATCCGTAGCGCCCGCCCTCGGTTTCGACGATCATGATTTGCTCGATCTCCGGCCGCGGGGTGCGAATGCTGAAGTATTCGCGCAGGCGAATGTAGGGAATCAGCTCCCCGCGCACGTTCGCCAGGTGCTTGCCGTTGGCTGCGGAAACATCGGCGCGCGTCAGCTCGATGCATTCCACGATGTTGGCCAGCGGCAGCACAAAGCTGGCCTCTCCAATGCTCACCAGGAGCCCGTCGATGATGGCCATGGTCAGCGGCAGGCGCAGCGTGACGCTGGTTCCAGCTCCGGCCTTGCTGGCCACCTCGAGGCTGCCGCGCAGGCTGTCCACTCGCTGGCGGACGACGTCCATGCCCACTCCGCGCCCGGAGACATCGGTCACCTTTGTCGCCGTCGAGAACCCCGGCTGGAAGATCAGCGCATAAACCTCGGCATCGGAAAGCTCGGCGTCGGCTGCCACCAGCCCCTTCTCGATGGCGCGCCTGCGAACCGCTTCCGTGTCGATGCCGTTCCCATCGTCGGAGACAGAGATCAGCACGCTGGCCCCCGAGTGCCGCGCCGAGAGGTGAACGGTCGCGGTCGGGCGCTTGCCACGAGCGGCGCGCACCGCCGGCGACCCGATGCCGTGGTCCATGCTGTTGCGGATCAGGTGCATCAGCGGATCGCCAAGTTGATCGATCACCGACTTGTCCAGTTCCGTGTCGGCGCCTTCC
>CAYWSR010000368.1:0-2791 GCA_964460385.1 uncultured Occallatibacter sp. | reverse complement strand
GAGGCTGCGAATGGATGGGGCACCGGAGATTGATGTTTGTGCGAGGGGTGGGGCACCCGCATCCAAGTCTCCCACCCTAGCCGCAAAAACAAGGGCGCGGCGAGGGTGGGGCACCCGAGCTGGTTGGGCCGGACGCTTGAAAAATGCTGCTGAGTTTGGCCCGATAAACTAGATGACAGAGTTATGTCAACGACTACAGAAGAGCGTTTGATTCGGCCTGCGCGGAATGTTGCGGGCAGTCTTCGCCTGCCGGGCGATAAATCGATCAGCCATCGCTACGGGATGCTTGGGGCGTTTGCCGAGGGGACATCGCGATTTACGAACTTCTCGACGGGTGCGGACTGCGCCTCGACGCTGGCCTGCATGGAGGCGCTGGGGGCGAAGGTAACGAAGGCCGCGGAGAATGCGATCGAGGTGACGGGGATCGGCGGGAAGGTTGTTCCGGCGGGGCATTCGGAATACTCGCTCGATTGCGGCAACTCGGGCTCGACGATGCGGATGATGAGTGGGCTGCTGGCGGCGCAGGCGGGGAGCTTCACGCTGGTGGGCGATGAGTCGCTCTCGAAGCGGCCGATGGAGCGGGTTCGCAAACCGCTGGCGGAGATGGGAGCCGATGTTGCGCTCACCGACGGGCACGCGCCGGTGAGGATTCACGGGAGGGCGCTGAAGGCGGTGGACTATACGACCCCGGTGCCAAGCGCGCAGGTGAAGACGTGCATTCTGCTGGCAGGACTGCAAACCGAGGGAATGACCACGGTGCGCGAGGCGATCAGGACGCGCGACCACAGCGAGCTGGCGCTGCGGGCCTTCGGCGCGAAGCTGACGCGGAGTTCGGATGCGGTGTCGATTACGGGACCGCAGGCGCTTCATGCGATCGACGCGGCGGTTCCGGGCGACATCTCTTCAGCGGCGTTCTTCCTGTGTGCTGCGGCGCTTTTTCCGGGGTCGAACCTGGTGCTGGCGCAGCTTGGGCTGAACCCGACGCGGGCCGCATTGCTGGATGTGTTGACGGCCCTGGGCGCGCATATCGCGGTGCTGGATCTGGAAGAGAAGCATGCAGAGCTGGTGGGGACGGTGCAGATCACATCGCCGCCGGAGGGGCTGGGGTCGACGACGGTGAGCGGCGGGCTGGCCGCGCAACTGATCGACGAACTGCCGGTGCTGGCGGCGATTGCGCCGTACACGAGCGGGGGGATTCGCATACGGGATGCGAAGGAGCTGCGCGTGAAGGAGTCGGACCGGATTGCTCTGGTGGTGAAGAACCTGCGCGCGATGGGGGCCGAGGTGGAGGAGTTCGAGGATGGGGTGGATGTTCCGGGCGGGCAGCGGTTGCATGGGGCGACGATTGATTCAGGCGGGGACCATCGGATTGCCATGGCGTTCAGCGTGGCGGCGCTGCGGGCGGAGGGGGAGACACTGATTCAGGGGGCGGAGTCGGCGGGGATCAGCTTTCCGGAGTTCTTCGATCTGCTGGAGCAGGTGGCGGAACGGTAGGGACGAGTGTGAGTGTGAGTGTGTCTCCCAGGTCCCCAAGTGCGAGGGACCTGGGGCACCCTGCATTGTTGCGTCCCACCCATTCCGCAAAAGACGCGGAATGGATGGGACACGGGGAGTTTTCGTTATGAGTGAAATGCGCTAGCGCGAAGCGGGCGGGGTGGTGGCCGGCTGGGTGTCCGGCTTGACTTGCTGGATTCCGGGGACGACAGGCGCGGTGTTGACTACGCCCGCTGCTGCGTCGGTGAGGTTGATGCCGTAGTGCTGCAGAGTGGTGGCCAGGATTTGATAGAGGCCGGCACGATCCTTGGCGTAGTTTGCATTTGCAGCGATGAGACTGTCCTCCGCGATGGCCAGAGCGCGCGACTGCGCCAGAACAAGCGCGGTGGTTGAGGCGCCGAGGTGGAGCTTTTTCTGCTCGGCATCCAGGCTCTGCTGGTTGAAGTCGCGAGCCGCGATGGAGGCCTCGACCTGCGCACGATCGTTGGTGAGCGCGAACTGCGCGTTGATGACCTGCATGCGGATCTGAGTGTAGAGCTGCTCGAGGCGGAGTTCAGCCTGGCGATATTCCATGATTGAGCGGGCCTGCACCGACTGCGCCAGCTTGTTGCCGATGGGAACGCTCAGGTTGAACCCGATTCCCTTGTCGGGAGAAGAGTTGTTGAAGGCGTTGGACAGGGCAGTGCCAAAGCCGGTGTCGCCCGGCAGCTTTGCGGTTCCGTAGAAGGTGGTGCTCAGGTCCGGGTTGATGGCGCCGGCAACACCCGAGCCGCTGAGGTAGGCGAAGACATCGAACTGCGGGAGCAGCGCATTGCGGGCACCCCTGAGCGTGATCTCGTCATTGCGCAGTGTGAGGACAGCCTGCTCGAGTTCGGGGCGCTGCTGGAAGGCTTGCTGGACAAGGGACTCGATGGGTTCAGTCTCCTCCGGGATCTGCGCTGTACTGACGCGATCTGTGGGAATGACGGCGGCCGCGGTTAGCGCTGCGTCGTTGAGGTTGCGGGCGATGGCCTGCTTGATGATCTGCTGCTGGTAGTTGAGGCTGATCTGCGAGGCGATGAGGGCCTGCTTGTCGGATGCGACGCTCTGGTCGGCATTGAGCACGTCGAGCGGAGCCATGGTGCCGATCTCAAGCTGCTTGCGGTTGTCGCTGGCGACCTTGCTGCTCTGTTCGAGGGCACGCTGCTTGGCTTGCAGGTCTTCGTAGGCCTGAACCAGACCCCAGTAGATGCTCTCGACCTGGTTGACGGTGTAGAGGATCTGCTGGCGGAAGGAGGAGTCGGTGATGCGGCGGTCG
>CAYWSR010000367.1:0-2801 GCA_964460385.1 uncultured Occallatibacter sp. | reverse complement strand
GCAGTTTCGATAGAGTTACACATGGGCCTGCGGCCCACCCATAGGGATGAAAAAGGGTTTAGCGTCTCGAGCCTTTACGATTGAATTGGCGTGGAACGGCAAAGGCCGGAACGACCCTGGAGCAGTTGAGGCCGTGATAGAGTTTGGCCCGGGATGCGTGATTGAACCAATCTGTGTCGCGCCATCCGCCTGTAGGGCGGTTTGGTAGCTCGTGACGGCGTCTAATGTCTTTGCGCACGCTTCCTGCCGCTTTCACGCCAGGAGGGGGCGATGGCCAGCAAGATAGCAGGAATCGACGTTCACAAGAAGGTTCTGATGGTAGTGGTGATAGATGCGCGCACGCCGGATTCGAAGCCGGAGCGGCGGCGCTTTACCACCATGCCGAGTGACTTGCGCCGCTTATCAACGTGGCTGGAGCAGTTGGGCGTAGAGGAAGCGGTGATGGAATCCACAGCGCAATACTGGAGATCGGTGTGGCTGGAGTTGGAGCCACATTTCTGTTTGCACCTGGCACAGGCATTCTCCAATCGTGCTCCGCGAGGGCGCAAGCATGACTTCAAGGACGCGGAGCGGCTGGTGCGGAGGCTGATCGCACAGGAACTGATTCTGAGTTTTGTGCCAGATGGTGAGCAGCGAATCTGGCGTAACCTGACCCGGATGAAGCTGCAACTTGTACGCGATCGGATACGGCTCCAGAGTCAGATCGAGTGTCTGCTGGAAGAGATGCGTATCAAACTTTCAGTAGTCGTCACCGATTTGCTGGGAACGAGCGGTCTTCGCATCCTGCATGCCTTGGCCAATGGCGAAACCGATGCGAAGAATCTGGCGATGCTGGGAGACCATCGGTTGAAATGCAGCGAAGAACAGCTGGTCGAAGCGTTGACAGGTAGACCGCATTCCATGCACCGGCAAATGCTCGCGCTGCAGTTGGAGCGGCTGCGGTTGGTTGATGAGCAAATCGCAAAGCTAAACAGTCTGATCGCGCAGGCAATGAAGCCGTATCAGGACACTGTGGTCCGACTGGCGGAAGTACCCGGCCTCGGCATCGATTCAGCCCAACAGATTATCGCCGAAGTTGGGGTCACGGCCGGCACGTTTCCTTCCGCGGCCGAGTTCACTTCCTGGGTGGGAACCTGCCCCGGAAGTCAGGAAAGCGCCGAAGAGAACTCCAGCAGCCGTTCGGCGAAAGGCAACAAGTACATGCGCCGTGTGCTCAACCAGGCCGCTAATTCTGCTGCCCGGAGCAAAGGCACGCACTTTCAGGCAGTGTTCCGGCGGTTGCTGCCGCGCCTGGGTTATCAATCCGCCGTCTGGGCCATCGCACATCGCCTATGCCGCCTTGTCTGGAAGATCCTCCATGAAGGAATTCGCTACATCGAGCAAGGTATCGAATCCGAACCAAAACTTCTGATCCATCGTGCCCGATCTCTGGCCAAGCAGCTTCGCAAATTTGGCTATAACGTTCAGATCACTCCTGCTGACGGGGCGCCAGCATGAGACTAGCGAGCGCAACACCGGGGGGGCTGATTTTCGACGGGGTCGTTTGAAGTAAGTCGCTGGCGTGACGGGCGCGGTGATCTACCTATGGGATTTCAATCGGCGGGAGGATACGTTCGTTGGTTGTTGATTCGACGCGGTGAACGAATCGTGCTGCACGGAGGGCGATTTCTGGGAAGGCGAGGCTGAGGCGGTATTTGCAAATGCGCCTTTGCGTGGTTCGTGGCTGCAGCCAGTGCACACTCCGGCATTGCGTGCGCGAACACGACAGCGTTGTGGTTGGGGGCTGTGAGTCTGTCATGAGCTGTCAACGCTGCACCTCCTTGGCTGGGACGGCGCCAGGTTCGGCTGGAAGTAAAGCTGAGCGCAGGTGAGCCGCTCGACGACGAACATGATGCCGGAGCATGCTGGACAGCGCAGGCCAGGCGGGTCGGGCGTATCGATGCAGGCCGTTGAGCCGAGCAGAGCGCGGCAACGTTGGAGCGCATCACCTCGTCTGCGGTTAGCGAAGAGTCCGAAGTGTCGGATGCGAACCAGGCCGCCGGGCAGGACATGAAGCAGGAAGCGGCGCAGGAACTCATGAGCGGAAACGGTCATGACCTTCTTCTTGCCGCCGTGAGCATAGTCCCGCCAGCGGAAGGAGACGCGATTGTTTTCGGAGGCAACGAGCCGATGGTTGGAAATGGCGACGCGATGGGTGTAGCGGGCCAGGTAGCTGAGAACATGCTCGGCGCCGCCGAAGGGTGGCTTGGCGTAGACCACCCAGTCCTTCAGGCTGAGTTGCCAGAGTAAGTGGCTGAATGCGGCAGATGCGGCAAGTTGTTCGACTGAGCCATGGAACTGCAGTCTGTTCTGCTGAAACAGTTCACGCAGCTGCTCGCAGAACTTGCCGCGGAAGACTTCGCTGAGCGCTCTGACAGGCAGAAAGAAGCGTGGCGAGGAATCGATCCATCTGGAACCGTCGAGAGCCAGGCCGCCGGCGGGAACGATGTAGTGGATATGGGGATGATGCTCGAGGTTCTGCCCCCATGTATGGAGCACGCCGAGGAATCCGATGTCGGCTCCCAGGTGCCTGGGATCGCGAGCCAGCTCGAGCATCGCGGCAGCGCTGGTGCGGTAGAGCAGATCGTAAAGCAGCTGCTTGTTCTGCAGGACAAGAGCGGAAAGTTCATGCGGCAGCGTGAAGACGACGTGGAAGTACGAAACGGGCAACAGTTCAGCCGAGCGCGCGGCCAGCCACTTGGCACGCGCGTTCCCCTGGCACTTCGGGCAGTGCCGGTTGCGGCATGAGTTGAACGAGATGG
>CAYWSR010000366.1:0-2819 GCA_964460385.1 uncultured Occallatibacter sp. | reverse complement strand
CCCTCCGCCGCAGCGACGGCGTCTACCGCCGCATCGCCTTCCGCAGCCGCCGCATGCAGTTGCCCGGCGAGCGCCCTTTCGTCCTCAACCACGGCATCGACGTCACCGAGCAGCACCAGGCCGAGCAGGCCCTCCACATGGCCACGCGCCAGCGCGAACTCATCCTCGAGTCGGTCGGCGACGGCATCTACGGCATCGACCTCGAAGGCCGCATCACCTTCATCAACCAGGCCGGCGCCGCCGCCCTCGGCTGCAACCCAGAGCAGCTCACCGGACGCGATATGCACGACGTCATCCACCACAGCCACTCCGATGGAACGCCCTATTCCCGCTCCACCAGCCCTATCCTCCAGGCCCTCCGCCGCTGCGAATCCATCCGTATGCGCGACGAAGTCTTCTGGCGCGACAGTCAAATCGCTTTCCCCGTCGAGTACAGCGCCAACCCCATCCTCGAAGACGGCCGCGTCTCCGGCATGGTCGTCGCCTTCCGCGATGTCTCCGAGCGCCGCCGCCTCGAAAAAATGAAAGACGAGTTCATCTCCACCGTGAGCCACGAGCTGCGTACCCCGCTCACCTCGCTCCGCGCCTCGCTCGGCCTCATCGCCTCCGGCTCCCTCGACCGCCGCCCTGAAAAACAGCACCAGATGGTCGAATTGGCCATCGCCAACTCCGACCGCCTCATCCGTCTCGTCAACGATATCCTCGACTTCGACCGCGTCGGCAAGGGCAAGCTGCCCCTCGACCGAGAGCCCGTCGAAGCCATGGTCCTGCTGCGCCGTGCTGCCGATGTCGCTTACCCTCAGGCCACCCAGGCCCGCATCACCCTCCGCATCGACGCCCCGCCCGTCCTGATCCTCGCCGATGAAGAGCGCATCCTCCAGGTCCTCAATGAGCTCGTCGCCAACGCCCTCAAGTTCTCGCCCTCCGACACCATCATCCGCCTCTCCGCCCAGCCCTCAGGCCAAAGCGAGGTCTCGTTCAGCGTCGAGGATCAGGGCCGCGGCATCTCTGCCGAAAAGCTCGAGAGGATCTTCGATCGTTTCCAGCAGGGCGACGCCTCCGACTCCCGCGCTCTCGGTGGCACCGGCCTTGGCCTCGCTCTCTGCCGCAGCATCGTCGAGCAGCATGGAGGACGCATCTGGGCCGAAAGCACCCCAGGCCAGGGCAGCAAATTCCAGTTCACCCTCCCCGCCGCACCCAGCTCCCCTTCCAAAGCCTGAAGCCTCGATCCGCTTCAATCCCCAGGGCGGCCTTGCCTGAGAGATACGAGTTCCGGCCCAATGTTTAGGCAGAAGTCGGACCCTTTTCCGCACGGCGCTGAGTTATTGACCGCGCCGTTGGTAACGTCAGCTCCACAAGTGTTCTATGGCTGAATTGGCGATGGAGATTTGCGCTCATTCATGGGGTCGCGGGCGAATTGTCGCCTATCCGCACATAACCCTCTGCTAGCTTTAACCACGCCGAGGCAGAATAGCCCGTGCCCTCCATCTCTACCGTGTAAGAAAGACGAGCTTTGACGGCAATTACATAGCCAACAGCAGTCGGGACACCCCGCTCTGACTCCATTTCATCTCGGTCGCCTTGTCTAAGTCGCATCCTATGACCCGGATAGGCATTTCAACTGCTGAATGATCGCATTGGCGCGGCAATTGCACTGTATAGGATCGAGCTTCAATGTCTGAGCACCAGCGCCCCGGCAGCCGACACAGCCATGCAATTGTCTGCCAAAGCCCCTACCTATCCAAAGAAGCGGGATAGAAGCGTCTCAAATAAGACGCCTCCGCAAGGAAGAAGCTCGCGAGTTTCAGACTCATGATTCAGACTGCAACTTCGTAGCAGAAGCAGTTACACAGCCCGCTCATAACGGGCCTCACAGCGCCGCTTGGGTCGCCGTAGGGTGAGCCGGAGCAAAGAAAGAAAACACATGACAGATGAAATGGTTCAAGGATCTCACAGAACGCATTCCGGCCCACTGTTGGCAGCGATCGCAGTGGCGATGCTCTTGGGGTTGGGCGGGGTTATTTGGAGCTACACGCTGAGCAACAAAGTGGCTACACAGCAGCAGGCTTTGACGGATGCCGCGGCGAAGAACACTAAGCTCACTGCAGCACTGCAGGATACCGACGCGCGGCTCGACGCGACCACGGACGCCATGAAGACCTCGCTCGGCCTGACACAGCAGCAATTGGATACGCGCGCGGCGGCCCTGCAGGTCCGCGAGGTTCGCGGGGAGCGGACGACTGCGCGCCTCGCAACCGAGCAGCAGCAAACCGAGGGTCAGGTGGCCGCGGTTTCGAGCGCCGTCAGCGACGTGAAGACAGATGTTGGCGGCGTCAAGACCGACGTGGCGAAGACGCAGAGCGACTTGGCCGAGACCAACAACCAGTTGACGTCGATGAAGGGCGATCTAAACGGCCACAGCTCCCTGATTGCGCGCAATGGCGCAGAGTTGGAGATCCTCAAGCACAAGGGCGACCGGAACTACTACCAGTTCACGCTGGTGAGGGGGCAGAAGCAGGAGGTGGGGACAGTGAGTCTGGAATTGAAGAGAGCCGACTCGAAAAGGAGCAGGTACACCCTCGCCGTCTATTCCGATGACAAGCAGTACGAGAAGAAGGACAAGAGCCTGAATGAGCCGCTTCAGTTCTACAGCGGCAAGGAACCCAAGTTGTTTGAGGTTGTGGTCAACAATGTGAGCGCCAGGAACACCGTGACAGGGTATCTGTCTTCTCCTAAGGGTGCGCCGGAGCCGGTAGTGGCTACCGGGCTTTAGTGTCTGCGTGAGAACTACACAAGGTACTTGTAATTCACAGCGTGTT
>CAYWSR010000365.1:0-2824 GCA_964460385.1 uncultured Occallatibacter sp. | reverse complement strand
TGGCGTAGCGCGCTGCATGGCCCCACGCGCCCTCAGCCAGGCCGAGCATCTGCGCGCCGATGCCGATGCGCCCCTCGTTCAACGTCTCAATCGCGATTTTGTAGCCCTTGCCAGACTCGCCCAACACGCACTCCGCCCCAAGCTCGCAGCCATCCAGAATCAGCTCGCAGGTGCTGCTCGCCCTGATGCCGAGCTTGTCCTCCTTGCGCCCCACGGTCAGCCCCGGCGTGTTCTGCTCCACCAGGAAGGCCGTAATTCCCTTGTACCCCGCGCCGCGATCCACCGTGGCAAAGACGATAAACAGCCCTGCTTCACGAGCATTCGAAATCCAAAGCTTGCGCCCGCTCAGCCGAAATCCGCCCGGCGTTGCCTCCGCCAGCGTCTGCAGCGCAAACGCGTCGGACCCCGAACCTGCTTCGCTCAGCGCATACGCCCCTACCGTTCTCGAGGCCAGCTTCGGCAGCCAGTGTTTCTTTTGCTCTTCTGTCCCCCACCGCCGCAGCGCGTTCACCACCAGCGTGTTGTGCACGCCGACCAGCACGGCCACGGCAGGGTCCACGGTCGAGATCGCTTCAATGGCAAGGACCGCGTCAAAGAAAGATCCGCCCGCGCCGCCCAGATCCTCGGGAATCTCGATTCCCATCAGGCCCATCTCGAACAGCCGGTCTACCAGGCCGGCGGCGAACTGCTGCTGCTCGTCCATCGCGCTCACCTGGGGCGCAAGCTGCTCCTCGGCAAACTGCCTGACAGTGGACGAGAAAAGGCTCTCCTCTTCGGAGAGTTGTGTGAGGGGGGTGGGGGTTCCGTGCGCCAAGCGAGATTCGCCTCCGGCCTCGGAGTGTATCAAACGGGGCTGCGGGTCTGCAGGAGCTTTAGCCGGGGATGCGAAGCCCTCACGCAGGCGCGATAAGACGCTTTTGGCGCCTTATCGCGTCACATTATCACCGATCGAGGCTGAAGTGGATTCCTCGGTTACCTGTGTCCGCGGAAGCCAGCTCGAGCACCGGGGAGGGCATGCTCGTTGGTGGCTTCATGGCTGGCGTGGCCTACGTTGCCTTTCCCGTCTCGTGCCTCGTTACCTTGGAAGTGGTTGAACGGCTGCGCGCCGCGCGCCGGCAATGGCCCGCGGTAGCCGTTATGAGGGTCAAAGCGATTGTCGACGTGGCCGTAAAAGCCGTGGTGGCCGTGGAACCATGGACCAGCTCCAATGAAGATGCCGCCGACAAACCAGTCGGGCCCATAGTAGCCGTAGGGCGCGCAGTCATAGGGGGCATAGTCGAAGTACCCATAGGGGCAACCGGGTTCAACGCCAATACCGACGGCGATCTGGGCCGGGCCAACGGAGGAAGAACTTAGCAGCGCTATCGCGAGGGCCGGAAAAGCTAAAAATTTCCCGTGGATCATAGTTTCTCCTTGTGAAGCTTAGAGATCGAATGGAGCCAGAAAGTTGCCTCTGCGGCTACTCTCGTCAGGTTGGGAGTTTGACAGGTCGATTGTAGGACGGGGCGCTGCGGGTGGTCTTAGCCGGCGCGGAATCCTGAGTTTACGCACAAAGAAGATTTACGTCACCAGACCGGCAGGGCGCTGTTCAATTTTGCTCTGTCATTTTTCCTGGAATCTAATCAACCAGGATCAGCGCCGCCGTCCCCGTGCGCGGAGGCAGGAACCGCCCGGCCCGCGCCGCAATGGTCAGCTCTTCCTGGCTCAGGTGATTGCGGATCTGGCAGCGCGCGTGGTCCGCCCAGGGGCCGCTGTTGTCCAGTTTAAGATACGCCTGCCAGTAGCGCAGCGATTGCCGTTTCTTTCCCTTGCGCTCGTAGGCCAGCGCAAGGTTGTAGTGGGCATCGGCAAAGCGGGGGGCCAGCGCAATCGCCCGGCGATACGCCACGATCGACTCATCCTGCCGCTGCAACTCGTCCAGCACGTTGCCCAGATCGAAGAACGCCAGCACATACCCGGCATCGACCTCGGTTGCCCGCCGGTAGAGTTCTTCGGCGCGGCCAAACTGGCGAAGATGAAAGTGAATCGTTCCCAGGTTGATATACGCCGGGGCATACTCCGAGTCGATGCTTAGAATCTCTTCATACAGGCGAATCGCGATTTGCTTCTCACCGCGCTCTTCGGCCTGCACTGCGCCCAGGAATCGCTCCTGAATGCCGCGCGGGCTTTCTTTGCCGTTTCTGCGCAGCGGAGAGATATCGGACGAGGCCGACGGCCGGTCCAACCGCTCCATCCGTTCGGATCGCTCAAAGTCAAACAGCAGTTGCCGCCGGATTGGGTCCACCATCGAGCCCATGTGACGAAAGGCCAGTCGCGTGCCTGTCCGAACCACGCAGGCCTCAAGGAGCGGATTCGTCATCCCAGCCACAGCCTTCATCGCCACAATTGAGTCGCGGATCGAAGCCGCCGATACGCTCTCCTCGCGCAGCCATCGCAGCGTCCTCAACTGCCCAAGATCCTTGAAGGTGTATGTCTGCTGTTGGGGAATGAGTCTGGCGCGCTCCCACCCCTGCAGCTGGTGAGAACTGATCTGCAGGATCCGCAACACGTCCTGACGGCTATAGCTGGTCACTCTTGAGTGCTCCCACCGGGAAACGGCTCTGCCTCGGGGCTTGAACTCTTGCCCAGCACTCGATCCCTTGTCTTGGCCTCTGCGTTCAGGCCCGGCTTTCGCTTTTAGAGGTCAAGCTCCGAGTGGCTGGAACAGATATTGAGAAACCGCTCTTGCTGCGATTATGCCAAGAGTACGCGTGGATATACGGTCCGCAACTACCGTCCTAACAAAAAATTACGTGGATAACACGTGCCTCAGATGGTTCACTCC
>CAYWSR010000364.1:0-2828 GCA_964460385.1 uncultured Occallatibacter sp. | reverse complement strand
CAGGTCGTAATCGTCGAAGTTCGCGGTCCACCACTTGGCGTCGTTGGAGCGGGTTCCTTCCTGCTCGTAGATATAGGGCAGGTTCTGCTGGCGGAAAGCGCCGTTGTGGAACCAGTCGTCGCCCATCCAGCCGTCGACCATGGGGTTCATCGGCACAGCAACCTTGAGCGCCGGATGAGGATGATAGAGCGCCATTAGCGGCAGGAATCCGTTGTACGAGATGCCGAGAATGCCGACCTTGCCGTTGCTTTCCGGGACGTTTTTCACGAGCCAGTCGATGGAGTCCCAGGTGTCGGTCGCTTCGTCCACCGGAGTCGGGTTCTGCGGTCCGTGGACCGGCCGGTTCATGACGAAGTCGCCTTCGGAGCCGTACTTGCCCCGAATGTCCTGGACCACCCGGATATAGCCGTCCTCGACGACCACGTCGGTTGCATTGTCGTACCCCTCGAGGATCGGCCCCAGATGGGTGCTGGCAGCATGGCTGGTCAGCCCGGTGGCATCATACGGGGTCCTTGTCAGCAACATTCCGGCATGCTTGGCGCCGTGGGATTCGAGGAGAGCCTTCGGCAGCAGGATCACGGTGTGCAACTTGACGCCATCGCGCATGGGGATCATGACGTCGCGCCGCTCGTAGTGCAGGATGTCGGCGGGAGACGTGAACTGCGCCGGAGTCTCGCTGGGATAGTTGGGATATTGTGCCGTTTGAGCAGCGCCGGTCAGAACGATTCCGGAGAGAGTGAGGCAAAGCACAGCGAAACCACGACGGCTAGACGCCAGGGTCATGGAGATCCTTTCAGGAGAAGGGTACTTCCCTGCCTTTGTATCGCTGCCGGATCAGGAAGACAACTTGAGCCGTCTTGCGGGCGTCCGAGCCCGCTGGCGAAATCCTGACCCTGAGCGAGCCGCCCTGGGCGGGGAGTCGAACGGGGAAGGAGCTCAGTGCCACGGAAGGCGCCAAAGGTCGCTGGCGGTGGATGGGACCTTAATGCCAATCCTGGTGGCGGCGGATGGGCTCGAACCATCGACCTTGGGGTTATGAATCCCACGCTCTAACCAGCTGAGCTACGCCGCCTGAGAGAAGAAGCAGTTCTGATCATACAAATCGTGTTGCGGGACGGTCAATCGGAGCGGCGCCCGGTCTCAGGGTCTCGATTCGCTGAACTGGAGAGAAGTCAGTGTGGAGTGAGCCGCCTCTCCGTGTACGTTTTGCCGTTCGAGCCGGAACCGGGAGACAAGATTCTGCAAATCCACCGCCAGGCGAGAGAGCTCGGAGCTGGCCTTCGCGACATCCCGCGTTCCGGTCGCCGAGAGATCTATGACGCGCACCGTTTGTGCCATGGTCCGGCTGACTTCCTCGATGGCCGAGGTTTGTTCGGTGGAAGCGGTGGCGATCTGGCCGATCATGTCCTTGACATTGTCGGAAGCCTGAATGATGCCGTTGATGGAGGAGCCGGCGGGGGAGGCGCTCTCCGCGCTTTCGTTCACATGCACGATCTCGGTCCTGATGGACTCGACGGCCTTCTTTGCCTCGGCCTGAATGTTGGCGATGAGCCCACCCACCTCGCGGGTGGCCTGGCCGGTTCGTTCCGCGAGCCGGCGCACCTCACCGGCGACCACGGCAAAGCCGCGACCCTGCTCGCCGGCGCGCGCCGCTTCAATGGCGGCATTGAGGGCCAGCAGGTTGGTCTGCTCGGCGATTTCGCTGATGACGGAAATGACCTTGCCGATCTCGCTGGAGCTGCGGGCCAGCCCCTCGATCTGCTCGCTGGTGGCGCGGCTGGCCTGGGTGAGGCTCTGCATCGCGGAGACGGTCTGCTCCACCGTCTGTCCGCCCTGATGCGCCTGCCCGCGGGCCTCGACAGCGCCCTGCTCGGCGCGCGCGGCGCTGGCGCCGACCTCAGCGATGGCCGCTGACATCTCCTGCATGGTGGTGGCGATCTGGTGGCTCTGATCTCTTTGAGCGCCGGCGTTATCAAGAAGCTGCTGAGAGGAGGCCGAAAGCTCCACGGCCGCGCTGGCCACAAGCTCCGCGTTCTGCGCGACAGACTGGATGGTTTGGCGGAGGCTGTTCTTCATGCCATTGAGCAGGGTTCCGCATGGTCGGATCTGTTCCCTGTTTCTGACCACCATATCGTCCAGGGAGAGGTCGTTCTCTGCGATGGCCCGGATCGTGGCGACCATTTGGGCAACGCGTCCCACGATGTTGCGGGCGATATAGCGGGCCATGGCAAAGGCAACCCCCAGACCGAGGAAGGCGAGGATCACCAGTTCGATCTTCACTCTGGTCTCAGTGGCTTGCTGTTTCTGGCGAGCAACCGCTCCCAACTCGTCTCCCCGGGCAGCCAGGGCCTTCAGGGAGGTCGCCGTTTGGTTGCGCAGCGCTACGGTCTGGGGATCATAGAGCAGGGCTACGGCCTCTTTGGCGTTGCCGGCGCGCCCCAACTCGATGGCCTTGTCCATCCTCGATTGGTAGCCGTCCCAGCCGCCATGAATCTGAGAAAGAACCTGCTTTCCTTTTTCCGTATGGACGGCCAGGTCCAGGGTTGAGAAGTCGTCCGCCAGCAGCCGGGTATTGTTGGCGTAGCGCTCGAGTTCCTCCTGCCTGCTGTTATCCAGGAGGAACCCGCGCGATTCAGCCTTCTGGTCGTTCATCCGCGCTTCGATGTCGTGCATGACAGCAACGGAATGCGTCTTGTCGACGACATCCGCGGACAAAGCAGCCAGAGTAATGATGGAGCAGTAGCTGACGGCGCCGACGATCACGAGGACCAGCAAGGGCGCCCCGAATCCAACCGCCAGCTTCATCCTGAGGCTGAGCCTTTTCATGG
>CAYWSR010000363.1:0-2838 GCA_964460385.1 uncultured Occallatibacter sp. | reverse complement strand
AAGACCTTCTCCAAGATGGGCATCAGCACCCTGCAGAGCTATCGCGGCGCGCAGGTCTTTGAGGCCGTGGGCCTCAACAAATCGTTGATTGACGCCTACTTCGCGGGAACCGCTTCGCGCATTGAGGGCGTTGGCCTGGAAGTCCTGGCTCGCGAAGCACAGATGAAGCACGCATACGCCTTCCAGCCATTCACGGAGTCAGAGACCGATCTTTCCGTCGGCGGTACCTACCAGTTCCGCGTCGAAGGTGAGTATCACCTGCTCAACCCGCAGACCATCTCCAAGTTGCAGCACTCGGTGCGGGCCAACAGCGCTGCGACATTTGAGGAATACTCGGCGTTGATCGACGACCAGAACCGCGAGCTCTGCACACTCCGAGGGCTGCTCAAGCTCAAGTACGCCGACGAGCCGATTTCGCTCGAGGAAGTCGAGCCGGCCAAGGAGATCGTCAAGCGCTTCACCACCGGCGCGATGAGCTACGGCTCGATCAGCAAGGAAGCCCACGAGACCCTCGCCATTGCGATGAACCGTCTGGGAGGCATGTCGAATACCGGCGAAGGCGGCGAAGACGAAGAGCGCTTCACGCCCGATCCAAACGGCGATCTGCGCCGCTCGGCAGTAAAACAGGTCGCCAGCGGACGCTTCGGCGTCACCACCAACTACCTGGTGAACGCCGACGAGCTCCAGATCAAGATGGCGCAGGGCGCAAAGCCCGGCGAAGGCGGCCAGTTGCCCGGCGACAAGGTGGACGCGGTCATTGCCAGGACGCGGCACTCCATCCCCGGCGTGGGACTGATTTCGCCCCCGCCTCACCACGACATCTATTCCATCGAAGACCTGGCCCAGCTGATCTACGACTTGAAAAACGTAAATCCGCAGGCGCGCATCGCGGTCAAGCTGGTCTCTGAAGTCGGCGTAGGCACCGTAGCCGCGGGCGTTTCCAAAGCCCATGCGGACGTAGTGCTCATCTCCGGCGACACAGGCGGAACCGGCGCTTCCCCGCTCAGTTCGATCAAACATGCGGGACTGCCGTGGGAGCTGGGCCTCGCCGAAACGCAACAGGTGCTGCTCTTGAACGATCTGCGCTCCCGCATCCGCGTCCAGACCGACGGCAAGCTGCAAACCGGACGCGACGTCACCATCGCCGCGCTGCTCGGCGCTGAAGAGTTCGGTTTTGCCACCACGCCGCTCATCGCCATGGGCTGCATCATGATGCGCAAGTGCCATCTGAATACCTGCTCAGTCGGCATTGCCACGCAGGATCCCGTCTTGCGCGCGCGCTTCACCGGCCAGCCTGAGCACGTCATCAACTTCTTCTTCTTTATCGCCGAGCAGGTGCGCCAATACATGGCCAAGCTCGGCTTCCGTACGGTGGACGAAATGGTGGGCCGGGTCGACAGAATTGAGGCGGCGATTGCCCACGAACACTGGAAGGCCAAGGGCATCGACCTCGCGTCGATCCTCTACTCGCCTACGCTGCCCTCGCGGGTTGCGCGGCGCAAGACCCAGGCGCAGGACCACGGCCTGACCGCGGCGCTCGATCACCAGCTCATCGCCAAGGCCGCGCCTGCGCTTGAATCCAAAACTCCCGTCACGGGCACCTTTGCCATACGCAACGTACACCGCACCGTCGGCGCAATGCTCGGCGGCCAGATTGCGCGGCGCTACGGCTCGGCTGGATTGCCCGACGGCACCATTCACTTCAAGTTCAATGGCTCCGCAGGTCAGAGCTTTGGCGCGTTCGTGCCCAGTGGCGTCACCCTTGAGCTCGAAGGCGACAGCAACGACTACCTGGGCAAGGGCCTCTCGGGCGGGCGCATCATCGCCTACCCGCCGAAAACCTCGCCGTTCCTGCCGGAAGAAAGCATCCTTGTCGGCAACGTTGTGCTCTACGGTGCGACCTCCGGCGATGTCTACCTGAACGGCATCGCGGGCGAGCGCTTTGCGGTGCGCAACTCGGGCGCGACCGCGGTAGTCGAAGGCGTGGGCGATCACGGCTGCGAATACATGACCAACGGCACGGTTGTAGTTCTCGGATCCACCGGGCGCAACTTTGCCGCGGGCATGAGCGGCGGCATTGCCTATGTCTTCGATGACCAGGGCGACTTCTCCACGCGGCGCTGCAACCGCGCCAGTGTTGATCTGGAGCCCCTCGCACTCAAGGAGGACATAGACCTGGTGCGCAGCCTGCTCGAGCGCCATCGCGACCTCACCGGCAGCCCCAGCGCGGCGTGGATCCTGGAACACTGGACCGATGCGCAGCCCAGCTTCATCAAGATCTTCCCGCACGAGTACAAGCGCGTGCTGGGCGCGGCTCGGGTTGAGGCCGTCTATTGTTCTCCGAAAACCACGTCGCCCCTGGTGACGGTTCCCTCAGAGGTGGAGCATGGGTAAGGTCACTGGATTTCTTGAGCTCAATCGCGAGCAGGCAACGCGCCGCAAGGTCGAAGACCGCGTGAAAGACTGGTTCGAAATCTACGAGCCGTTTCCCGAAGAGAAGCAGCGCGAACAGGGTGCGCGGTGCATGGACTGTGGAGTTCCTTTCTGCCACACGGGCTGCCCGGTAAACAACCTGATCCCCGACTGGAACGACCTCGCGTATCAAGGACGCTGGCGCAGCGCAATTCAGCGCCTCCATGCCACCAACAACTTTCCCGAGTTCACCGGCCGCATCTGCCCGGCCCCCTGCGAAGCCGCTTGCGTGCTGGGCATCGACCAGCCGGCAGTTTCCATCAAGCTCATCGAGCGCAGCATCGTCGATCGCGCCTGGGATGAGGGCTGGATTCAGCCCGAGCCGCCGGAGATCAACACCGGCAAGCGCGTGGCCGTCGTCGGCAG
>CAYWSR010000362.1:0-2947 GCA_964460385.1 uncultured Occallatibacter sp. | reverse complement strand
ACCCTCCCGCCACATCACTCGGATAATGCAGCCCTAGGTACACCCGGCTCACTCCGATTACCACCACCATCAGGAACGCCCTTACCATCAACGCCGTCTTGGCCCACTTGCTACGTAGCCTGTCCTGCGTCTTGTAGACAATGACCCCGTACATCACAATCGCCAGCATTGAGTGCCCGCTCGGGAACGAGAAGCTGTGCTCATGCACAAACGCCCACGGCAACTCCGGTCGCGACCGCTTGAAGTGCAGCTTCATCACCTCGTTCAGAGCCACCCCGCCCAGCGCCGCCGCAGCCACAAGCACGGCGTCGTCCTTGAGCCCCCACCGCCACATCAATCCCGCAGCTAACGCCACCGCTGGCGTCAGCACAAAGGGCGACCCAATCCAACTCAGCCCACTCATCGCCTCCGTCAGCA
The DNA here is from genome assembly GCA_964460385.1 of uncultured Occallatibacter sp. Lineage (GTDB taxonomy): Bacteria > Acidobacteriota > Terriglobia > Terriglobales > Acidobacteriaceae > Telmatobacter. Next base: position 2,530 of record CAYWSR010000362.1, on the reverse strand, counting down.
TCGATCGCGCAAACCCATGCACCCAGCTCTGAATCGCCTGGTCCCGCTGCTCAAACGACGCCTTCAGAATCTCGTCATGGAGCTTCACCAGGCCGGAGGTCGTTACCAGCGCGACCCCGAACCCTACCAGCAGCAACGCCCCGAATAACTTCCGTTTCCGTAAAGAACGCATCAGCCGCAAGGTATCACAAACCTATCCAGCGTTTGGCAACGTAACGCGTGATGAGGATCGATAAGTCTTAGTGCTGTATGTATGGTCCGTCGCCTGATTGCAAGCAAGATCTTTTGATGGCAGAAGCGGTCTGCTTCTATGTATTCGGCTTCTGGGTGAAGCGATGGATCTGCTTCGAGCCATGATGGAATCCACGCCCTTCCTCTCCTAATTATCTGGGTGGTCTCAGCTGCAGACCGTACAGCACTGAAGGTTTGAGGTGGGCTGGATGAACCTGTTCAGCCATCATCGAATCTGCGTGCAAACCTGGTGATAACTCGTAGTAGCCGTCGTCGTGAGGGAAAGTGGGAATCGCCGCGCGATTTCCATCTTTTCCTCACGGGCAAACTGTCGCACGATAAACTTGTCCTCGGGTCAGTACCGCCCAAGCGATTCGTGCGAGTTTGTTGGCCATGGCAACGACGACTGCATTCCGTGGGGCTCTGGCCTCGAGTTGATTAAGCCAATTGCCGAATGTGTGATTTTCGCGTTTCGCTCGTGCGACGACGGCTCTACCTCCGTGGATAAAAAGCCGTCGAAGATAGGGATTGCCCCGCTTGCTGATGCCGAGAAGTCTTGATTTGCCGCCTGTTGAATGCTGGCGTGGAACCAGGCCAAGCCAGGCCGCCAAGTCACGGCTTTTGCGAAATGCCATAGCATTTCCGATCGCGGCGGTGAGCGCAGTTGCGGTGAGTGGTCCGATCCCAGGGATGGTGAGCAAACGTCGGCAGTTCTCTTCTCTCTTAACCGCTTGAGAAAACTCCCGGTCGATTTCTTCGATCTGCGTTTCCAGCTTCTCCCACTCGTCTCGAAGCTCGGCCAGGAGTGCTCGCATACGCGGTGAAAGCAGATTGTCTGCGTCTTCGAGAATGGAAGGAATCTGTCTCTTGAGATGAGCGGGGCCCACAGCAACGGTAATACCGTGTTCCAGTAAGAACCCACGGATTTGGTTGATTACTGCGGTCCGTCGCCCCATCCAGCGATCGCGTACACGGTGCAGGGCCTGAAGATCGAGCTGAGCTTCGCTCTTGATAGGAACAAATCGCATCGTTGGCCGTTGCACCGCTTCTGCGATAGCTTCAGCGTCGATGTAGTCATTCTTGTTCGATTTGACGAACGGCCTAACGTACTCGGCCGGCATGAGTTTCACTTCGTGCCCTTGTGCCGTGAGAACACGTGCCAGGTAATGGGCACCGGGACAAGCCTCCATGCCAATCAAACAGGCAGGCATGTTTACTGTATGGATGATGAGTTGCTTCCGCGTGAATCGCCTCTTGGCGACAATTTGGCCTTCCTTACTCAGCCCGACTAGATGAAAGACCGTCTTGCCGATATCGATGCCGCAAACATGTGCTGTCATGGAACGTTCCTCCTATTCTGGCTTCTAGCCTGCCACAATTAGCATTGGAAGGCGACGGACCATTCCATTATCTGGAGCGCCCAAGCTCAACGTTGTGCAGTGGTGTGCACTCGAGAGGGGCGCTTCTGATACAGCGACTTGAAGGAAGCCGCCCTGATGGAAGGCTATGTACTTTGGATGAGGCTGCTCGGGTGCAGAGGTTCGATCAAGTCGCTGAGTTGGGCTTGTTCCGGGGCTTTGAAGCGGCAAGCGAGCAGCGAGGCGTTGCATTGCGCGGTTCGGCGCGCGCTGAGGAGCAGACTTTCAGAGCACTCAAGGTCCGCAGAGACATGGGTTCTCGATGCGCGCCGAAGCACGAATAGTATCCGAAAATTTAGATCGTGGTTCATGCAGTGCATCGGTCCGATCGAGGTGGCGAACGAAGCAGAAGTTGCGCAGCCGAGAAGCGTTCGACAACGCGCATGGCGCCGCCGCAGATCGGGCAGTTCCAGAGTGAGTGAGTCTGGTCGGCGGACGGCGGTGCTATCAAAGCTGTTCTTTGCTCTGTGCCGCCGAGCAGTTGGAAGCATAGCGGCAAGAGCGTAGCACGTTTCCGGTTGGCGAGGAATCCGAAGTTGCGGGTGCGCACGAAGCCCGGCGGCAACAGGTGGAGCAGGAAGCGTCGCAGGAACTCATGGACATCCAGAGTCATGAGGCGCTTCTTGTTGCCATGCGCGGAATCGCGCCAGCGGAAGGTGACGTTGCCGTCGGAGAGAGCGACCAGTCTGCTGTTGGAAATGGCGACGCGATGAGTATAGGCGCCGAGATAACGCAGCACATGTTCAGGACCGCCGAAAGGTGGCTTGGAATAGACGACCCATTCGTGGCGGAATAGTACTCGCAGCCATGCGGCGAAGGCGCGCGGTCGAGGTCAACAGAACATCGCGATCGCGGCTGCCCTTGCCTTGATGGACATGAAT
>CAYWSR010000361.1:0-2969 GCA_964460385.1 uncultured Occallatibacter sp. | reverse complement strand
TATCACCTGTGTCAGAAGGTAGTTCCCAAATTCCCTGGGCCACTCACTGCCCCCCGCCGGCCCGGGCTGCATTTGGGCTACTACCGAATGAGCGGTGATTTCGATAATGCAGAGCGTTTTTAGCCCGGCGACGCGGCGACGGAATCCTGGGGAGAAGAAGATGGTGAGCGCCGCGTCGGTGAGCTAAAAACGGGTTGGACTAAACCGCTCCACTACAGTTCGGCCTATGGGTTTTGAATGCTCCGACTTGTTTCACGTAGGGCTTGAGATCGTTGCATGCGTGTCTGGAATGGCTGCGGAAGGGAACGTTTGAGATGTCCCTTCCCGTATGCCTGGATGGGTTAACGGCCGAAACGGGGGAACTGGACGGTGGTGCACGCGAAACATGCGCACTTCTCCTGTGGCGCCGGAAAGGCCAGACCTATTCGTCGCGAATTCGGAGCTGCTCGGACGGATCATGAGGAGTCAGTTAACGCCGGAGATTTTGCGCTTGACCTCGGAAGAATTTGGACCACGACCATGGTGCCTCGCTGGCACTGCGGGCACTGGCGGAGCGAATGGCCGGTGAGGTCTTCGTAATGATCGAGATAATCCTTGTGCGGTGGTGATGCGGCAGTTTCGGTGACCGGCATACCGAGCAGACGGCGGCAAACAGCCAGTTTTTCCTCGCGGTGGCGGTTGCCCAGAAATCCGTAATAGCGAATGCGCTGGAATGCGTTCGGTAACACGTGCAGCAGGAACCGCCGGATGAATTCCTCGGCGGTCAGGGTCATCGTTTTCACCTGATCACCCCCACGATAATCCTTCCACCGGAAGCTCACCCGGTTGTTTTCGATGTCAATCAGCCGGTTATTGGAGATGGCGACGCGATGAGTGTAGCGGCCCACGTAATCGAGCACCTGCTCGGGTCCGGCGAAGGGAGCCTTAGCATAGACAACCCACTCTCGCTCTTTCAGGGGAGCCAGATGCCGGGTGAACGCAGATCGGTCTTGCAGCGTTTCCAGGGTGCCGAAGAACTTCAGTTTGCCGGAATTGAAGGCTTTCTCGAGCGACTCCAGAAACAATCGCCGGAACAGAGAAGACAGCACCCGGACGGGCAAGAAGAAGTCCGGCCGGCAGGAGACCCAGCGATCACCATCGAGCGATGGTCCGCCGCCGGGCACAACGCAATGCAGGTGCGGATGAAACAGGAGGTTCTGTCCCCAACTGTGCAGCACGGCGAAAAAACCGATCTCCGCGCCGAGGTGTTGCGGATCTGCGGCGATGGTTGTTAGAGTCTCGGCCGTCGCGCGGAAGAGAATCGCGTAGACCACCGCCTTGTTCTGGAGAGCGATCGCGGCGATTTCTTCCGGCACGGTGAAAACGACATGAAAGTAAGGCACCTCGAGAAGTTCGGCCTTACGATCCTCAATCCAGCGGGCACGGGCCAGGGACTGACATTTTGGGCAGTGGCGGTCGCGGCAGGAGTTGAACGCGTTCCGCTCATGACCGCAATCATCGCAGCGTTCCAGATGGCCACCCAGAGCGGCGGTCCGGCACACTTCGATGGCGGTCATGACGCGCCGCTGCCCCGTGGACATCGACGCGCCATGTTGTTGGCGGTATGCTTCGCCGTAGCGGCGAAATACATCCGCCACTTCCAGCTTGGGCCGATCCATAAGGGCCACCGCTCAGAAATGCTGAGGCGGGGCGGGTGGGGGTTCAATGGGAACTGGACGAGGCAGCAGGTCGAGCGGACTCGATGTGGAACACACTCTGCTAGTAGCGATTCGCAGATAGCGGGCCGTGGTCGCCAGGCTGCGGTGCCCCAGAAGCAGTTGAATCGTGCGGACGTCGGTCCCGAATTCCAGCAGATGGACGGCAAAGGCATGGCGCATCGAATGAGGACTGATCGGCTTGCGGATGCCAGAGAGCCGGCGGGCCTTCCGGCAAGCCAGTGCCACCGCGCTTCTGGTGATGGGCTGACCGGACACATCGCCTTCGAAGAGCCATCCCTGTGGTCGCATAGCGCGCCAGTAGCTCCGCAGTGTCTCAAGCAATTTGGGCGAAAGCATCACATAGCGATCCTTCTGGCCCTTACCCTGATCGACGCGAATCACCATGCGTTGACTATCAACATCAGTGGGCCGCAAGTGTACGGCCTCCGAGATGCGCAGGCCCGCGGCGTAACAGGTAGTGAGGATCGCTCTGTGTTTGATGTTGCCGAGCGAGCCGAGGAACTGGAGGACTTCTTCCGGACTCAGTACAATCGGCAGTTTCTGCGGTTTTTTGGGGACTGGGATAACGTCTTCAAAAGTCCAGTCTTTGTGTAAAGAAACCTTATACAGGAAGCGCAGGGCGGCGACTGCGATCAGGGTGGAGCCCGGCGCCAGCTTTCTTTCGTTGATCAGGTAAACCTGGTAGGCGCGGATATCCTCCGGGCCTAACTGCGCCGGTGATTTGTTGAAGTGGCGTGCAAACAACGAGACCTGTTGCACGTAGGAGGTTTGCGTATTCAGGGCGAGATTCCGCACCTGCATGTCTTCCATCATGCGTAGTCGAAGGGAAGTCATGAAGAGCTCCTTTGCGAAGTGGGGTTTGCTGCACAGCAGCTCTTCCATGCTTCCGCAACAAGAACTCACAAAGTGCGGCCAATATCACTGGCTATGGTTTTGAAGGTCGTGCCACCCAAATACCGCGTAGCGGTTTAGTCCAATCAAGGTTTAGTGCTATTCAGCAGAACGGAGATGAAGCTCGCCGTATCCGAGTTGGGTGTGACAAGATCGGGCTTGCCGTCGCCGTTGAAATCCGCCGCCGCGATGCCGGTTGGATCGCTGCCCACGGCGAAACTGGGTCCCGGCACGAATGTGCCATCGCCCGCGCCCAGCAGAATCGAGACTGCGTATCCGGTTACGTTGGCGGTGGCAATGTCCAGGGTCCCGTCGAGATTGTAATCGGCGAAAGCCAGCGCGGACGGACCTCCGCCTACC